>QKCK01000018.1 GCA_003245695.1 Bacteroidota bacterium | reverse complement strand
GCCATTAGCAGGCCGTGAATCATGGGCTACACCAGGAACATCTCTGCATGCCTGGTATTCTAACCCACAACTTCAATACCAATATTCATCGTATTCTGAATATGACAGAAAGGTTAATACTGTAACACTTGAAGTGCGGACTTATTCAAAAAACCCAACTGTCAAATATAGTACAATAGAAATTGATGGCATTGAGTCACTATTTGTAGAATATGGTGACGATGGAGGATCAATTACACTCATTGATATAATACTACCCTCAGGAGATGGGGATGGACATTCCTTTACTGATTATTTGAGTTTTGGTTTTGGTGCAGGAAACTTCTATTATAGTGGGATTGGTTCAGCATTACATAATGAATTATATTGGGTTCAATTAAATGGCACACCAAGATTAACAAGTAATATTGGTAACAATTACTTATTACAGAGAAGTTATAGAATTACTGGAGAATTAGCTGAATCAGCAAAAATTGCAGCTCGAAGTTTTGCATATGCAAGTACTGCAATTTCTGGTTACAATATGATTACCGACTTCCGATTTGCCAACACATTTGATTTTGCTATGGGACTTACAACATTTTTGCCCGGTGTGGGATGGGCTATATCTGGTCTTTATTTTATTTCAAATGTTGCAGTAGAATCATATACAGGTAAAACTATTGGTGAACATTTAGAGATGCAGATAAATAAAATTGGGCAATAGATATTATGATGCTGTTTGATTATATATTTTATAGAGTAGCTGATTTTTATACCAATACTTTCAGGGCTAAAAATGGAGAAGCATTAGGAGCACTTCTTGTGACCCTAATGCAAGGCTTTCATATTGTGTCGATTCTAATAATTGTTGCATTTTTTTCAAATGAAGTAAATGCTATGTTTGAAGCGAATGAAGGGAAAAACTTTATGCATTCATATGCTTCAGTATTAGCAATTATTGTGTTAGCCTTTAATTTTTACAGATACTTTCAAATTAAGAATTACGATGTCTTAAGGAAGAAGTGGGCATTTGAAGATAACGCAATTAAAACCAGAAAAGGCTTTTTAATTATGGGCTATATAATATTTAACCTCATTATAACAATAGGCTTATCTATTTATCGAAAATACTACTTTTAATGCAAAAAACCCGGGCTTGCCGGGCTTTTTGCTTATAAAGCAGCAAGGTTTTTCTGAAAGAAGTCTTAAAATTTTTTATTGGCAAGCATTTTTTCTATCAGCCTGAGAATGGTTTGCTTGTCTTCTTCGTCGAGCTGTTGGATGAGCCTCATTTGTTCGGAGGCAGATTTATCCTCAATTATAACCTCCGGAGGTATTTTCCCGTCGTAGTTTAACACCTGGTCGGTAGTCATGTTAAAGAGCCGGGCCATTTTCTGCAGCTCTTCCACGGTCAGCGCCCTGGAACCTTTTTCTATCTTGCTGTAAGCCTATTTATAAACACTTATAAAGGTAGCCACCTCAATCTACTTAAGGTTCTTTTCCTCCCTGATAACCTTTATGTTATCTGCTAGGTTCATACAACAAATGTAGCGAAAAGGAAAATACTTACAAATAGATTATCATAATAGAAACTATCAATGAAAAATTAACAATAAGCCGCGTTGACACCCTGGAGAATGAAGATATAAACAGCCTTCTGCAGGATCATGATGTGGAAATCTTACCACATCTGATTGAAAACCGCATGCCCTTCGGCTTTGTTCAGGGCAAGTCTTTTTGTTTTTCAGCGGTTGATAGTTTCCGGTTTTAATCATAAATAACATACCACTCTGCCCTCTCTTCGGTCAGGCCGGGGTTGTATAAAAAGTAATAACACTATGCATTTTTTGTATCGTTCCTGTGTGCAGGCTGTCCACGGAGCGCACGAACCGAGGTCCCAACGCTAGTCGGGGGCGAGCTCAGCGAAGCTAACTTTGGCTGAAGTCGTGGCAGGAGAGCCCTTCAGGCTGGGCCTGTGTGGCAGGCGAAAGACGATCCCGGACTTGTCAGCCGTGGTGCACGTTACTCAACGCCGGCAGGCAGTTCGTGAGCTCGGCAGAGATTATTGCTATGTTAATAGATTTGCAGGTGCCTCGGTTCTTTCGTTCTTTCTTTGTGCATTCAAAGAAAGAACTAGAAGATAAAGACCTTTACTATCTTTTAATGCTCTCAGATTTTAATATTACACTATAATTAAAACAGAGTTATTCTATCCACTGAGTTTTCGACTTGATCCGATACTCTCCTTCTGCAAAGCAGAAATAATAAAGGCATCTGCCTCTGTCACGCCTCAAAACCATGCCAATAATCTTATCCGACAGAATTGCTATATAAAACTAATCGTAAAGGACATTCACAGGTTGGATAACTTCGTTTAGTTTTCAACAATATAAACACTTCTGATAAGTGTTATGCCCTGTACAGCTGTCTTTGGAGGTAACGGCAAACGTAAGGAGATAAGGGTAACAGAATGCTAGTAAAAATCAAGTTCCCTCTTAACATAAAACATTAAACCTGTAATTAGATTAACTAGGAATAATAATCCCGTTTAGTATCCCCAGCGCCATCATCTCCGCCAGCCCTGTCAGCAGCATATATAACAGCGTACGGCCGGGGACATGATACATCATCCAGCTTGAGACAGCATTCATCAACCCTCTGAAAAACCATATGCCTGCACCATAGACAATTCCTTTCATTAACCCGGTGTGGCCTGACAGAATATCTTTAAGAAAGAGGAACAACCCGCTGATGGCAAAACCGTAACAAAGATCAATGATAATGCCTGCCAGCACATTTATCTTTTCACGGGCAATAGGTTTGAAACAACTCATAAGCTTTACTGCCAGAGGGTTGGCATTTATCAACCCGTCAAGAATACCAAACAATAGTCCGGTAAGAACAGCCGTAATTACAAATCTCATCATTGCGTCTGCTTTTAGTTTTAGACACTATAAGTATCGGTTGTTTTTCATAACTAACAACACCGATAATTTGTAAAAACGATTAATTTAAATCAAATCGGAAAGACAAGCAAAAAAGGTTTTTATGTATAACCCGGGATCAAGCGGAAAAGTTGGGGAGAGGGCCTTTATAATAAGTTTGGGGATGTATAAAAAGCAATAACACAATGCATCTTTTTATACCGTCCCTGTGCGCTGACTGTCCACTCACATTACCATCCGTAATGATCAGAAATCAGCAACTATTTTCCATTGATTCGTTAATCATGAATAAAAATGACTAACAAATCAACGCATCATCAACCCATCGTTTATCTGCCGGCTTTGGCGACTGATCCCAAAATTCCTCCGGATACTTTCAATTATCCATTCTCACGTCTATGACTATTGCTTTATTTATAGAGGTAGGATTAATATGCACAACAAACATTTTCAGTTCGTCACTGAAGACAGGTTTTACCTTTTTGTTATTCACCCTCACTGAAGCAGACCCATTTAATCCGGCGAGCTGTACTGTGTAGGAACGCTCCTGTAACTGACCCTGGTATGTTCCGGCAACAGGAGCAATGGTAACTTTTACATTATTGCCTGAGCGTTTGTAGTTTAAATCGGTTGTGGCATATTTCCCTGACATATATTCAGGTGTTAATCCATCATCCTCATACAGGGTATATGTATTATCAGCTCCGTCGGTGCCGGGATATATCCTCAGAACAAGCTCATCAAGAGGTGAGGATGCCGGACGCGATTTATACTTCTGCATCGGCAATACATATCCTCCCCTGACAAATAAAGGAAATTCATATATGCTTTTGCTTACAACAGTATCTGTACCTCCCTCGAATTTCTCTCCGTTAAAAAAGTCATACCATGTGTCTCCTTCCGGAAACCATACTCTTTGTGATGCCACCTTGTCATCACCTTCACCGGCTTTTGTAATGGGAGCAGCCAGCAGGAGATCTCCGAACATAAACTCCTGCGGATTATTATATGCCCTCTCATCGCTGCTATAGTCTATATACATTGCCCTGTTAAGAGGAACCATTGTTTTATGTGTTTCCCACACACTTGTGTATATATAAGGCAATATCTCTGATCTGAAATGGTAGGCTCTGCGCGTGGCTTCAATAGTCTGTTCACCCCATAACCACGGACGACGATCAAGATCTTCTTTCTTCTGGGAGTGAATTCTCAGTGCGGCACTCAGTGCTCCGAACTGAGTCCATCGTGTATATAGCTCCGGATCTTTCCCTCCATAAAAACCTCCTATGTCATGTGCCCAGAAATAGCATCCGGCATTACCGCTGGTGCTGGTAAGCTCTATTTCGAATGCCAGCATATCCCAATTGGCATAGGCATCACCGGAGAACTGAATAGGGTGACGCTGATCGCCCCAGCCTGCCCAGCGACTGTAACCTGCTCCACGGAGTCCATTCCTTGCCGACTCATCATAATAAAGCTTATTGAGCCATGTGAGATGCGAGGTATTTGTCCCTCTCACGTATGGATATAAATAATTCTGCTGCCAGTCGAGCCACCAGAATGCAACTCCCATATCCCAGCCTTCACCATGGGCATATCTGAGAAAATTGTTCATATATTTTCTGTCTCCGGCATCAAACAGTATTGTGCTGCCATCTGCCTTTTTACCCATTGACTTCATAAAGTCAGCATACATTGACTCATGCGGGCGTATTCCATCATGAGGATGTTCGTTTAATGCCACATGTATAGAATCAGCCAGAAGTGACCTGACCAGTTTTGACGGATCAGGAATCAGCTCCTTATTCCATGTATAGCCTGTCCAGCCACGTGTGCCGGCATGCCCTGTCCCTACCGTAGCATTAACAGTATGCCAGTCCATATCAAATACTACAATATCAAGCGGGAAATTATGTTGTCTGTATTCATCTACCAACTGCAGATATTCACCCGAAGTATATGGCCAGTACCTGCAATACCATACCCCATGAACATACTTGCGGGTCATTGGAACATATCCGCTAATACGTCCGAGATCCATCAGAGCTGCTTTATAATCATCACCATAGATAAAACAGTAAAGATCCTGAACATGGCTTCTGTCACGCGTTGTAAGCCACCCATCCTTAAGTATTTCTTTCCCGGTATCACTTATTATATACCATCCGTCACGGCTAAGCAATCCATCCTCAAGAGGTATTGGTCCACTCACACGGTCAAGCGTTGAGACAGCTCCTCCCAGATTATTTTTATGGATATTGCGGATTGTGAATCTGGTTTCTTTTCCCTCTTTGAGATAAAAAGCCTGAAAATTATGTATCCCGAACGGGAAACCGTCATTCTCGTAGACAAGACGAAGTGATGATGTTAATATCTCATATTTGTTATCTCCGGTAATCTTAACCTGAAAGTCAGTCAATAAAGTGTCTCTTGAGTACGCAAACATAGTCGGTTCATCAAGAAACTTTCCATCCTCAGCATACTCAAGACGGAAGAGTGTTGGGGAAATTAACGTTATCCTGTTGTTCCCGAAAACAAGAGGATTAGTATGTTTCTGTGCAGTCAGGGCGGCCGCAGACAAGAAAACCAAACAGGCAATGGCAATAACACGATTCATAGAGGCAATTATAAATTCTTGTTTTTAAATGCGTTACTGACAGGCATCTTTCCCCTTGGAAAATCAATAAGCACATTTTAATTCATTGCCAATATTAATAAAAAATCATGTACCCGGCATAAAATGCGATTATGAAGAATGCAGAGCTTTTCTCAGGCGAACTGAGATAAAACAATTCATAAAGTTGATTTAAACAATAATATGCTACCGGCTGATATTTCGTCAGAAAGATATTATCTATCTATTATCACATTTTTATCCTTCGGATATTTCACAGAATACCTGAGTATCAACTCCTTCACTTCGCCACCTTTGAGGTCAAGGCTCCATTCTACCTTACCTGTGTCTTCATTAAGCTTGCCACCTGATAACTCTATAGTCTCTACCTGTATCTCCTTTGTTGTTGTTACAGGAACCTGGTCTGTTACCTTTGCCGTAACAGGATAACTCTTATTGTTTCTTACGGTTATCTTCCATGCAACAGTCACCTTCCGGTTCATACCAATAAGCTGGCTCTGTGAGAAGTCAGTAAGCTTCTCACGCTTAACGCTGATGTTATTGTCAACACCGAACGACAGCTCAAGTGTATCTGTAAACTGCTGTGTGTTGATGCGTGACTTGCCAACATAGGAGTTCTCAAGATAGATGTTTGCTTCACCATCCATCAGGTCAGACTTATACCAGTCGGCAACCCTGCCTATCAGGAATACATTCTCTGAGAGTAATGGTACTGTCTGGTATTCGTAAGTTGAATTGAGCCTGATCTCTTTAAAGATTATCGTGCTTGTCTTGCTGTTTGAGTTGATGCTCTGGGGTGTTGTAATAGTGTATTCATTCGATATCTCACGTTTGGAAGTAATTGTCATAGGGATAGATGAATTATCCTTATCCTTCTTTGTTGTCACCATAACAACGCCGTTGCTGCCTCTTGAACCATATATGGCTGTAGCCGAGGCATCCTTAAGCACTGAGACACTCTCTATCTCATCGGCGTCGAGGTGAGAGATGTCATCATAGGGCACACCATCAACCACATATAAAGGATTTTCACCCGGTTTGACAGAAGCTACACCCCGTATCCGCATTGATGGAGCTTCACTTATCTCTACTCCTGCCACTCTACCCTGCAATGCTGATGTTACATCACCGCGGGCATCATAGCTGGGGTAATAATACTGCAGGTAATTGGGTTCAAGTGCCGGTATCTGGGCTGAGATATTTGTCTTTGCCGTTGAGAGAGTGATATTCACATCTGACCAGTCAATGCCGGTGTTCTGATTAATGTTAGCTTTAAAGGTAACTGTCAGCGGTTTGTCAGATCCGGTGAAACGGATATCATATGTAGGATACCAGGTGGCGTTGTCAACCAGGTAACTGAGTTTCACCTTTGCATTACGTGCCTGCTTTGCATCTATAGATACAATGATTGTTCCTGAGGGCAGGTCAGACTTGTTATTAAGTGATATGATCTGACTGTTGAGCTTGCTTATCTCCTTGTCATACTCTTTCAGGACACGCTCCCGCTTCAGTATCTCAAGTGTCAGCGTCTCAAGGTTAGAGCCGTATATTGTGTTGAGCGAGTTAAAGGCGTCAGGACTAATTGACTGGTCCTTGCCTGTTATTAGCTTGTTTGTATTCAGGAAATCGAGCTTGTCATTTAATATCTTCACCCATGTCCTCTCCAGTTCTATCTTACCCTGTATCTCATCAATCTTATTACTTAATGATTCCAACTCCCTGTTTTTCTCAAGCCTGTTCAGATAGTTGTTCTGGTGCTGTACGTTCTGTATGATAAATGAGCCATCACCCTCAATACGGATACTCTCTTTACGTATGTAAGGCGAAAGACCAGTGAAGTTGAGAACCATCTGACCCTGCTGGAGCTGTACAGTAGCCTCACGCTCAATCTGGGCCTCACGGGTGTAAATGGTTATATCTTTTATTACTGATGTGACATCCTTTCCGGTCTGACAGAATGATACAACGGGAGAAAGAATGATCAGTAGCAGTGCAAAGAATGACTTCTTCATGGTATTATAAGATTTTAGGGTTTACAGTTTTGTTTATCCTGAATAAGAGATACTAAAACTACAAAAAAGAGATGATAATAGTATATAACAAAAGGCAAAAGCTGATATCAGAGCCCCTCATTTTTAAGAAAGAGCTAACTTTATAACAGGAGCAACACTTATAGTTCTCTCCCTTGAAAAAGCAGCATCATTCATCTGGTCAGAAGGCTTTGTCATTTTGACCATAAAAACCTCAGGAAATGAATACCCGTATCTGCCTTGTAATGTTTTCGATGACAATCTTTCTCCTGTTGCTGATAAACAATCAGACAACAGCCCAGGTGTG
>QKCK01000280.1 GCA_003245695.1 Bacteroidota bacterium | reverse complement strand
TTGTTACATGTATAAACTTTCCATTAATAAATAATGTATCTATTATGTATATTTTCTCCCCTATTTCCTGGCCCATTAATAATAATGGTAGAAAAAAGCAACCACTTATGCAGGTGATTAAATTTTTCTTAATTTGATTTACTCTCATATTTATAATACCACTGTAAAAATTATTTAGAATACATTTGATCCGAAATTTTAATAAATTGTTCTCTTTCATTCTCTTCTTTTACTTCACCCTTTTCATTCTTAGGTTTGCCATCTTGGGTTCTGATTTTAGACAGTATTATTAATTCAATGGCAGAAATGAGGTTTCAGGGTTTCAGGGTTCAAGGATTACCTGGTGCCATATCTTAATGACACTTGTCGGCAAGCAGGGGAGTATGCGGTAAATAAAGATACCTGCGCCTGAGGTGCCATATGTGAATAACCTCATACCACAGCCGAAGAAAAGGACCTAAACCAACACCTCAGGGGATGTCATAAAAGTCCGAAGAGTGCCCAAAATGATGGTTTTTATTCGCATTCCTACACACTAGCAGTTTCAAACACTGAATTATCAGAAGGTTAACATACCTCTTTAGGCCGCAACGCAATAGGAATTACCTTGGTCTGAAATGAATAATATCCCTCAGGCTGCATCGATACAATCGTCAATAAAGTAGTTTTTGAGCAGCCCATTCCCTCCTTTCTATTTTTTTTGAAGTTTTATCTTTATCAATTCGCTTTTTATGACCTGTATAAAAGTAATATCCTATTGGGATATAAATAGTTCTGGCAATTTCTTATCGTAATCTGAAATGCACATCATAATACCACGATTCATTAATTTTCTTATAACCTGCTATCAAAATCGAACGAGATTCATTTTCAATAGTTAATGGTATATACATTAGGTATATCACTATCTTTCTTCCATAACTGAAATACATTACATCTGGGTTACAAAGATCTGAAATCAACCTGTCTGCACCAGTGGCTCTAAATACTTCTACTATCAGTTTTATTCTGTTTTCCAGCTCCTCGGGGCTTCCATATCCCAGTTTCGCATCAAAACTATTATATGAATATCCCATAGGAAAAGCTATAACTTCTTCTGACATACTATAGAAACAAGGTTCCTTCACACAATAATCTATGCTATCCTTTGAGGGAAATGTAAAAATTAAAGCCGGATTCCGCTTATAATAGCGTGGTTCAACCCTCCATCCGTACAAAATATCAAAATCAACTTCAGAAATTCTTTTATAATACTTGCTTGGTAATATGTGAGTATAATACAATAATACACCTGTGATACAGAATGCCAGTATTATGATCATTAGAAAAAGTTTTATTACTCGGCTCATTATTAGTATTCTTTCATGATAATGTATTTTACTCCATTCTCAACTCATTAGAATCATCTGTGGCAGATGTAGCGCCACTGTAACACACCGGAATTAAGGTAACTGTTTTGTGTGGCACTCACAAAACTCTCGCTTGTTAACATGAATGCATAGTAATTGGTTATCCGGTAACTTCTTATCATATACTTTCTGACAGCACCCTAAATATTCTCCTTTTCGGGATTGCTTGTCACGCTCCTCCGGAGCTGATATATCAGTGGGAGTGTTCTGCACCGGGATGCCGTCAGTATTACACACAAAACCCCGGCACATACACTGCACCGGGGTTCTGTTCTTATATTATTTGAGATGTGGCTAACCCTTCTTTATCACCACCTTCACCATGTTTTCCTCGATGTCTATCTCTTTTGATCCGTTGCCGGTGAGAGCAGCAGCAGCAACAAGCTCAATGCTGTTTGCCAGTGTCTGTGAAGCGATATAATCTTTATGCTTCATCACTGCCTCATGCAGGAAGTCGAGGTCTTCTATCAGCACCACGATCTTGTCGGTCACTTCGAAGCCGCTCTCCTTGCGTATGTTCTGTATGCGGTTCACAAACTCGCGGGCTATGCCTTCGTGGAGCAGCTCGGGGGTGACGGTTATGTCGAGAGCCACGGTTAGACGACCCTCATTTGCCACCAGCCAGCCTGGTATGTCCTCGGAGATGATCTCCACCTCGTCGGTGGTAAGGTCGTAGTCAGCGCCGGCTATCTCCAGCTTCCAGCTTCCGGCCTTTTCGAAAGCCTCGATATCTTTCTGGCTCATAGCCATTATGGCTGCACCGGCATCTTTCATAGCCTTGCCGAAACGCGGTCCGAGAAGCTTGAAGTTAGGCTTCACCTTACGCACCAGCAGCCCGGAGGTGTCGTCGATATACTCTACCTCACGCACATTGACTTCGGCCAGGATGAGACTCTTGATAGCCTCGAACTTATTGCGGAACGATGCGTCGGTGACAGGCACCATGATACGTGCCAGCGGCTGACGTACCCTGATATTCACCTTACGGCGCAGTGCCAGTATCATTGACGATACCTTCTGTGCTATCTCCATACGCTCTTCCAGGTCGCTGTCGATGAGCTTGCTGTCATAGCCGGGGAAGGTAGCAAGGTGTACAGAGCTATAGTCGCCGTTATGTCTGAAGGTGTTGAGGTCAGCATAAATCCTGTCGGAGAAGAAAGGCGCTATAGGTGCAGCAAGCACGGCCACTGTCTCGAGACAGGTATAGAGTGTCTGGTATGCTGAGAGCTTGTCTTCGTCAAGGCCACCGCCCCAGTAGCGTTTGCGGTTGAGGCGGACGTACCAGTTGGAGAGGTTCTCTGTTACAAACTCAGAGATAGCCCTTCCGGCCGGGGTGATGTCATAGTCGTCAAAACGCTCTGTCACCTCCTTCACCAGTGAGTTGAGGAGTGATATTATCCAGCGGTCTATCTCAGGCCTCTTTTCCACAGGCACCTGTGGCTCGTTGCCGGTGAAGCCGTCGACGTTGGCGTAGAGTGCAAAGAATGAGTATGTGTTATAGAGTGTGCCGAAGAACTTACGTTTCACCTCGTCAACACCTGATATGTCGAAACGCAGGTTATCCCATGGCTGCGCGTTGGTGAGCATATACCACCTGAGCGGGTCGGAGCCATGCTCGTTGATTGTACTGAATGGGTCGACAGCGTTGCCCAGACGTTTTGACATCTTATTGCCGTTCTTGTCGAGCACCAGTCCGTTTGATATGATATTCTTAAACGACACTGAGTCGGATATCATTGTTGCTATGGCGTGGAGTGTAAAGAACCATCCGCGTGTCTGGTCTACGCCTTCAGCTATGAAGTCGGCCGGGAAGACAGCGTCGAAGGTCTCTTTGTTTTCGAAGGGGTAGTGCATCTGGGCATAAGGCATGGCGCCTGAGTCAAACCACACATCGATGAGGTCGGTCTCGCGGTACATGGGTTTGCCTGTGGGGCTCACCAGTATTATGTCGTCGACGAAAGGCCGGTGCAGATCGAAGGTGGTATAATTTTCAGTGCTGTTATCGCCCTCAACGAATGCTGCCAGCGGGTTGGCAGTCATGAATCCTGCTGCCACGCTCTTCTCTATCTCAGCCTTGAGCTCGGCTACAGAGCCGATGCATATCTCCTCCTTACGGTCTTCTGTCATCCAGATAGGCAGTGGTGTGCCCCAGTAGCGTGACCGCGACAGGTTCCAGTCGACGAGGTTCTCGAGCCACTTGCCGAAACGCCCTGATCCGGTGCTCTCCGGCTTCCATTTGATGGTGTTGTTCAGCTCTATCATGCGGTCGCGTACAGCTGTGGTGCGTATGAACCATGAGTCGAGCGGATAATAAAGCACAGGTTTATCGGTACGCCAGCAATGAGGATAGTTATGCACATGTTTCTCTATGCGGAACACCTTACCCTCCTGTTTGAGTGACACCGCGATATCTACATCAAGGGTGGTATCATCAGCGGTGAGGGTAGCGTCGTAATCATTCTTTACAAAACGACCGGCAAAAGCGGTATAGGTGTCAAGATTCACATTCGACTTAACGAATGCTGCATCCATGTCTTCTATAGGTACCATACGCCCACGTTTATCGACGAGAGGTCCTTTAAAGCCGTCGTTCATCAGCACCAGCATGGGAGGTATGCCATTCTCACGTCCGGCACGGTAGTCGTCAGCACCGAATGTGGGAGCTATATGAACTATGCCTGTACCTTCAGTGGTAGTGACAAAGTCGCCGGCTATGACACGGAAGGCTCCCTCACCGGGGTTGACCCAGTCAATGAGCTGCTCATACTCCATGCCGGTAAGATCTCTGCCGGTGAAGCTGCCGGTGACTTTAAAAGGTATCTTCTTATCACCAGGGTTAAAGTCTTCAATCTTAAGATCAGCGTTAGCCTGGGGGAAGAACTGCGGGGCAAGCTCCTCAGCCACAACCACTGTTATCGGCTCGGAGGTATACGGGTTAAATGAACGTACACGCAGATATTTTATGTCAGCACCAACAGCCAGAGCGGTGTTAGAAGGGAGGGTCCACGGTGTGGTGGTCCATGCCATTATGCTCACGCCTTCAGTGTCGATATTGTTGAACAGCACCTCTGATTTGCTGTTTCTCTTCACCCTGAAGAGAGCCACGCAGGTGGTGTCTTTTACATCGCGGTAGCAGCCCGGCATGTTAAGCTCATGTGAGCTGAGTCCGGTGCCTGCTGCAGGTGAGTATGGCTGTATGGTATAGCCTTCGTATAGGAAACCTTTAGAGTACAGTTTCTTAAGTAACCACCAGAGTGTCTCGATATAACGGTTGTCATATGTGATATAAGGGTTATGCATGTCGACCCAGTAGCCCATCTTACGGGTGAGGTCAACCCACATATCGGTATATTTCATCACATCCTTGCGGCACTCGGCATTGTATTCGGCAACGGAAATCTTACTGCCTATATCTTCCTTGGTTATACCCAGTGCCTTCTCCACGCCCAGTTCCACGGGCAGGCCATGGGTATCCCAGCCGGCTTTACGGTCTACCCTGAATCCCTTAAGTGTCTTATAGCGGCAGATGGCATCCTTGATAGAACGGGCCATGACATGATGTATGCCGGGCATACCGTTGGCTGAAGGAGGACCTTCATAAAATATAAATTCAGGATGGCCGTCGCGCAGATGAAGGCTGCGTGAGAAAGTGTCGTTACTGTCCCACTGTTTCAGAACATCTTCGTTAACCTTCGCCAGATCAAGCCCTTTGTATTCAGGAAATTTCTTTGACATATAATGTGTTATATCGTATTTTTTTCAAGCTGCAAAGATAGAAAAAAAGGAGATATGTCCGAAGGGCATAACATATTATCACAGTGAGAGAGAGGGAGGTGGGATAATAACAAGAGTGGATCCCAGGGATTAATAATGAACATATTTAAAAGAAAGCGGATTAATGATTTCAGGGATCAGGTTTATTAAACTGTCGAATGACATAATGAAGACAAACAGCAGCATAGCTGCGGCACCTATGTAGAATCAGATGTGAAACAGATATAATAAGCCACAGAGTGGCGACATCTTGTATGCGGAGCATCTATCTTTTCTGTACCAAGTAAGTATAGAGCCGTCACATCTGGGAGATGAAATTTTAAAGCAGGACAGCACACTGCAGAGGCTTCATATTATAATTAATACCAATCACTTCAAGAAACAGCTGCAGGTATTTTGCCGGTAAAAAAGAAAGAGAGACTCTTGTGGAGTCTCTCTGTATGAGAAAAGGCCGGAATGAAAGTTTAGTATCTGTAATAAAGTGGTCAGCAACATATCCGGGTCAATGAGACCCTTTAGTGATAATTCCGGCCTTTTTAAGTTCTTCAGGTGTTATTGACGGTATTTCACCTTTTCTTAATTTCATTTTTACCATTCGCCCCACCTTTGCAGCATCTCTCTTTGTAGAGAATGGTTGCTGTCCCTGTATTCCCGGTATGAATGGCTGGTTTATCATTACCTTACCATCCTTTTTGGTTATGCTGTAACCCCAGCCTCCATCCGTCCGGAAAGTTTTAACTCCTGTATTGTTCACTGCATGCCTTACTGCAAGGAGTGACAGTGCTGAAATAATCAGAAGTGAAACGGCAAACAGTAATATTTTTCTAGTAAGTCTGTGTGTCATATTCCTGATCAGGAAGGAACTCCCATACATCATCAAATCTGTAAGAAGAGCTGCGTCCGGTGAGGACAAATCCCCTGTTGTCTACGGAGAATGCTACAGCAGCAGATCTGGATGTTCCTTCAAAAGCAGGGAAGTCATTCCATTTATCGGCATCAAAGTCATAGCCCCAAGTTTCATTTACCAGTGAGGACTTTGTTGAACCGCAGGTCATGTAAGCCCAGTCATCGATGATAAATATACATGGATACTGTCTGGCTATGGTAGCATAGTCATCATCCCAGTCGTTATCAGTTACGTCAGCAATTCTGTTGAGTTCTGTCCATGCAACTGCTTCAGGCAATGCAGGATTAAATTTATAGAAGTCAGTAACAAGAGCCTGGTTGTTCATACCGCCAACGATATAAACCTCATCTTTATAGACAAAGGCACCTCCGTTATATCTTTTTGAACCGCGAATATCACCTGCAGAAGCCCACAGGTTTGTTGTCGGGTCAAATACATAGAGGTCTTTCTGGTAATTGTCATCAAATCCACCACCGAAGTACCCTTTACCGAGAACAGCAAATCCTATTGCACCGTTACGTGCACTGCCGGGGAAATCATCCCTCTTTGTCCAGGTGTTGGTTGTAACATCTATCTCCCAGAAGTCTTTCAGATAATTTTTACCATCATATCCTAATCCGATATAGCCTTTATTGCCAATAGCAAAGGCAGATGCAGAGTTACGTGCTGCGCCGCCAACTATTCCAAGACCCTCATCGGTATCAGGCAGAGGTGCGAGCTGTGTCCATGTGTCAAGCTCAGTATCATATTCCCAGAGGTCTTTAAGGCGGTCATCACCATCATAACCTCCGAAAACATATCCCTTTTTACCTATAACAAATGAAGAGGCATCACTGCGTGCTACCCCGGAAAAGTCAGACACTCTTATCCAGTCACCATATACAATATCTTCTTTACATCCGTAGAATGCAAAAAGAACAGGAGTGAGCAGTAATAACAATAAAAGTCTATTAAGGTTTTTCATCTTACAGCATATTAGTATTTAAAACTTCGGTGAAAATACCGGTAGCGTAATCCATTTCAAAAAATATTCTACCGAAAGGTGGGTTTAGGGGGTATTTTGCATATTTTTGCCGGTAAAGGCGTGGTTTTAACAGGTGAACGATTCACACCCCATAATCAGGCCTTTACCTGCCAGACTATTTCTTTTGTATAATTGATTTTATTCTGAGGTGTTATGGTGCTTTATTTGTCATAAGGTAAAAAAGTGAAAAGCAAACGATGAAGACTGTTTTGCGTATTTTTGGAATTATAATTCCTGTTGTAACCGGTATATTGCTATCGACAGGATGTACCAGTGAAGGATTTTCACTGGGAGGGCAATATCTTGACAGCAATATTCATACTTCTTATGTTGATACATGCAGCATAAAGATGACAACGATGTATATTGACTCAGTGGCAACCTCAGGGAACAGCATAGGCCTTGTCGGGAAGATCAGGGATCCCTACTGGGGAACAATAGAAGCAACGACATATCTTGCTTTCTCTGCTCCGGGTAAACATGAGTATGATTATGAAGTCGAATATGACTCGGCAGTGTTGATGATGAAGTTCAGTGGCACCTATTTCGGTGACACCACCAAGCAGCAGACTATTGTTGTCCATCCTCTTACAGAGGTCTTCGAACTCCCTACCTACGGATCATTCTATAGCAATGACTCGGTAGCCTACAGCCCCATGATACTGGGTAGCCGCACATTTACTCCACGGCCTTTTACCAGGTATAATGCCACCTCAATGGTCCCCGGTCCTGATGAGACAAACCAGTTCAATATATTATTAAACCCTGTCTTCGGGAAACTGTTGCTT
>QKCK01000332.1 GCA_003245695.1 Bacteroidota bacterium | reverse complement strand
TCACCTCAAAACTGAAACGACCATCGCGCGTAGTCTGCCCTGGTTCTATCCCCAGGATATCCTTCAAAACATTTATCACCTGACCCGATCCATTCAGAAAACATGAAGTGCCGTTACAAATCCTGATATGAACCCTGCCAGAAGGGATAAACCGGAATTTGTCATAGAATGTCGCCAAACCAAATATCTTGGTCGTTGATATCCCCAGAAATCTTCCTACTTCAATCACAGACTCTTCAGAAATAAAGCCCTCTTGAAGCTGAATCTCCTGCAGGATAGGTATTAGACTCTCCCTTGCTCCTGCCTGGTATCGTTTGAGTATTGATTCTATCTTGCTCATAATTAGCTACCTCCCTTAGGGGTATACTCACAAAAATAAAAAATATAATTGTTATTCCAAAAACAATGTTATTTATTTAACAACATAAAATCATGCTACTAAATATATGGAATATTGCTGTCTATTAATGCATTAAATTATTGTTCATGATTATCATTTATTATAAAATCATATCTTATCTTAGCTTGTAGAAAAAGTGAGAGCTAACAATACAAGCGATATTGTGATATAGCAGTAGTCAGGATTCTATGGTTTAACATAAAGTTTATCAGAATGAAAAAGTATCTCCTGGTAGCAGTAACATTAATGGTTATTCTGGTTTCAGTATCATGGGTCATGATGCCACCGAAGAATTCCAGTGAAATTTCAACAGGGTCAGGAACCGAACTCTCCATCCCTGATGATCTTATGGTTGTTTTCAAAAATTCATGTATGACATGCCACTCATCAGAAGGCAAGGGCATGGCCAAATCAATTATTGATTTCTCAAAGTGGGATAGTTATAAACCTGAGAAACAGACAAAGAAGGCTGAGGCGATATGTAACGTTGTTACCAAAGGTTCCATGCCTCCCAAAGGTTATATTGAATCCAATCCTGGTGCAGCGCTTTCACAGGAGCAAAAGGATATGATATGTAAATGGGGTAAGCCGGCAGATAAATAACCTTTTTGTTTCTGTCAGCCTTTACTTCTGCCACAGGTTTATCAGGTTTATTGCAACACCTACACTAAGCCTTACCTGGTACATTTCATAGTCTATGCTGTCAAAGTCGGCTTTAAAAATGCTTTTAAACCCTGTCTGCAGACGGGTAGTGAAGCTTAATCTATGATTAAGGCTGTAACGGAAGCCCAGCAGAACTCCCACATCCCATGTATCCATATAGTCATCAAAATCATAGTTAGGGTTAGAGGGTCCGGGTAGAACAGCATTATCTGTAATAGCTTTATCTGTTGATGTGACGCCATCCTGACCGCTGGTGGAGAAGTCACTTTTAAAGATTTTTGAATAATACAAACCGGGAGTAAGTATCCAGTTGTTGCTGATTGAATAACCTGCCATGAGGGGTATCTCCAGAAACTTTATCTCTACATCTGTCTCTGTGTGTCCGGAGAAATAGATTACATACTGCTGATCGCCGTAAAAATATGGCTGGCTCCGTACGTCAGCTTCTGCGGTAAATTCAAGGTTATGATAATTTGCCTCAACAATCAGATCCCATCGGTCATTAAGAGTGAATTTCAATCCTGCCCCAAGTGATGGATTAACTGAGGGTGTCCATTTTGCCCCTGCGGGTATATCTGATAGGGGAAAGGGAACCGCACCGCCCACATCTGCCCCTATTGATGGATAAAGAGTCAGTTTATATGTCTGTCCCATAAGTACTGAGGGCAACACAAAAGTGAGTAATAAAATAAGTCTTTTTCTCATTTTCCCTTTAGGTAGTTTAATTATAACTGACAATTATTCCTGATATAGAAGTTCAACATCATCAACAAACAGTGTACTTCCAACGGCACCTGTAAAAAGGTCTCCATCCTTGCTTGAAGCAAAGACTACATACAAATGTGTTGGTTTCTGGTCTGAAGAATAGGCAAAAGGCAAAACGGCAGGAGTCATCTGATCAACGGCTATATCGGATATAAGTTCTGCGCGAGCCACTTCTGTGATGCCGTTACTGTCTCTCCGTTCAAGGACGGCATAAGCAGTAAAACTATCGTTTCCTTCTATTTCTGTCACAGTAAACCCACCGAAGATATTAGTCGGATTTTTCAGAGTAGCCCGGATATATCTGGCTCCAGGCTGAAATGAATATCTGAAGCTCAAGCCATTAGGCCTCAGGCTAAATGGCATTCCGAAATCTGTTGCTTTTTTCGGGTCAGTCGGATTATTTATTGCTCCGTCAACGTCAAATTTACCGGTAAAGAGAGTGCCTGCTGTAACAGGTATCAGTGATGTCTCACCAGTGACAATACGTACGGCTTTTCCATCACCCGTTTCATAAGGTGTGGTGCAGTACAATCCGAAAGTACTTGTCCCCTGGTTGGCAGTAGCCCAGACAGTTGCCTCTGCAGACAGGCCAGGCTCATAAAACCCTCGTCCATCCATGCCTGTAGCGAGGTACCAGTCTTCGAAGTCAGAGTCAGGGATCTGGTTATCACGCAAAACAACATAATAATCAATCACATTTCCGTCAGATGCAGTAACAATATAATGAAACCTGTCATCCTTATTGTTAAAGCTCACTGTCTCTCCCGATGCCGGTAAGGACACTGCACCTTCGGTTAGAGAGAACTCAGCTGTAAACTCCAACGGAAAAGAGGCAGCTGTAAAGTTGCCATTAAAGAGTAGATAAATGCACTTTTCGCTTTCTTCAGTATACACAACATCAAGAGCAAGAACAGACTGATTCAGGTCTGTCACTGCATAACCGATGATACTTGCGTCCTCCGGATCCTTCTCTTTTTTGCACGAGGCGAGCAGAAGGAAAAAAGAAATAATGAGGAGAGTTCTTCTCATTTTTATTTGTTTTGCCTTCAAAGCTAATAATTATTTGATCCAATAGCGTGGTGTCTGATAGTATAAGCTCTCTTTTATAACACGAACAAACAATTGCAGAAACAATGCAATTCGCTATTTTTATATTATGGAAAATGCAGTTGAGATGGCAGACATACCACTAATGGATGTCATAGGCCAACGAGAAGTTATCAATACACCTATATGCTCATTTCAGCATTTTACCTTATTGCAATGTCGGACAGAAATTTATTGTACTTTTGATACCAGTCACTGATGAAGCACTCGTATGAAATAGAGATATGCCTTGGAAGCTCATGTTTTTCAAGAGGAAACAAGGATGTTGTTCAGTTAATCCGTGATTATCTGAAGAAGAATCATCTTGATGACAAGGTATTTTTCAGGGGAGCCCGTTGTCTGGGTAATTGCAGTGAAGGGCCCTTTGTTATTATTAATGGGAAAGTATTTGAAAAGATAGATGTCAGGGATATGGAAAGAGTCCTTGACAAAGAGCTTGCTGATCTCATAAGAATCTCATGAACAATTCTATGAAGGATACAAAACAGGTCATATTCATAAATGAGGATAAATGTCGCAACACATATTCATGTGTAAGGGTATGTCCGGTAAATGCCATTGAAGTAAAGCCAGAGAGGAAGCATCCTGTAGTGATAGCTGACAAGTGTGTAGGTTGTGGTTTATGTTATCTTGCATGCACTCCCAGGGCAGTAGAATTTCGTAATGCCACCTCTGAGGTAAAGACAATATTAAGCAGTGGCAGGAAAGTTGTTGCACTGATAGCTCCAAGTATAGCATCGGAGTTTGATGACATAACCGATTACCGCAAGTTTGTTGGCATGGTTCGTAAGCTTGGGTTTGATTATGTACATGAGGTATCCTTTGGTGTTGATCTGGTGGGTCATGCATATAAAAGACTTTTTGATGAGGCACGCGGAAAGTATTATATCACCTCCATGTGTCCTACTATTGTTGAGATGATTGAGAAGTACCAGCCCGACCTTGTTCCCAACCTGGCTCCGATAGTATCTCCAATGATTGCTACTGCAATGGTTACTCATGATCTGTATGGTGAAGATGTATTAAATGTATATATAGGACCATGTATTGACAACAAAGAAGAGGCTTTGTCCGGCCGGGGTCCTGAGCTCATCGCTGCGGTACTCACCTTCATTGAGCTCAGGGAGTTATTTGAGGAGTACGATGTACATGAGAAAGCCGTTAAGATGTCTGATTTTGATCCCCCCTTTGGTCATTGGGGATCACTTTATCCCATGCCTGCAGGTATGTTACGGGCAGCAGGCATAAAGCGTGATCTTGTTACCAGCAATGTAATTACAGCATCAGGAAAGGATGAGATCAAGGAGGCTATTATTGACTTCAATAACCATATAGACCGGATACGGCATCACTTCAACCTGTTTTTCTGTGAAGGATGTCTCCTTGGCCCTGGAATGGAAAGGCACAGTGAACGTTTCAGGCGACGTTCACTGGTACGTCAGTATGCTGAAAAGAGGGTCAATGCTCTTGATAAGGAGCAGTGGGAACATGACATGGAGCGGTGGTCAAAGCTTGATCTTACAAGAAGCTTCAGAAACAATGACCAGAGGATTCCTGAACCATCAGAAGAGGCTATCAATGAGGTATTAAAGATCATCGGGAAGGATCAGCGCATTGATGAGCTTGACTGTAATGCATGTGGATACAGTTCATGCAGGATCTTTGCCTCAACAGTGGCCAAAGGACTGGCTATTCCTGAGATGTGTCACACATATAACCTGCGTAATAAGCAGGAGTATATTGAGACACTCAGGCAGACAAACAAAAAGCTGTCAGAGACTAAGAAAGCGCTGAAAGAGTCTGAGGAGCAGGCTCAAAGAGAGAAAGACGCAGCACAGAATGCCTCCGAGACAATGAACAGTATGCTTGACAAGCTTCCTAATGGCGTAGTGATTGTTGATAATGATCTTAAAATACTTCATTCCAATGAGAGCTTCCTTTCAATTATAGGGGAAGATGCCAGAAACATTGCAGAGATAATACCAGGACTGCGGGGGGCTGACCTTAAGACTCTCCTTCCCTTTAATGTCTATAATATTTTCTCTTTTGTACTCAAAGAGAATGAATCGGTAATAAGTCGGGATGTACAGCTTGAAGACCGTATGTTCAATATTTCGATCTTCCCGATAAGGCAAAACAGGATTGCCGGAGCAGTTATTCGTGATCTCTTCTCGCCCGAGGTACAGCGCGAAGAGGTAATAAACAGGGTTACTGAGGTTATTGATAAGAATCTTGACATGGTTCAGAAGATTGGTTTTCTCCTTGGTGAGGGTGCTTCTGAGACAGAGCAGATGCTCAACTCAATAGTTGAGTCATTCCGTCAGAAGAGAGAGCCTCACAAAAATAAAACAGAGAATCAGTAATGACGCGTGACTTTTTCATAGAGGTTAACAGTCAACAGCGTAATCACCATGGTGAGCGTATCTGTGGTGATGTTTTTCTCTTCAGAAACGTAAGGGAAGAGAATCGTATTATTGCTGTTCTCTCCGATGGTATGGGACATGGGGTAAAAGCCAATATACTTGCGACTCTTACCTCCACCATGGCTCTCAACTTCACCAGGGAGCACAAAGAGTCAGATCGCATTGCAGAAATAATAATGAATACACTGCCTGTCTGTTCGGAGCGTAAAATCAGCTACTCCACCTTTACTATCGTGGATATTGAGAGTGACGGCCGCACGAACATACTCGAATATGATAATCCGCCATGTATAATTCTCCGGGGCTCACAGCCCTTTGAACCCGATTGGCGCAGTGTGGTACTTGAGAGTGGAAGGAATGCCGGTAAAAGACTCCGGAAATGCACCTTCTATCCTGCCAAAGAGGATAGGATAATACTTATTTCCGATGGCGTTGCCCAGAGTGGCATGGGCTCTTCCTCATATCCTCTCGGTTGGGAACGCGACAATGTAATGCAGTATGCTGTAAACCTGGTGTCAGGTGAACCATCACTCTCTGCTGCAGTACTTGCAGCCAAGATAACCAATATGGCATCTAAAAACGATAGCTATGAAGCAAAGGACGACATCTCCTGTGCCATACTTTACTTTCGTGAACCCCGCAAACTCCTTCTTTGCACCGGTCCCCCATTTGATGAACAAAAAGATACTGAGCTTGCCAACAGAGTGACTGAATATAATGGAAAGGTTATTCTCAGCGGTGGCACAACTGCCGATATTGTTGCCAGGGAGCTAAAAAGAAAAATAGTTGATGAGCTTGTCTTTGAGGATCCTGAGCTACCTCCTGAGAGCTTTATGGAGGGTGTTGATCTCGTGACTGAGGGTATTCTTACCCTGCAAAAGGTTAATGAATTACTTAAACACTATAACTTCAGTGTAAAACTAGGCAAAGGCCCTGCTGATAAAATCGTGAAGCTCATTATGGAGAGTGATGAGATAAATTTTATCGTAGGCACCAGAATTAATACTGCCCACCAGGATCCTACACTCCCTGTCGACCTGGAGATAAGACGTACTGTTGTTAAAAGGATCGCCCGCATCCTCGAGGATAAATGGCTTAAGCTGGTAAGTATCGATTACATCTGATCTGATCTGCCATGTATATCACCAGTACATCTTCCTGTGTTTGACCCTTCTTTCTCTGTCAAATCTGCCCATCTCTCTCTTCTGAAAATATCATCAGTCGTTTGAAGAGCGCCTTCATTACCACAGGCAGTGATAAATCATCAGGCAGCTCATCAGAAGAAAAGAGGCTTTCAACCTCGTCTATATCCTTTATTTTGCCAAACGATGTCACCTCAGCAAAAAATAATCTGCCATGCATCGATGATTCTCCACTCTCCACTGAATAATATGACACCGGCGACATAACAAATGACTCAGCTCCTGTCTCCTCAATCAGCTCACGGATTGCAGCCTCCTCTTCCCCTTCTCCCTCCTCGGGATGACCTGCCGGAATCTCATATCCGCCTCTCTCCCTATGTCTGATAAAGATCCATCGGCCCTTACTTCTGACACCTATGGCAACATAGCTTATCATGCCGGGCCTCTTATCCGAAAAAAGAACTATTGGCTCTGTCATAAACTGTTATATTGGCAAAACTACTAAAAAGAGCTATAGGGTAGTTTTTAAGACCCTAAATGTTTAAATTTGATACAAAAGAAGACCATTATGATATTATATCTGTTAGTATTATTAACTGAAATGGCCGTATGGTGGCGACTTAAGAATGACTTCAGAGATGATTCACTTAAGAGGTGGCATATAGTAAAATATTTAAAACTTGTCTTTACCCTGATCCTGATATATTCATTCACACGTGTATTATTTATCAGAGGAGAGATGGGAACACCACAGAGTGCATCCTTACTGATCTTTTTCGGAGCAGTTGCTGCAATGAATGTTACCTCAAACCTGTTATACATTATTCTCAGCCTGATAAGACTGGGGCTATCAGCTATTCTCAATAAAAAAATCAACTGGCTGAAATGGACTTATTCTGTTCTCAGTATAATGACAGCCCTGCTCTTTGTTTACGGTTTCTTCTTAGGCAGATTCAATATTAAAACTGAAAAGAGAGATATCTATGTTAAATGTGCAGACAGCCGCGTTGACGGGTTAAAAATTGCTTTTATCTCTGATCTTCATCTTTCATCCTTTTTTCATCATTACGATAAGCTATCGTCAGTTGTAAGTGAGATAAATATGAATCGCCCTGATCTCATGATAAATGGAGGCGATTTTATTACATATGGGTGGAAAGAGTTCAATTATTGCGACACAATATTAAGGAAGGTAAGGGCCCGCTACGGATCATTTGCTGTGAGGGGGAATCACGACGACTGTTCCTATGACCGGGCTATTGACCTGGGAGCAAGATCTGACGGTTCTTTGCTGGTTGATAGCCTGATTAAGGCATCTGATTATGTTTTATTAAATGATACCTCAAAGACTTTTAATTATAACGGAGCTATGGTTACCGTTGCAGGTATCAGGACATCAGGACACAGACTGAATATCAGCTATGGCGATGAGACAAAGGCGCTGTCAGGTATAAGCGACTCCTCGCTGGTTATTTTCATTGTACATGATCCGGCATTCTGGTCAGAGTATAATAAATTAAAAAGTTTTGCTTCGCTTACCCTTTCAGGACACACACATGGGATGCAGATAGGTATCCCTACACATGAAGGATACTGGTCTCCGGCGTCGTTTATTCATCCCTACCCCGAAGGACTCTACAAGCAAGATGATCATTATCTTTATGTCAACAGAGGCCTAGGCACTATGGCTATGGCAATAAGGATATTCATGCCTCCTGAGATTACAATAATCACCCTGCATTGTCAATAAAACATTTCTCTCACTACTGAAAGCCATTCCTTCACAACAATTAACTATACAAATCTCATATCAGATAATAATTGCACTATTTTTGCATCATCTATCTACAAAAACAACAAAATGGACAACAAACCTCTTTTACTTCTTCTTTCGCTGTTAATATCCATAACAACGTTTTCACAGCAGAAATCACTTGATGCCATCACCATTGAGAATTCACAGGCATATATGAAGTACCTTTCATCTGATGCTATTCAAGGGCGGCGGACAGGCAGTGACGGGAATTTAGATGCTGCAGCCTATATAGTTAACCAGGCAGAAAAAGCAGGACTCAGGCCCTTGCCCGGCCGTGAAGATATGTATCAGACACTGAAGTTTTTAAAGACATCTGTTGTTGAAGATAGTACTGCACTTATTCTTAGAGATACTCTTGGGAATGAGATATGTAAAATTAACGTGGAACCATTGATGACACCCGCCTCCACTGTTGATCTGTCAGGAGAGATAGCTTATGCCGGCTACGGATATATGAACAGCAAAACAAGATACAGTGACTATCAGGGTATCTCGTTCAAAGACAAGGTTGTTATTGTCATGACCCGTAAGCCTGATCTTGCTGGCAGCGGCATGCCACGTGAGAATGAAAAGATAAATGAGGATCTTGAGATGCGTAAGCTTACTCCTTTGCTGATGCAGGGACCAAAAGCAATTCTTTTTGTAGCAGACCCTGCATACGATGATTCATTTAACAGCGGGTCATTCAGGATGGGGGATACATATAAACTGACCCCTTTGTTCAAAAGCTCTTCATTTAATTTTGCTCTTAACATTTGCATCATATCTCCGGAAGATGCCGACAGGCTTCTGGCTCCGGCAGGCACCAATCTTATAGAGCTCCAGAATAATATTTCAGAGACAAAAAAACCTGTATCATTTATTGTTCCGGGAGAGGTGGCTGATCTTACAATCAAAGTAAAACAGGATACAGTATACAGCTCAAAT
The DNA here is from genome assembly GCA_003245695.1 of Bacteroidota bacterium. Taxonomy (GTDB): domain Bacteria; phylum Bacteroidota; class Bacteroidia; order Bacteroidales; family VadinHA17; genus SR-FBR-E99. The sequence continues at coordinate 18,567 of QKCK01000332.1, read as the reverse complement.
GTTGTTGGATACATTGAAGGGTCAGACCCGGCCCTCAAAGAAGAGTGTGTTATCTATTCAGCCCATTATGATCATGTAGGAGTAAAAAAAGATGGTTCAGTAAATAACGGAGCCAATGACAACGCATCAGGAACGGTAGGACTGCTTAATATTGCCAAAGCCTTTTCCGTGCTTGAGAAAAAGCCATTGCGAAGCATTGTATTTCTCTGGACCACCGGTGAAGAGGAGGGCCTCTATGGTTCTGGGTATTATATCTCAAACCCACTCTTCCCTCTTGATAAGACTGTTGCTGATCTTAACTTTGATATGATAGGTCGCTCATGGATGCCTGCTGATACCGGCAAGGTAATGGGGCAGAAACTTGACATCAATGGCCGCGACACAATTAAGATCATCTCTGCCCGTGATTGCATGGAGATAATTGACTATGCCATTGCTTCAGGGAATGAGACAGGCCTGAAGGTGATTGATGAAGGACGCGGATCACACTTTAGCGGCAGCGACCACTATAACTTCGTTCTGAAAGGAATTCCAGCGGTTTTCTTCTTCACCGGCCTTCATAGCGACTATCATTCCATTACTGATGACTATGAATTCATTGACTTTGACAAACTGGTAAAGACCTCAAGAACAGGATTCCTGACGGGGCTGAAGATAGCAAACAACCCGGAGCGACCTGTCGTTAAGAAACCAGGCGTAAAATAATATCAGTACCTATTGATGTCAAAGAGAAAGAGTATCATTTTTTCTGATAAAGAGCTCGATTACGATATTATACGTTCATCCAGGCGTACCGTATCGCTCTCAGTAAAGAGCGGTGGGGTTGTTATTGTCAGGGCTCCCAGGTTTGTACCGGAACCAATAATCAGGGATTTCATCATCTCAAAAGAGAAATGGATCATAAAGCAGCAACAGAGAATCAAAGAAGCCGGGGAAAAGACCATTGTACAGACCTATAATAACGGAGATACTGTACCTTTTCTGGGTCAGAATCTTATCCTGAGTATTGTCAATGGCAAAAGACCAAATGCAATAAGCGACGGTAATTTTCTCATTGTGTCATGCCCTGAACCGTATGAAACAGACCTGATCAAAGCAATAGTTGATGCATGGTACCTCATTGAAGCAAAAAAGAGACTTATTCCAAGAACCTTTGAGCTGGCTGAGATTCATAAACAAGAAAAGCTGTTCCCGACAGAGGTATCGGTACGCAGAATGAAATCACGATGGGGTACCTGTCGCACCAATGGAAAAATAATGCTTAATACTGCATTGTTAAAAAAGCGACAGGAGCTTATTGATTCAGTTATTATTCATGAGCTGTGCCATCTGAAACATCATAACCATGGTAAAGAGTTTTATTCTCTTGTTGAATCTATAATGCCGGATTACAGAAGACTAAGGAAAGAACTGAGATATATTTAAAACTACCAACCCTTAAGGTGTGCAATCCTCTTGCCCGCCATGAAACCACGAGAGCTGATGCTGGGAAAAGACAAAAGATAAAAGCCTGGTCTTTAACAAGATGCCCGACTTTCAACTTTATAAACTTTATAAACTTTATGGAACTCTCCCCTTTACCCTTGTCTCCCAGTTCGGCTATCGTGCTCCGGCCGGAAGATTAGTCTGCAGATAACGGAACATGGTTTCGTACAGATGGCGTGAGGTATTCTGCCCCTCATTTATACCATGCGACCTGTTGGGATATTCCATCATCGAAAACATCTTGTTCTGCTTGACAAGCTCATTAATCAGAAACTCACAGTTCTGATAATGAACATTATCATCGCCTGAACCATGTATCAGCATCAGATTGCCCTCCAGGTTCTTTGCATAGGTCACTGGTGATGACTCTGTATAGTCCTTCCCGTTTTCAGAAGGGAGGCCCATGTATCTCTCCTGATATATTGAGTCGTAAAACAGCTCATTACTGACAAAGGCAACAGCAATACCTGTTTTGTAAATGCCGGGATAGCGGAACATACAATTGAGTGTCATTGACCCTCCTCCGCTCCATCCCCAAATGCCAATGCGTTCAGGATCAATATAACTGTAGGTGCGGATAAGTGTTTTTACTGCAGCAGCCTGATCTTCACTCGCCAGAACACCAAGCTTCCTGTAAATACTCTTTCTCCATTCACGCCCACGGTACATAGCAGTACCACGATTGTCGACACTTATTATTATATAACCCTGCTGAGCCAGAAACTGATGCCACAGATCACCTCCGGTGAATACATTTTGAACAGTTGATGATGCCGGTTCTCCATAGACATAGAACAAGACAGGATATTTTTTGGCAGGATCAAAATCAAAGGGTTTAATCATTGAACAATAGAGTTTCTGTCCGTTATCAGTGTCAATAGTAAAAAACTCCTTGTCATTAATTTGTAAGGCGTCATATTGTGCCCTGAGTCTGGCATTATCCTGTAACACTCTCACCTGTTTATGATCAGGCAGGGATACCAGATCAATACTACCAGGCATTGAGGCATTTGAAAATGTATGGATGGCATATCGGCAGTCGGGGGACAGATTATATGAGTGGTGTCCGGTCATATCAGCCGGACTCAGGAGTTCAATCTTTCCCTTTCCATCCATCCTGGTACGGTAGAGGTACTTTGCAGTAGGATCATCAGGGGAGGCATAGAAATAGAGAAAACCTTCCTTCTCATTAATAGATATGATCTCCATTATGTCGTACTTACCGGGGGTAAGATTTATAATCTTTTTGCCATCGCGTGAAATCTTATATAACTGGCGCCATCCTCCCCTCTCACTCATGAATGTGAAATATCTGCCATTATCCAGCCACTGCATGTCATCACAAACATCAACCCATGCCTCATCTGTGTCAGAGAAGAGAACAGCAGTCTCACCGGTAGTAATATCACACATTAAAAGATTGTTTATATTCTGAAGGCGATTAAGCTGCTGAACAGTTATAGTCTCAGAAGATGCGGCAAAATCCATCCGCGCCAGGTAATTATTTCTAGGATCGCCATCTATTTTCATCCATACTGTCTCACCACCTCCAGATGAAATAACACCGATTCTTGAAGCTGAATTGGTGCATCCAGCCTTAGGATAAGGTATTGTCTTGATCTTTGGGTAAAGTGAGTCAGTGTTATTAATAAGGTAAAAGTTATCGATACCCTTTGTATCTATCTGCCAATATGCAATATGTTTCGAGTCAGGACTCCATCTGAAACCGTCACGGCAATCCAGTTCCTCTTCATAAACCCAGTCAAAGGTGCCATTTATTATATTGTCACCACCGTCAGATGTAAGCTGTTTAATATCATTGTTACCAATCTCTTCAACATAGATATTCTGTTTACTTACATATGCCAGCATCGTCTCATCAGGCGAGAATTTTGCATACATAAGTGATGATTCAGGCAATGATTTCCCAAGTTGGGTGAGTTTTTTGTTGTTCAGGTCAAGTATCCAGTAGTCACCACGGGAATTGTATCGCCAGACTCTCTGAGTGTTTGTAAAAATCAGTAACATTTTACCTGATGGAGACCAAGTGTATGCATCAGGCACAAGTGATTCGCTGCTATCTGTGGGTGTGAGATCCTGTGCTGAAACGAGTACTTTTCTTTCACCGCTCTTTGAATCATAACGGACAATATCCACTCCTCTGACCGAAGGAGAGCCTTCCAATGTGGTGTATCCCGAGCCATTTTCCACCCAATATGCCGGGCCGAACCATGCAGAGCGATAGAGACGTTTGGAGAAGATATCATCTAAAGTGAGTTTTCCCACCTGTGCATCTGCCTGATTCAGATTCAAGAGAAGCAACAAGACTATAAACAACTGGAATACAGCTTTTTTCATGTCAAAGGATTTTCTGGTTTCTGTTTATTACTGCGATTAAAATTAACAACAGTATTCATAGCTGCTAATGATAAATGCAGGATAAACTCAAATTAATGATATTTAACTAAAGGATACTCTGTTGATGTCATTCCTGACAGACAGATACTTACCTGGTAGTGAAAGGAGGATTTATGCTATATTGGTGAAGACAGCCTGAATATCATCGTCATCTTCAAGTTTATCAAGAAGTTTTTCGACTTCAGCCATCTGTTCTTCGCTGAGCTCAACTGATGTTGTCGGGATCCTTTTCAATGAAGCCTTTTTCACTTCAATACCCTTTTCTTCAAGGGCTTTAGACATAGATCCGAAGTTTGTATAATCACCATATAGATAGATCATATCCTCATATGTTTCTATTGACTCAAGACCATATTCAATAAGGTCAAGCTCCAGGTCGTCAACAGAGAAGTCAGCAGGTTTTTCGAACTCAAAAACAGCTTTACGTGAAAACATGAACTCCAATGACCCTGTAGGGACAAGGCCCTGGCCGTATTTAGAGAAATAAGACTTTACATTAGCCACTGTTCTGGTATTATTATCAGTGGTAGCTTCTGCGACAACCAATACGCCATGAGGTCCTTTACCCTCATACAGAATCTCTGAGAAATTGGCGGTATCTTTGCCTGCAGCACGTTTAATAGCAGCGTCTATATTGTCCTTGGGCATATTCTGAGCCTTGGCATTCAGTATTGCAGTGCGAAGCCTGGCATTCATGACAGGGTCAGTGCCACCCTCCTTTGCTGCCATAGTTATTGCCTTGCCAAGTTTGGGGAAGAGTTTTGACATCTTGTCCCAGCGTGCCTCTTTTGATGCTCTTCTGTATTCAAATGCGCGTCCCATAGTATTCAGTTATTTTGGGGCAAAAATAATATTTCAACAATCAACCTCCAAAGAAAAGATAAGCTATAAATATGGCTGCGATTGTCCCCGCAAAGTCAGCAATAAGTCCGCATACAACCGCATAACGTGAGTTTTTTATTCCTACAGACCCGAAATATACAGCGAGGATATAGAAAGTTGTGTCTGTTGAACCCTGAAAAGTGCATGCAAGACGACCAGCAAAAGTATCTGCACCATAAAATTTCATAGTATCAACCATCAGTGAACGAGATGCACTGCCACTCAATGGTTTCATGAAAGCGGTAGGCAAGGCATCAACAAAACGTGTGTCAAATCCAAGAGATGCTGCCACCCAGGATAAACCTTTCATTATCAGTTCAAAACCACCAGAAGCTCTGAAAACACCAATAGCAACCAGCATGGCCACCAGATACGGTATTATCCTTACAGAGGTGCTGAATCCCTCTTTTGCCCCGTCAATAAAGGTCTCATATACATTTATTCTCTTCCTGACAGCCAGAATTATAAATGTCATAATTATTGAAAGCAGAATAAAACTGGCAGCAAAGTTAGATACCTCTGTTATCTGATCCTGGGTAAGAGTACTGAAGTACCAGACTATCCCTGCTATTATTGCAGTAAGTCCTCCCAGATAAGCGAAAACAACCTTGTTAAAGAGGTTTATCTTCTGAGCTATTGCAACACTGATCAGACCTGCAAGTGTTGCAAAGTATGTGACTATCATTATAGGAATGAATATGTCTGCCGGGTTAACGGCACCCATCTGAGCCCTGTAAACCATGATACTTACAGGAATTATGGTAAGCCCTGAAGCATTAAGAACAAGAAACATTATCTGGGCATCAGATGCTGTATCCTTATTGGGATTATGAACCTGCAGCTCTTTCATAGCCTTAAGCCCCATAGGCGTGGCAGCGTTATCCAACCCCAGCATGTTTGCTGCTACATTCATCATTACAGACCCATGTGCCGGACTATCCTTTGGGATAGAGGGAAATATCCTCGAAAAAAAAGGACCTATCAGCTTTGTCATTAACTTGATGACACCACCCTCTTCTCCTACTTTCATAAACCCCATCCACAAGGTAAGCACACCTGTCAGACCCAATGATATCTCAAACCCGGTCTTGGCACTGCTGAAGGTGGAATCCATTATGTTTTTAAAGGCTGTGGAATCTCCCAGAAATATTAATTGTATCAGGGCAAATAAAAATCCTAACAGAAAAAATGCGATCCAGATATAATTCAATGTCATACTTTAACTCCTCCGATGGGGTTAAAAGTATATAAAAAGGAAGTATCGAACCAAATAATGTTAATAAAATCAGAGCTCATCAACCTTTACAATTTCAAACGGAACACCTATTATAGCTTTAAAATCTCTACCTGCTTCAAGCATATTATCATCTCCGGTCTCATAATACCATCTGATTAAAACATCCTTATTATGCATATATACCTTTTCAAATTTTTTGAAAATAGTATGAATCTTGTTTGATGAGCTGGTGTTGAAATATTCAAATTTCACATTAAGGATAGTCTTGTCAGCCGGCGTCTGCGAATAGATATCAATATAATCAAGAATAGGTCCATAGAAACTCATCGAGTTTTCAGGAACCGATTTACCTGATATATCAAACTTACCCAACTCAGGGTTAAAGTTTACTGATGGTGTTTTGTTTGTCTCCTTTAGAATAAGATTATCCATGATTGTAAAGTAATTAATAACGAATTTATACGAAATAAATGAATTTTCTACCTTTGAAGGAGACATTTTACCAAAGAGTAATGGATTCTGCCAGCAAAATAAAAACCAGAGCTCTCGCATGCTCGCTTTTTTTGGTTCTCCTGCTCACTTTACCATTAAGTGCCAGGGATATCTATGTAACAGGTACTGTTACCGATCGGTCAGGAGCTCCTGTCAGTGATGCAACAATAGGCTTTACTGTCAATTCTGTCAAATTTTCGGCATCAACATCTACCAGTGGGTATTACTCAGTCAGGATTTCAGGACTGTATGAAGATGTTAAGGGAGGCATTCAGCTGGGTACTCCATATCCAAATCCTTTCACTTACTACGTGAATGTCCCGTTCATATTAAACAACCGGGGGGATGTTTTATGTACAGTATATAGCATGTCAGGAATAAAGGTAAGGGAGATGCGTTTCAGAGAGGTTGAAGCCGGCAGTTATATCCTCGTCTGGGATGGCTGTAACCAGTCAGGGTCACAGCTTGCATCAGGCTATTATGTCTTCGCGTTGACATTCGGAGGTACCACCCGTGCGGGTAAACTACTAAAACTTAAAAGAGACACTCCTGCAACGGTTGAAACCGGACTGTTACCATTTATGTCTCCCTCCACCCCTCCTGAGGGGGAGACAAAAACTGACAGACTAAACTCCATAACTGAAGTCTCACATAATGATTTTTATCCTGTAAGGCTGACAGATATAACACTGATACAGGACACTGTAATTGATTTCGTACTTACAGAAATATCATCAATACCATATAAGGCTATCGGAGACCATATAAACATGTACTCTGACAATGAATACAGGCCTTTGAATCTCAAAGGGGTAAATCTTGGCTCCTCACCTCCCGGTACCTGGCCCGGGGAGATAGCATATGCTATTACTGAGAGTATGTATAAAGAATGGGTTTCACGAATGGCAGAAGCAGGGTTTAACAGTATACGAATATATACATTGCATCCTCCGGTCTTCTACGAGAAACTTGCCGAATACAACCAGAGGCACCCCGACAAACCACTTCTTTTGTTTCAGGGTATCTGGCTTGATGAGGTGGAAGATTATTCAACAGCAGAAGGATATGACCTTATACCCCGTATACCTGATTTTAGCAGTAACATTGAAGAGGTGGTTGACTGTATTCATGGTAACAGGAATATATCATTCAGATACGGTAAAGCATACGGTAACTATGAGACAGATATCTCACAATGGACTGCCGGCTTTATTATCGGCAGAGAGATAGCGCCACAGGAGGTTGACTCAACAAACCAGCTTCATCCTTCACTAAATGACTATTCCGGATATCAGTTCAGCATTACGGATGCCAGTGCCAGCGATGTTTTCATCACCCGGATGCTTGACAAGACAGTATCATATGAGCACCAGAGATATGAACTACACAGGCCTGTTGGAATCTCAACATGGCCAACACTTGATCCTCTCACACATCCAACTGAGATATATACCGATGAAGACAAGGCATCTATATATGTTGAGAAAATCACAGGGGCTACTCTCAATGCCGGCATGTTTATTAGCTATCATGCCTACCCATATTACCCTAATTTTGTTAGTCAGGAGCCGGCATATCAACTCTTTAGTGATAGCTTTGGCCCTGACAGTTATCTGGGTTATCTGACAGCACTGAAACAACATTATAATAATATTCCACTTATCATTGCTGAGTTTGGGGTACCATCCAGCTGGGGCAGTGCACATCAGTCGTTCAGCAATATGCATCATGGCGGATACTCTGAAGAACAACAGGGAGAGATTGATGTAAGGCTCATGAACAACATTTTTGACACCGATTGTGCCGGCGGCTTTGTCTTCGCCTGGATGGATGAATGGTTCAAAAATACCTGGATCGTTCAATATATGGAAGCTCTGAATACTCTCTCAGGCACCACACAGATACCCACCCGTCAGTTGTGGCAGAATATCACATCACCTGAACAAAATTTTGGTCTTATTGCCTTTGATCAAAAAGAAGTACTGCCATATGCCGACTATCTGAATGATAATAATTCAGGCCCTGTATCATCTGTCAAAGCCACAAACAGCAATGAGTATTTCTTCGTTGAAATCACAACCTCACTGCCATTTACAGTGGGTGAAAAGATGCTTATTGCATTTGATACTTACATGAAAAATGTCGGGGAGTCAATTCTGCCTGATGGGAAAAGTATAAACAACAGGTCTGAGTTTCTTCTGGAGATTACCGCCGGTGATGATTCAGCGAAATTTTATGTTACGCAGGCATATAACATGTGCGGATTAACTCCAAGTTTTGATCTGGCTGATCATAACATACAGATGTTCAGAACCACGATAACCGACGGAGCACCATGGAATCTGATGAAATGGATCAATGATGAGAATGAAAAGACTGAATCGGTAATAGGACTCTTGCCCATTGAGAACACAGATGCTTTCAGTAGCGGAAACAGGGCAGTGGCATGCTGGAATCAGAATAAGATAACAATAAGGATACCATGGACCATGCTCTATTTTTATGACCCGACACAGATGAAGGTTATCAATGGAGCTGTCACCTATGACGGCGGACGCAGTTACGTTACTGAAAGTACATTATCAGATGGCATAGCACTTTCCGTGAGCTACAAAAACAGTATAATCAACACCACAACACGTTATATCTGGGACACATGGCTGGTAGTTCCGGAAACAATATACAGAGAAAAGAAATCGCTTGCGGTTATTGAAGAAGGGTTAAAGCTTATACCTGATTATGCAGACTAACGTTTTGTGAGTTTACTAAGGTCACTCTTATGACTCTTTTTATCAAAGCCCTTACGTTCAGCTTTACCCCACCCTTTTTTACCCCTTATTACTTCCATGTTTCCTATCAGGGCAAACCATGTATGCATCGGATAAATGAAAGGCTCAAGCATGGCTGTTAATATCAGGTGCATTACATCACGTTTACGCCTGTATTTATGAAATGTAATCTCCTCATATAATACTGCCCAGGTTGAGAGGCAGATGGCAAAACTGTATACAAAAAGGAAAAGAAGCAGGAAAAACGGCCAGTTAAGGGCGCCCGTCAATGCCAGATAGAGAGTATAAACCATACCTCCAAAAGCTATTAATGGTGAAAGCCATTCAAAGAAAACCCAGTATGGAAAGCCAAGCAGACCTAGCCGGCCATAATATGGATTTGCAAAGATCCGCCTATGTGCCCATAATGACTCTATCAATCCTCTGGTCCATCGTGTACGCTGCTTGCGCATCGACTTTACATCTGAAGGCACCTCTGTCCAGCATAACGGGTCAGGTATGTAGGTCACCTCATAGTTTATCTTCCTCTCTGCCATAAAACGCCTCATCCTCAAAACAAGTTCCATATCTTCACCAACAGTCTTGATGTTATACCCACCTGCACTTATGACTGTCTCCCTGTCAAACATACCCATAGCCCCGGAAATAAGCATCAGACCATCTAGATGACTCCAGGCCATACGGCCAAGAAGGAAGGCCCTGGTGTATTCAAGAACCTGTAGCCGGGGCAGAATCTTGTCAGGCAGATTTATCTCCCGGATATGCCCCTTATCAACCTCACATGAATTAACTATCCTGATAACACCACCGGTACCTATAACCTTTTTTTCCTTCTCCTCAAGGAAAGGCTTGACAAGTTTAAGTATTGAGTCGGGCTCTATTATCGAATCAGCGTCTATGGTCACTATAAGATTACTACGGCTTATGTTTATTCCTGCATTAAGTGAATCTGCTTTACCACCGTTATTCTTATCTATCACTGTGAGCCGTTTATATGATGGGTTCTTTGATTTATATACCCCTTTAATCCTTTCACAGGGAATCCTGTAATCAAAGTAATAGTTCACTTTTACAAGATCATAAGCCTCCTTCACCTTTGGAAAAGTATCATCTGTTGAACCGTCATTCACCAGTATAACTTCAAAATTATTATAATAGAGTGACAAAAGAGTACGTATACTGTCAATAATGGATTTGCTTTCATTGAAAGCAGGAGCAATAATAGTTATCATAGGGCTCAATGGCGACAAAACCATTGAGTTATAGTTTATATAACTGTTTTTCCTCAGGTACTTTCGCAAGGCAAGAGCAGAGTAAACTCCCAGAAGAAGATACGACCCAAAGATAAAGAGGGTCAGTATGAACATCATATTTGCAAAGAAAAAGCTCATATCAATAGATTCTTCTGTCCAGAACGTGCCTTATTATGATATTATAATTCTTGTATTCTGATTTCATAAGCTTCACCAGAGTCTTTACTCCTTCCTCTCCCATGTTCTCAATTGCTTTGGTAGCTTCTATCTGCAGTTGAACATCATCCTCCTTATCAAGCACCAGTTTAAGAAAACCCATCATTGAGAGGTCAGGAATTTTACCCATCGATTTCACGATAGCCAGGCAAATATCGTAGTTCTGGTTTTTATACATGTGCTTCATTGCTTCCAGGCTGGACTTCAGCCCCAGATCGCCTGCCACTTCCACAGCCAGTCGCCTCACTTCAGGGTTGTCGTGCATCATTGTCTCAATAACTCCATTATCAGAGGCAGTTTGCCTGAATTCGCGTATCATTCTGAGAGCAAACATAACTACTGTATCATTTGTTGACTTCAGCCATTGCGCAAAAGAAGGTACAGGTAGGTTATGGTGTACAATAAGCTCATGAAGTGTAATCTGCTCCCAAAGAGAAAATGGGCGTGACAGAGATGAGAGAAATTCAAAGGGATTCTCTTCACTCAACCTGACAAGGGCTATCTGCGCCTCCATCCTAAGTATCTCATTTCTTGAGTTTATTGACTTATATATGATATCATGTGCCTCAGTGATATTCATAAACGCGAGTTCACGAAATGCTTTAATCCTAATGTGCCACCTGAGAGAGGTAGCCCTTTTTAATGAATATTTGTCAAGACCAAGCTCACGATACAGCTTCATCAGTTTCTCCTCAGCATCACCCTTGAGGTTTACACTAACATCAATCATCTGATCTATAAGAAGTTGCTTCCGGTAGCTATCCGACACTACCTCCCTTAGTTCCTTGTCAGAGGCATCACCGAAGAGGTAATCAACAATCAGTGTCTGGCACTTTTCCATAAGGTACTGCCTTAGCCTTGACTCCTTCTCCATGCGTGTCCTGTTAAGCAGAATAATAACAAGAAGCACAAGCATTGTAATGATACAGACAAATATAGTCGTCATCAGGGCCGCCACAAGAGCAAGTGACCTGCCCATATAATTGACCTCCTTCATCCATGGACTGTTACCCTTGTTTATCCATGAATTGACTTTAACCACTATCTTATACCTTGAAGAAGTGGCTTTTTGTAATGTATCAGGAATCCCTGCCTCTTTTTTATCAACAGCAGTTGAGTCAGAAGTATGGGAAGGTGCTGAATCAGCTGCCATAGCTTTCACCGGGAAGGAAAAAAGAGATAAAAGCAATATTATCGGTAGCAGTCTCACCTGAGGTTTTTTAACAGATAAAAAATTCCTACAGAGCCATCTATTCTGTGCCTGTAATCATTAGCAGCATATTCTTCATACGAATAGCCGGCATTAAGGCGCATGATAAATCTCTGATTCAATGACTTATTCCAGGTAACCCTGGCACTATAGGCACTCAACCGTTCAAGATCAGCCTGGATATCAAAAGGTTCATCAGGAGCTGTACCAGCACCCAGTGAGATCTGAAGATAGTCAATGTCATTTGAGTATCTTCTCATTGTCAGATACAGAGAGGTGGTAACTCCTATATCTTTAAAATAGAAGTATGTTTTGGCTGACAGCCAGTATCTCTGAATATACTTTTCAAGCGACAGGTCGGCTATAAAGATATTTCTGTCAAAATGATAGTAACAGAGTCCTGCTGAGAATGCCCATCCGGCAGGCAATATCTCCCATATTTCTGCTGAGGCTCTGTGAGCAGGATAGTATTTGCCTGGGCTGAATGCATATGTCAGGTAAGCATAATTTCTTTCTGACAACTTAGGTGCAGCTTCAAACTCTGCCTGGAACTCAGTAGCAGTAACAATTGCATCTGCATCTATCAGTATATGGCCGGCATTTATACCAGCTCCGGCAGTACCCCATCTGAAGCGATGGCTTCCTCCTACAGAAAGCTGTTGCCAGAGCCTTTTATAAGGAACAGTGAAATTGGCAAATGAATATGACACTCTAATATTATCCTGGCTCTTCTCATTGTGAAGCGGTTCTCTGAGAGCGATAGCGAAGGCATTTGAAGGGGCATACTTCAGTAAGGTATCTGAATGAGCCATAGCCTCTTCTCTTTTACCGTCTGACAACAAGGCTTTTACAATTTTCTCGCGTGTAAGTGTGTCAGCAGGGTTCTCTCTCAGAATGACTAAAGCATATCTCTCAGCAAGATCATAATCTCCAGACCAAAGTGCAACATCCATACGGGCATCCTGTGCATCTCTGTTTTGCGGTTTCAGGGCCAGCAATGTATCAAGGACAGAGGCTGCCTCATTATATCTGCCATCCCATGCCAGTATCCTCCCAAGTAACACCTGCACATCTCCATAGTCAGGATATTCTACAAGAAGTTTTCTTGCCGCCTCCGCTGCTTCCTTATATCGTCCTTCAAAAGCTATGGATCGTATTCTGCTGTACTCCACTTCAGGATCACTATAATCCTGAGCATAAAGATCACAATTAGACAAAAGATAGAATAACATTACCAGAACATAAGGCAAGCTTTTATATCTACCCATATCTTAATGTTTTAAAATAGCATTTATGGATTCCAGCAGATCAGTAGGATTGAAAGGTTTGACTATATACCCGCTTATCCCCAATTCGGCTGCCTGGCGTTGTACCTGAGCATCACTGAATGCAGTAACTACCAGAACCGGGGTCTTCTTTCTCAGGTCAGAACGGAGATATTTAATCAGTTCAAGGCCGCTAAGGTATGGCAGATGAAGATCAACTATGATGAGGTCACAACTGACACTCTCAAGTAAAGCTTTTGCCTCATTGCCATCACTGGCGGTAACAGGCTCGAAACCATGACGTTCCAGAACAACAGAGAGAGCCTTTAATGCAAGCGGATTATCTTCACAGATAAGGATCTTCATTACTTGATGCTTTTCTTTAATAAAAACTAAAACTCAGGTACAGTTTATACAAATACAAAATTGGTTCTTTTGGCTATTTATTCCAAAGAAAGAGGGTGCTTTTTGATAAGACCCTCATTAGATGTGACAAACTACCCCACTGTTTTATGTCAACAATGCATCATAGTCTCTTTACTCTTATGTTTCTGAAATGCAAGACAGAACCATGCCCCAGGAATCCTATATGTCCGGTTGAATTTTTCAGCCCTGGGTGTTCTTTATGATCCATGGTCCCGTTATCACGTGCATCAGAAATATCTCCATCAACAATAACAGTTCCGTTCAGTATAACTTTTATATGGGTACCCTTTACGACAACCTCTTCATAATTCCATTCACCTACAGGCTTCAGAAACTCCCTCCGTGCAGGTATCACACCATAAACAGAACCGTGATACTGATAAGGCATCAGATCAGCATATATAGGATCTGTATTGTCAAGTATCTGCAATTCCATCCCCACATAAGCAGCATCACCTTCAAGAGGGGCCCTTATTCCAAGACCGTTATTTGCTCCGGGAGTAAGCTGAAACTCAAACCTGAAGATAAAATCAGAGTATTCATCAACAGTATACAGGTTGCCACCATGATGATCCCCTGGTGTTATTACAATGTCTCCATTCTGCACCTTGTACGATATTGTATCTCCGGTCCAGCCTTCAAGATTGCGACCATTGAAGAGTGATACAAAACCCTCATTCTTCTCTTCCCCTGTAAGGTTAAACTCAGAGGATTTAATCTCTCTCACATAAATATCTCTGAACTGAAGATCAGTGCCATGTGCCTGAAGTTCAACCGGGCCCTTCTCAAAAATTGGCAATGAAGGATCCCAGTAATTTTCAAACACAACATTGTCTGTCACAAGTATCCCATTAAGCCATACTGATACACGGTTTCCTGAACATATTATATGAAAATTATTCCACTCTCCCACTTTGTTATCAGCAAGGCTCAGAGGTTTAGATGCATTGATTTTATTATTATACAGTCCGCCGGATCCAACCTGTGCTCCCACATCCACTCTGGCTATATCCCATATCTGAACCTGTGGTGTTCCCCGCAGGTAGATTCCGCTATCACCATCCCTGGTTATTTTCCAGTCAACAAGCATTTCAAAGTCGCCATACTCTTTAATAGTACACAGGTTATTCCCTTTTCCGTTAAAGACAATATTGCCATCTGCAACGCTCCAGCATGATGCCATCTCAGCATCAGCTTTTTTCTGTAATGCAGATTTTTCCCTGGCTGACATGCCTGCTCTCGTTATCGGGTTGCCTACCAGACCATGCCATCCTGTGAGATCCTTGCCGTTAAATATCTGGACAAAGCCCTCATCTGCAGGCATTGATGCCAGATACTTTTGTATCCGTTCCTTATCATATTCACTCTCAGGGCCTGTTATTAGGTTAATGGCCCTGTTCAAACCTTCTCTAACTATTACACCATACAGTCCTGGCTTACCTTCATCATGAGGAAGCGCTATGTTCATCAGGGCCCGAGCAGCCCATGCTGCAACATTTGAATCTTCATCACCCAGATATGACGCTACAAAGAAAAAGGCAGGATAAGTACGAATTGCACCTGCCTTTACAACCATCTCTGCCCTTGAATCAGGATAAAAAGCAAAAGGGGCTATTTTTTTAATCAAAAGAAGCCTGTTATCATCTGTCACAGGTGCAGACACTACCAGTCTTATATATGAGTCAAATGCTGCCTTTGAGAATGTTTTATTGCCAGAAACACATATTTCGTACAAGGCATCTGATGCAGAGTAATCTGACCACCCGGCCAGGGTACTGAAACAGATGTCTCTCATTCCTGCGTCACCATTCTCAAATTCTTTCAGAACGTAATCAAGTGCTCTCCTTCCACCGGTATATGCCAGAACTGGAATGAGCTTCTCTTTTGGAGAGCCCTTGGCCAGAGAGTTTAGTATGACATCTGACCTACCCTCCTCATCCTGATTGAGGATAGCTGCAGCCACCAATGCTTCCTGAAGAGCCTCTGTTTCCGGACGGTCATTAGAGCTTACTACAAGCGAGATCAACAGTTCCTGATCATCAGCCGATGCCAGATTCTTTAACGCCCTGAGGGCAGTAGCTCTTACTGCCAGATCGCCTGATGATGCATATGGAAGAATGGCCTTAAAATAATGCTTATCACCTGACCATGAGATAATGTTAATAAGCATTACGGCAGCATACTCTTTGGATGTCTTAAGGCTTGCTGCAACCTTTCCTATAGTTGTTGAATCTAGCAGGGTGGTAAGAGCAGTGGCAGCTGCATTAAGACCCTGGTCAGTGTCACAGTTTTGCATCCATGAGAGAATAGGGTCAACAGCATTCTTCTTTTCAAGTTTTGCCAGAGCAGCTATGGCTTCACAATAAACAGCAGGGCTCTGTTCCTCCATCGCCTTTAACACTAAAGGAACTGACTGCATATCACCACGCTCACCCAACATATATATTATATCAGCTTTGGCATCAGGTGAGACTTTGTTATACTTTGCAATCCACTTGCGAGTCGCATCCTCTCCGGGGATTGTGAGTGCCAGGCGTGCCACACCGCCTCTGACAGAATTATCAGGGTCATCTATCGATTTTAATAGTAGCGGAAGCGCATCCACACCTTTAATATCAGTTATAATGGCCAGGGCAGCCACCCGGTAGTTATTTGTTTCAGGGTCATTACAATTCTTTAGAATGGCTTTGACAATGCTCTCAGTCTTTTTTATATTTCCTTTCGATCCGATGGTCTTTGCGTAAAGCAGCAACGATGACATGGCATTTGTATTGTCCCATTGATAGGATGCTTTTTTAACCGCTTCATCAATTACTGAAAATGCTTCATCACTGCCATTAAGAGCCAGCGCTGCCAGGGCTGCATTTTTCACTGTTGCATCCCCTTTTTCATACCATCGTATAAAAACATCAGTATCAGTGGTATAACCCATACGACCGAGGGCGTTTATTGACTGGGCAGGTGCCAGGGAGGTCTCACTATCGAGTGATTCCATTATGGCTTCTGCTGCCTTCTCTGACCCAATTGATTCCAGGGTGCTTATTGCAGAGCTGTATAACAGTGTATCTGACAATGCAGGGGAGACAGCCATAACAGCATCATCGCCACCTGTCAGTGCAAGCTGTGCGAAGAAATACCTCTTTACTTCCACGTCATCAGACTCAGTGGCATGTCGTATGCAGATTTTCTCCCAAAGAGACCTCTGTTCGCTGGTTCCGTCAGTGAGATAATAACTCAGACCTGACACAGCATATCTGGCTCTTGAATCATCACCCTGACCGGGACCGGATACCTGAGAGCATATCATATCAAGACCGGTATCGCCTAACCGCAACATCTCAGCCATTATTGCATTATAAGCTTCCTGACTGCCGGCAGGTACCCTTGCCAGCAGATCCGCAACCTTTGTCTCAGTAGTTCTCACATCCTGAGCATTAGCATTATAAGTGTACTGCAAAGCAAGAAAAAGCAGAAGTAAAGAGATAGTTTTTTTCATGATTGTTTGATTTTTCAGATATGCCATTCGCCACGCATGGGCTGATTGATAAGATCGTTTGCTCCCGGGTCATCAATGAAGGTCTGTCTCTCCGGGTCAAACCTGAGGTTACGCCCGAGTCTGAGAGCAATGACACCTAGATTAACAATGGTGCATGACCTGTGACCATTCATCTCATTAAGAGCAAATGGTCGTCGTGTCCGCACTGACTCCGAGAACAGTGTCACCTGGGGCTCTGGATCCGGCAGTTTGCGGATCAGCTCCTGGACATGAGGTATTGTTGAGACAAATCCTCTGAAGACTTTCCCGTCAGGTCCTTCAATAAATGCTGCATCTTTGTCCCTGTTTTCACCATCAAGTATTATTGAGCAGCCGTCGGCATAGGTATATGTAATCCTTCGCCATGATCCAACAGCATCATAGTGTTGCTGAGGAGCATCTATCTCAACAGAGACAGGGCTGGTATCATCCTTGCCCAGAAGGTATTGCACCGGGTCAAGGTAATGTTGTCCCATGTCACCCAATCCTCCTCCATCATAATCCCAGTAGCCTCTGAACTTTGCATGTACCCGCTCCGGGTTATATGGTTTATAAGGTGCAGGACCCAGCCAGAAATCGTAATCAAGCTCCGGAGGTATGGGCATCGGATCGAGGTGTGTTAATCCACTCCAGTAAAACTTCCAGTCATATCCTGTAGTACGGCTCACTGTCACCTTCAAAGGCCAGCCCAGGGCACCACTGTCAACCAGCTTCTTCAAAGGTTTGACAGTGGTACCCAGACCATAAAACTCATCCTTGAAGCGGAACCATGTGTTCAGCCTGAACATACGGCCGTTTGCCTTTACTGCTTCTATAACCCTCTTCCCCTCACCTATGGTGCGAGTCATAGGCTTCTCACACCAGATATCCTTGCCGGCTTCTGCAGCCATACGGGCCATGATACCATGCCAGTGAGGAGGAGTCGCAATATGAACAATGTCAATATCAGGGCGGGTTATCAGCTCACGGAAATCGTGATAACCTTTAACGCCCTTCTCTGCCTTGCCAAGAGCATTCTCGAGATGCGACCTGTCAACATCACATACAGCTATCAGGCGTGTGCCTTCATAGTTAAAATGGCCCATGCCCATTGACCCGACACCTATAATGCCTTTTGTAAGCTGATCACTGGGGGCTGTGTAACCATTGCCGCCCAGCACATGCCTCGGAATGATTGACAGGGCTATTCCTGCTGCTGCACTTCGCCGCAGAAAATCCCGCCGCTTGATATCTTCACTCTTCATGGTGCTTCTTATTGTTTTTTCAGAGAGGGTATTATTTTATTAAGCCATATCCTTGTCCTTCCGGAGACATATCAAAGAGACACCAAGAAGGTAGGCAGCACAAAGAATAAGGACT
>QKCK01000309.1 GCA_003245695.1 Bacteroidota bacterium | reverse complement strand
ACACTATGATCCTTATTATTTCCATTTATAATAAACCCTGCAAAATTGTGTTTATTCACAGTAATCGGTAAAGCAGGGAAAAAAGACCTGAGCAGATACTGCTCAGGTCTCAACCTAACATTTAACTCTATGAGAATATCTGAAACTCCAAAACAACAATCTCTATCTCATCATTTAATAATCATATCTATTGGCAGTTTCTTCCTTGCACCTAAGAATTTAATAATTCATTCAATACTCCAAGCAATGCCGCATTTTCTATGCTACCGACAGGTGCAATTTTTTTAAGATTGCCAACCTCATTCAACTTTTCACTCACTGTCTCTTCCATCAGACAGAATGATCTTGAAATCTGACCGCCAAAAAGCAGGCATTCGATTTCCTTCTCTTCAAGAATTGGTCTGATGGCATCAGAAAGTATCTCTGATACTTCGCAAAAGGTCTCCCGGGCATCTGCATCGCCATTTAATGCCATCTCTGCAATATCAGCCACATCAAGAACTTTTTTCTCTTGTCCGGCAATCTCATTATAAACCTTTACGAAGCCCCTTTTTGAAACATAGTCCTCAAGGATACCATCCTTATATGGAGTTTTAAATATGGTAATCGCAGGTCCTCCGATTTCATTACACTGTACAACGCCGTCAATTGAGAATGCAAATCCCAGGCCGGTACCAAGAGTTACGATGGCTGCATTTCTGAATTCCTGTGCATTTCCCTTCCATAGCTCCCCCGCCAGCATAGCATTGGCATCATGCCGGAACTTTACCGGTATCTCATTTTCCAAACCGGAAACCTGGTTTATATACTGCCTGATATCTACTCCCTTTATGCTGGCAAACTTATGGTCCATTAAAGGGATAGCGTCAATATAATTGAATGGGCCGGGGAATGCCATACCTATCCCCATCAGTGAGAGCTCCATATCTGTGATATAGGAAGTCCCCCCTTCAATAATCTGCTTTATGGCTCCCAGAATTTTCTCACGTGAGGAAGAAGAATATGCTTTTGCCATACATGAAGAGCCATCGAAAACACTCCCGTCGGTGCTCAGCACAGCAGATTTCAGAAAGGTTCCCCCGGCGTCAATAACAAGATATGCACTACGGTCTGTCATTGACGAATCCATCTTTAAGCATCGTTTTGTGTACACATACCGGCTGATTTCCGAGATTTCTGATCCGGTATCTTCCAATATTGGCCGGCACAACCACCATATCCAGATAGTTTTGAGTGTAGCTGTATTCAGGGTTATCAAGTGATTCAACTACCACTTTCTCACCATCAATCAAAGTAAGAACATGGAACTTTCCATTAGTGTTATCTTCAATTGAGTTTTCAAACTCAAGTCGTCTCAGGCTAAAATAAAGCAGATCATGCTCTCCGACAATATACTCTGCCCATCCATCTCCTTTTCTTGTGAGTTTGGGCTGCTGAACAAGATTTTCGTTCACCCATTTTGTTTTTCTCTCATTACGAAGGACATTTTCGCCATGGTACGTGTGAATGGGTCGTGGTCTACCATCAAGGTCTTCCCTCAGATAGTCATAAAGTTTATAGGTATAAGAACCTATGGTGAGACTGCCTATTTCGAGAATCAACTGGTTCCTTCCTGAAGAGTGAATGGTGCCGGCAGGCAACATAATCTGTATCCCTGGCTTTGAGTCTACATAATTGACATATTTTTCATAATCTATCTTAACGCCCTGCTTCTCTGACCTTTTCGCTTCACGCATAAATTCTTCAGGATCACAATCCTCATTGAATCCCACATATGTTTTTGCACCATGTGCAGTGGCCACAACATAGTAACTCTCATCCTGTCGCCCATACTCATTAAAGTTTTCGATATTGTACTTATGGCCTGAGTGTACCTGTATTGACATGTTACCATTGCTGTGATAAGTGTCATCATAATTAAACCTGATGGGGAAGTAACCATGAAATTTCTCAACACACTCATCTCCCATTAGTGCACTGCCTTCCTTCTGAACAAACGTAAAATATGGAAACTCAATATTATACCCACCAGCCTCAACAACAACGCTTACTTCAAGTGGTATAAGGTCAAAAACCCATGCACAGTTTTTCATTGTAGCAGGAAGGTTTCTGAGTTTGGTAATATAATGTCCACCCCATACTCCCTCAAGATATACAGGTTTGCAACGGAATGGCTGGCGTACAAGAGCATCCATTAAATTGTTAAATGCTTCGCGGGGAATCAGCTTCAGGTTTTCAGGATCATCACTCGCCACATAATAATCAATGGCGTCACTGCGAAGAAGCTCCCACCTCAGATGGCCAGCCACCTCAAAATCCACATAATAACACCGCCGCAACATAGCCTTAACAGGTTTTGCAACATCATCACCTATATTGGCATATGTACCGCTTTTTGCCCTCAGTATTGCCTTTTTGGGAGTTACGTCAAAGAAGACTATGTAATCATATAATGAACGTAACGGTTCAAGAGTACAACCACAACCAAAAACAATAATAATCTCTTTTGTCTCCTTTGTCTCCTTTCCCAGTTCTGCTTCAAGATCAGTTAGCTTCTGTGAGTCTACCAGATCGATATAGCTACCCTTGAACAATTTGCCGTATAGCAACACAGGGTCCTTGGCTTTGTCTTCTTCAAGATATCCTGAGAGTTCGCTATCAAGAATTTCAGACGACTTATAGGTATCTGAAAAGTCTATTGACCTTAAACGAACAGATCTCAGGGCAAGGTTCTGATGAATCAGGTTGACAGTCTGGGTAAACTGGGCACTTATATAGCCGTCAAAAGCCACCACAATCCTTGTGCCTGTGGCTTCATTTAACTTTTTGAACAGGACTTCGCTTAAAAATGCGGCTGCCTCTTTTGTTCCGGATACAATTGAACCAGTAGTGACCTCATCTGTAGTAATTTTATTTACAGCATCTGGATCATCATACGGGTGTGGATTAAACATAAAACTCATCTTTCAATCTCCTTTCTAATAAATTATGCTATCTCAAAAAAATCAAATCCCATTATTTCAGCAACTGAGGCCAGTTCTTTGCGGCAGTCACCGTCTGCGATGGCAAAATGTTGTGTCGCTCCGATTTTCAGAATCTTTGCAAACATCTCCTTTACCTCCATTTCAGGTCTGAAAATACTATGCGAATAACTTGCGAACAGATGTTTCCCCGGAAGCGACTCCACCAAAGAACAAATGATCTTGAATGAACCGTTGTTCTCTGTAAACTGAGCCATAGTCTTCAACCCCGGAGAAAACCTGTTCCAGGCAAACGGAGCTCCTGCATACCTGTAATTTGTCTTTGCGAATCTGACATCACGGGCAATAAGAACATTAGAGGAAAACTCCGGATCATTATGGTCATTAGGACCTGCATGGCCGGCAGCAAAAGTGTTGTTTGCCGCTTCAATATGGAATGGCTCAATGAAGTTGATATTTTTCCCTGTTAAAAGCTTCATAATATACGTTATTGTTCCTGCTCCCATATCAGCTTCAGGAACCAGTACTGAATTATTGCTGTTTAAAGAGGGGTGATAGAATCCGGGCCTGAGCCCTATCAGTCCGAACATGGCTGGATCGACATCATTAAACACCATGGCATCAATGCCTAACCGTTCAGTCAGCTTTGCTATACCAACAGATGCTTTAACTGATGCAAGGAATTTATCATCTGCAACATCATCTGCAACACTATACATAGATCTGAGCTCATTCTGATATTCAGCTGCTGCCTTATCAGTGACATTGCTTATCTCATCGGCTAATGCTGAATATGAGATAAACTTTATCTCAGGGCCTACACGTGTAAAAAAGTTATAAGGGTCAATATAGGTTGACCACATCAGATCATTATAGCATGAAAGCAGGCCAAAAACAGAGTTACGCAATATGCTGCGCACCTTCGCTGCTCTTGAAAAACTAAGTATCTCCTCAAGAATCTCCTCCCTGCTACCCATGACAATCTTCACATTCTTCCTTTTAATTCTTGGCACGGATCCCGATGCCTCCAGAGAACCGACAAGATTCCCCGCACAGAGGAAATCGATAAAATCATCCTCGTCAACCGTAGTATCAAAAGTCACACTTTCTCTTGCCATATTAACAAAGAGAACAGGTATGTCAGGTATATCCCTGAGAAAACGGACCCAGTTAAAATCTTCGGCCCACGACAAAAACTCTGCAACAATAAAATCAACCTTTTCTGTAATGAAAAGATTCATAGAACGGTTTAAGTCATTACGTTCATATATAATGCCCGGATGTACTATGTTTATTGATTCATCAAGAGAATTAACCATTTCCTCAACCTGGGTAACCTTTCTATCGTTGTAAGTACCCCTTGAAAGATCTTTCCCAAGATCCCTGAATCGTGGTGAGGCAATTAAAAGTAAACCCGCCTTTGCTTTTTCAGACTTAAAACTTTCTAAACTCATTTTTATTAACATTAAATATTCTCAATCAGACCAAGAAATCTGTCGGCTTTATCATAAAGAACCAGTTTTATACCACAGGCTTCATTGCACAACAGATTCTCCTTATCGATACAAACAGACAGGGATACTCCTTTAAGAGGCATTACATCCATCTCATATCTGCACAAGTCATTAATAAACAGTTTTATTTTGCCTTCAGTAAACACACCATATTTACCAGTGACAGATATCTTATCATTGAGAGCCTCCGCCTTCAGATGATCAGCGATTACACAACAGCTGTTAACAGATAGTATCCCGGAATTTTCAGGTATGGTGGAAGCCGCCATTGTATATTTGAAGTTAAAACTGTTTCCAGGCTCTATTTCCTCAAGAGGGGACAACAATTCCATCTCCATATATGGCGGATTCAGTGAGGGATCATTACTGTGCTCTTTAATTATTCCCCTTGACCAGGTTAATCCTCTTCCTGATGTCCACACCTGAAAAGATGTGTTTTCGGGATATTTTTTCCCGGCACAATAACTGAATCTTAAAATAAATGTCTTTCCCGTTTCCTTATCGAGATAAGCTGCCCATCCTGAATCTGTATCCAGCCCCACTTTCCCGACAAGGTATTTATAAGACACGACAAGATTTGAATGGTCAGTAATCCGGTATTGTGGGCTGTTAGACAATCCATGCATAACAGTAAACCCATCACAGAAAATGCTTTCAGGATTAACAGGACATATAATCTGATATCTATCTGCATTAATGTTCCCGGCTGCATTCAACTGGCAAACAGGCCAGACTGACCATTTTACTGCTTTTTTGCTTTTGTTGCTGAACGTTACATTTATGGCAGCTTCAGTGGTTGTTTCGGAGAGAGATATCTCACGTGATATCTGTAACCCGGTATATGGATCAAACGGGCTTGTAAGCACAATTCCGGATATTCCGGATTCATCCAACGTGTATTCACCGCTATCAATAACGGGATCAGGCGGGCCGGGCCATTGATCATCTGAGCTCCAACCCTGCGGAGCCGGCCATATTTTTTCTCCTCCAGCGTTAAGCCATGCTCCGTTCTTTCCCAGACGTGATGAATCAAGCTTTATCTCACTGAGTGAATGATCTACATAGAAATACTCATAGCCATTCATTTCAAGCTGAATTATTCGCCCTCCTAACATAGGCAAAACATGAATTCTCAGCCATCTGTTTTCAAGCTGCCCGGCTGCCCATCCATTATATTCTGTGCGTTTCAGCATAATCTTTTTTAAAGTAAAACCTGTATGCCAAAAGCATAAGTATGCCACAGACAATCCACACTACCGACAATAGTGATATGCCTAAAGAGAGCCCTATCATTGGTTTCAAGAAACCAAGTATTATTGGTGCAAAGGCCCCTACGGCGAAACCAATCATGATCATTACCCCTGATGCTGATGCATGGTACTTTTCAGGGATAACATCATAAAGCACAGTATAGGTGTTTGCATCAAAGAAAGCCCTTGCAAAACCAAATCCTGCAAACCCCAGATAAATAATAATCAGTCCGGTTGAATTTCCCATCAGAATAATAAAAGGAGCGGCAGCGATAAGCCCGAAACCCTGCATAAGAAGACGTGCCCCCGGATTTTTCATCGCAAGCCTGTCTGAAATTTTTCCTGCAATAATTACCCCGAAGAATGCAAAGAAATGAGTGTAAAACATTGAATTAAAACCCGCTGAAGAAAGACTCATCTCAAAATTCTCATACAAATATGTAGGCATCCAGGTAAGATAACCTGTCAGAACGAAAATCAATCCGCTGAAAGCAAGAGTAAGTATAATTGCAGTTGGTGTCTTTATAAGTATTTTAAATCCCTCAAAGAATCTTATCTTTTCCTTGTCATCTCTGATCTTTTGTTGTTGCTCCTTATTATCCTTCAGCCTGAACATCATAACAACAGCATGAACTACTCCTACAGCTCCAAAAATGTAAAAAGCATTTCTCCAGCCATAGTGTTCTCCGATATAACCAGCCACATAACCACTGAGGATTATCCCGATATAATATGCCGTCTGATGTATCGACATGGCAAATGAGCGGGTGTCTTTATGATAGCTTGCAAGTAATGAATAATTAGATGGCCCGAAGAAAGCCTCTCCGCCTCCCGTTGCAAAACTCCGCATAATAATGAGCATCATTACAGTGTTGCTTAAACCGGTAAACATTGTTGCAACACTCCAGAACAGAATACTGAATGTCACAACCCATTTCTTACTGAATCTGTCACCAATAAAACCGCCTAAAGGCACAAGAAAAGCATATACAAGATTGAATATAGTAGCAATTGATCCGATCTGAACATCCGACAAATTCAGATCGACCTTAATCAATGGAAGGACAACATTAAATACCTGTCTGTCAGCCTGATTAAGAAAGAAAGCTGCCCATAATAGCAGAAGCACTTCCCACTTATATCCTGTCTTTGTTTTTAATTTAAAGCCTGTCATTTTTATCTTTACTGTTGTGTGGTGTAGTGCAAATTTATTACTATTTTAATTACAAACAAATAAATGGAGCTGTTTTAAAGCGTTAATTCTTTTATATATTCTTCGCCGAAGTGGTTTGTCACTTTAATAATCACCTTAGTTGAGCCTGGTTCCGGAACACAGTAGAATATATGATCAGTAAGGCTGCTGTGAATCCATGTACGCCCAGGTATCTTTGCCTCTCCTTCGATACCAAAATAGTCATAAGCCTCCGGATCATAAGTCTTATCAGATATTCTTATCATATCAGAGAATGTAGCTCCATTATCCTGGGAGCATTTAACTGTCCAGGTAGGGTCCCAGTCCCAGACATTGACCAGAAGCTCTTCATCGGGTCGGAGTACATCAGCTCTTATTGCAGGAGCAAAAACGCTGAATTGTGCCTCATGGTCAGTATAGGAGACATAAGTCCATTTCACGTCTGTGCCGTTAACCTCGAATATTTTATATCCAAGCTTTGTTCCATCAAGACATACAGGCCCTTCCCAGAAGCCTCCGCATGCTGCTCCCACAATATGTTCGGTAATGCCTGAATCATCAACCATCATAGAGTTATAATGGGTATGTCCGCAGATAATATTTACATCTCTGTATCCTTTCAGCAAGGCATGAAGGTCAGCACTATTGCCGTATGTTGATGCATAGCGTGATTTTGATGGCGCATGGAATAACAGAACAAGCACCTTCTCCTTTGGAACGTATGAGAGATCCTGCTGTAGCCATTTCAGCTGAGCCTGGGTAAAATTGACAGTATAATCAGCATCAGCACCTCCTTCAAAATATATATTATCAAGAACTACATAATGTACCTCTCCCCTGTTAAATGAATAGTGTGTGGGTCCATAGTGTCTGATAAAGACAGAGTCAGCTTTTGCATCCAGTAAAACACTTGGCGTTTCTGTTGAATTGAAGACATGATCATGGTTACCTATTGCATAATATACCGGCTGATTCAGGGTACTGAAACAATCCTTGCTCT
>QKCK01000204.1 GCA_003245695.1 Bacteroidota bacterium | reverse complement strand
GATATCCTCCTCTTTATGGCATATGATTCTGTAGGATCTAGGACAAAGATCCATTGGCCACCTGTCTCCTGGAAGAATCCTCCTATCGGCACCATAATGCTTATCTTAGGTTGCCCGAGCTGAAGACTGGTATAGTATGTCTGCCCGGTGCGTATGTTCTCAGGCATGGTGTCAGTGAAAACCATATCTATCTCGAAAGTGCCGTTTCTGACTTCAGGATAGACTCTCTTGACCACCAGATTATACTCTTTCCCCTGTCTGTCAAGTGTAGCTGTCAGCTGCGTCTTTACCCTGTCAATATAATGTTCATCTATCTGAGCAGTTACCTTATATGAGGTAAGCACATTGATCTGCCCCATATTAGCTCCGCGTTGTATAGACTGGCCTATCTCAGGTACAAGAAGACCCAGCTGGCCATCAGCAGTGGCTCTGACATTAAGATTCTCTACCCTGTCTCTTACAAGTGCCAGGTTCTTACGCATGTTATCAAGATTGTTTTTCATATTCTCAACCTGAACCGAACGGAATATTGAGTCCTGCTTCTGCCTCTCAATGTACAGATCGCGCGATTTGACAGCCATATCCAGATCTTCTTTTGACCGGATGAACTCTTCCTTCGATATCAGGTTGTCTTTCATTAGCATGACATTCTGATCATAGGTGCGTTGTTTTCTCTCAATATCATACCTTAATGTAAGAAGCTCTCTTTTTATCTGGAGTCGTTCCTGCTCCATGGCAATCTGTGTGTTCCTTAGAAAGTTCTCTTTCTCAGCAAGCTGCGCTTCACTGTCCAGGATGTTCAGATGAAGGTCAGCATTTGAAAGCCTGAGGATAATGTCTCCCTTACTAACCATTGAACCCTCCTCAATGAGTATCTCCTCTACACGTCCTCCTTCCAGGGCATCAAGAAAGATTGTGGTGATTGGTTCTACTGTCCCGGGAACGGTGATGTAGTCGTTGAATTGGCCTTCGATGACATTGTCAATTATCAGCTTTTCCCTGTCAACCTTGAAGGTTGATGTACGGTCAGTGAAAAATGCCATATAGATAAGTATAACCAGAACAATACCGCTGAGACCATAAAAAATATGCTTTTTCTTCAGCCCTTTTTTCTTCTCAATAGGTTTATCCATGCTTGTAAGAGGTTGGTCCATTTCCTGAAAATTTATATAGTTAGAAAATTAGTGATTTATAGTCTCCTGTAGAGTATAGTTCAATGGTCAGTTTCCTGATGATAACCTGTATCTTTGTCCTCAGTACCTCATTCTCTGCCCTGAAAAGTGCCGTTTTGGCTGCTGAGTAATCAGTTACGTCAATAAGCCCAGTCTCAAATTTCTTTTCCATTCCATCGAATGATTTTCTGTTGAATTCCAGGTTGTCAGAGGCTGCCATGAACTCATCTCTGCCACTATTGTAATCCAGGCACGCTTTTTCAATTCCGGAGTAAAGATTGTTTTTCACCTCCTGAAGACGCAGTTCGGTATCTATCTTTCTGATCTTTGCAAGTCTTATATTTCTGCCTGTGATGTAATTGTTAAACAGGGGAATGTTTAGCGATAGAGAAACGGCCTGGCTGTTATTGTTTTTAAGCTGTTCACTGAATGAAAGCTGACCTTCAGTATCATCACCAAGGAGCTTGTAATATCCGGTATATATCGAGCCTGTTGCTGTAAGTGATGGAGAAATATGTCCTCTGGCAGAAGCCAGCAGCTTTTTTGTTGCTTTCAGCTCGTAATTTATCGATTTTAGTGTCGGAAGAACCTCCATTGCCAGATTGAAGATGCTGTCAGTCTTATATTTCTCGTATTCAATGATGGCGGTGTTCATATCCGGAATCCAGATATCAAACTCTTCTTCAGGTGATATCTGAAGAATCTGTTTTAAGATTGTAACAGCCTCAACTGCTGAGTTATGTGCGGTAGTATAAGCAAGCCTGTCAGCTGATGCTGTGCTTGCAATCTCATATTGTTTTGAGAGAGCCTCCCGGCCTGTCTCAACCATTTTAGTGATTCTGAAGAGCTGGGCCTCGGATAATTCCATCTGTAACTTTGCCGATGATTCCAGACCCCTGTAGTATATTACCTGATAGTATTGTCCCAGAATATCTACTATCAGTGTATTACGTGCTATTTTCTCCTGTTCAATACCGGCCAGAACCAGAAACCTGTTTGCAGCTATCGTGTTTACGGTAGCAAATCCACTGAAAAGAGTTATCTCCGAACTGACATAATAATAGTTACTAAGGTTTTTCTCAAATGTTATGAGGTTTGTTACAGGGTCTATTGACCGGCCAAAACCAACCTGGGCTTCAGATCCCATATTGAGCGATGGCAGGGTGTTCATCTTTGCCTGCTGATAGTTTGTCTTTGCTGTCTCTGTCTGTAGCCTTTGCCGCTGTAGCCCGATATTGTTCTCAATAGCATAATCAACACACTCCTGCAATGTCCACTTCTTTGCCTGACCTGACAATACCGTGGTCCCTAAAAAAAGTGTGAAAATTGGTATTAAATAAAACCTCATCATTTTTAAAATGTTTTTTGATATTGGTGTTTCCAAAGAGCATGCCACTTTCATAAATGACAGATATACAGCAATAAACATTTGGCGTTGTTTTGTTAAGTGTCTAATAAATAGACACTGCATGTATGGATTTGATACATTCAGTTAAACATAGCAGTTACAGTTTAAGTTAATAATTACTAAAGATTTGGTTTTCAGGAAAAAATAGCCTCATAATTATATTGTTATTACAGCCTGTTTTTCTAATTTGTATGAAAATCAGAGAGCAATGGTAAAAAATCTTATTAAGACTGCCTTCAGGCACATCCTGAAACATCCGGGATATAGTGCCCTGAATATACTTGGTTTAACGCTTGGTATTTCATCGGCTTTGTTTTTAGTGATATATGTTTCTGATGAGATCAGTTACGACAAGTATCATAAGAATTCGGCTGACATTTATCGTGTCTCATCACGTATAACAGAACCTGATGATCAGTTTACCTGGAATGTTGCACAGATACCCTTTGGACCCCAGGTCGCCAGTGATTATCCGGAGGTGAAATCTTTTGTGAGGTTCATAAATATGCCAAGGGCTCTCTACAAGTATGGTGATAAGGAGTTTAATGAGGAGAATTTCTTTTATGCAGATTCCACTCTGTTTGATATTTTCAGCTATAAGATATTGAAAGGAGATGTCAGGTCGGCTCTGAGTGAGCCTGGCAAGATAGTTCTAACTGAGACTGTTGCTGACAGATACTTTGGTTCAGAGGAGCCGGTTGGGAAATCGCTCTCTACCGGAACAGCGTCATATGAGGTTGCCGGTGTTATTGAAGATGTCCCATCCAATTCTCATTTTCGTTTTGATGCTCTTGCTTCAAGAAATAATTTACCTAAACAGATTGGCAGTTGGGGTAACTTCGGGGTTTTTACCTACCTTCTTTTTCCTGAAGGACTTGATGTAAAGGCTTTTGAGGCAAAGATGCAGGAGATGTACGGCAGATATATGGAGCCAATCTTCGGGCCGGTCAATGTTAAAATTGAGTATATCCTGGAACCTATTACCCGGATACACCTTTACTCAACAAATCCGGGGGAGCCTGAGCCTACCGGGAGCATTACCTATTTGTGGATATTCTCTCTTGTGGCTCTCTTTCTGGTACTTATAGCATCAATGAACTATATGAATCTGGCTACAGCCAGGTCTGCCGGAAGGGCCAGGGAGGTGGGCCTGCGAAAAGTAGCAGGCTCAAAGCGTTCAGCACTTATAGCCCAGTTCCTTACTGAATCGGTCATTTTTACAATGCTCTCCCTGCTTCTTAGTCTGATAGTTGTTGTTGCTCTTATGGGACAGTTTAACCTTCTTGCTGGTAAATCATTCAATCCTGCAATATTAATCTCTCCCCAGGTAATACTCAGTCTGCTGGCGGTGATACTTGTTGCAGGTATTATAGGTGGAAGCTATCCTGCTTTTTTCCTCTCCCGGTTCTCCCCTGTGTCAGTTCTGAAAGGAGAAAAGACAAAGGGCACAGCCGGAGCCCTGTTCCGTAAATTATTGGTGATAATACAGTTCACTTTGTCAGTGATAATGATTATTTGCACTCTGGTAGTGTTCAGCCAGTTAAATTACCTTAAGTCGATGGATCAGGGTTTTGATCAGAGAAACGTTCTTAGTCTTCAGCTGAACAGAAGCATGATACAGAAATATCCCCTTCTGAAGGAGGCTTTGCTGGAGAACCCCGAAATAAAGTATGTTACCTCAACCAATACACCGGTGGGAGAAGGCTCAGGAAAACTGCTGTTCAATGTTGAGACTGATCAGGGAATGGTCCAGAAGGGGATAAATTTTGCAGTGGTTGACCATGACTTTGTTGAAACTCTTGGTATAAAGATCAAGGAAGGAAGGGATTTTCAGCAGGATATGCCTTCAGACACACTGACGGGGGTTATCGTAAATGAGACATTTGTAAAACGGATGGGGTGGGATCAGCCCATTGGAAAGAAGATTGAAGTAGGAGATGAAAACACTCTCCGGTCACGTGTGGTTGGGGTAATGTACGATTATCACCAGACTGGAATGTATAATGATATAGAGTCGTTACTCCTTGCTTACCGGACTCTTAATAATATTGTTTATGTAAAGATCAGTGATCAGAATGTGTCAGCCTCACTGTCATTTATTGAGAGCAGGTGGAAGGAGATCTTTCCTGATCAGCCTTTTAAATATGAATTTCTGACAGAAAGGTTCAACAGTCAGTTTGAAGCAGATGAGAAGAGAGGTCTTATTTTTACACTTTTCACAATCCTGGCGATTCTTATTGCATCACTGGGTCTCTTCGGACTAGCATCATATACTGTGGAACAGCGCACGCGTGAGATAGGAATCCGAAAGGTATTTGGTGCCAGTGAGAGTGTGATACTTGGTATTGTATCTCGCGACTTTCTGATACTGGTGCTTATTTCTGTTATCATTGCATCACCTGTTGCCTGGATCCTTATGAGTAACTGGCTTGAGGGATATGTCTATCGTACCACAATAGGGTGGACCATGCTGGTTGAGGCCGCCCTGTTGACAATGGTGCTTACCTTTTTAACGGTGAGCTACAAGGCATACCAGGCTTCTGTAATGAATCCTGTTGACTCAATTAAGACCGAATAGTCAGAATTTGTCCGTGATGGATGGTATAAAAACAAAGCAGAGCCCGTTTATCTTTAAAACGAGGCTCTGTTTTCTAAGGTAAGGAACAAAGGCTATTCTCTTCCTCCCATAAGTTTATCCTGCAGGGCTTTAAGCTCTTCCCACTCTCCATCATAGGCCAGCTTAGCCTGCTCGGGCCAGGTGGCAGGGTTATGAAGCCTGTACTGTTCTCCTCCCTCTTCAACAAGAAATTCTGATATTTCAAGAGGTGAAGAGAGTGAGAGAGCTTTCCAGCTACCAATACCTTTTAATCTTAGTATCTCAGAAATTTTAGGTCCAATGCCCTCTATAATCTCAAGGTCATCATTTTTCACCGGGACACCCATTACTGTCTTGGCCTTTACAGCATCAAATTTATTGTCATTAGCCAGTAGTTTCTCAAAGCGAAATCGCTGAGCCACAATCTCTTCTTCGAGTTTCTGAATAGTGTGTTTATGAGCTTCGTTTTCCTTCTCAAGCTCAATGCACTTTTTGCACTTCATGGCTTTCCTGAGGTAATAACCAAAAAAGAATCCTATTGCTGCAGCAATAAGCAATACAAAAAGTATGAATGTCAGGTCTGAGGCGAATCGTTCTGTCATATGATTTATTTTTTTAAATTTCTATTTCTGCTCTTCGGTTTTTTGCCCTTCCTTCTGCATTGTCATTTGATGCAACAGGGTCAGCGTCAACTTTTGATATAACAATTATCTGGTCGGGGTTGATGCCTGTGGCAACAAGATGCTCTTTTACAAAATCAGCCCTTTGCTGGCTAAGCTTTGTATTACCGGCTCTTGATCCGGAGCTGTCAGTATGGCCTGTCACAGTGACTTTAGCCTCACTATTGTTGTCAAGATAAAGCTTAAGCCTGACGTAAAATTCTTCAGGCAGCACACTCATATCCGAGACAGATAAGGATGAATTGAAGAATACTGTTTGTTTTCCTGTATTCTTGAGGTAGTTCATGGCTTCATCAACTGAAGCGTTCAATTGATCTTCCGGATTGCCGGTGGTGTCAGGAGCGACAACAACTTCTGGCTGACAACATTTACAGTCATACCTCACCCTGCATACATACCAGTATGAAGCGCCGGAAATCCAGAGAACCAAAAGGAGGAAAATTGAAATTGCAAGAGTTCTCATAGGCAGATATATATTTGTTTTGACTTATAAGTACGAAAGACAATCTCTCGTTGCTCCCCTGCCAGTCATCCTGACGCAACTGTCTGCTTCTGCCCCGTCATTGAACTACCTCTGCAGATATGCCCAGGTGTTCACGAATTTATCACCACCCAGCTCTATTCCCCGATGAATTCAACACACTCACTCTATCATGCCCGGAGTGTTAATCCTCAGCTATATACCTTACTTTCTGAGAACTGAATGTAATGAGGTATCAATTTAAAGTTAAATAATCAATTAAACAAAAAATATACTTGCATGTGGATATTCTCCCATAGGGTGAATATGAAAAAATACTTATGAGAATCTCTTTTTATGAACGATTTGCAAAAAAGAGCATATAATTGATTTTTTCACTTTAACTTCGGTCTTCTCCAGTTAACCTGTATATCTGATATGAAAAAGTATGTTACACCTTTTGTTGCTGTTCTGGCGCTTATCCTTTTGCTCTTTGTTATATTTAACTGGACAAGGTGGGATACTATTCTGCTTGTTGCGGGGGCAATTGCTGTTGTCGCTGTAATTATTTACAGGGCATTACGCAAAATGAAGAAGAAGGAGTAGCAACTCCCTCCTTAATATCCTTAACCATATTTAACATAATAGTGGTTAGCATCTGTGTGTTTTTCAGGCTGGAAATTTATAGATTGCCGGGAATAATAAGAAGAAGATGAAAAAGTCATTACCCCTTTTGTTTATGGCGATGTTTTTATTGCCGGTTCCTTTGTCTGCGCAACACAGCAAGGTTATAAAAAAGATAATAGAGACAGGCCAGTCTGACAACAGGACTATGGATCATCTTGATGTCATATGCAACCGTTTTGGGGGGAGGCTTGTTGGTTCAGAAGCTTATGAGAATGCTGCTGAGTGGTGTGCCTCAAAGTTCAGGAGTTGGGGTATGGATGTCATAATGGAAGAGGCAGGTACAGTGCCTGTGGGATTTGATCGCGGGCCGTGGTTCGGGCGTCTGATCGGTGATAATGCCATGGAGCTGCACTTTGCAACGCCATCGTATACCTCAGGAACAAAAGGTATAGAGAGGGGCCATGTAGTACTGGAGCCCAGGACCAGAGATGAGTTTGAGAAGGTCAGGGGAAAGCTTAAAGGTGCCTGGGTCCTTATTGGTGGCACAAGTTCAGGATGGCCTGTTGATTTCTCGGTGAAAGCTGACTCAGCACGGGCTGCAATCATTTCAGAGAATGAAGAGATAGCGAAACAGAACCGCGAGATAATGCGCTATAACCGTGAGAACCGTGATAAACCACAGAAAGAGCTATTGGCATATAGGGAAGAACCTGCCCTGTTTTATCGTGAGATGTGTGAGGCAGGGATATTAGGTGTGATACAGAAGGCCAGAGTGCCTATTACAGCACTTTACGACAGGAAGAACCTGGACAGGATGTCATTTGATAACCTACCCACAGTATGCGATATAAAACTTGATGAAAATCAATATGTTGTTATTGAGCAGATGGTGAAGGAACACAGATACTTTTTACTGGAATTTGATATACGGAACCACTTTCGTCCGGGACCGGTAAAGTATTATAATGTTATTGGTGTTATAAAAGGCACAAAGCATCC
>QKCK01000303.1 GCA_003245695.1 Bacteroidota bacterium | reverse complement strand
AAGCAGGATAGTTGAGGTTATAGTTTCGTCAGTCAAGCCTGTACAGCTTATGGTTGGCAAGATTATCGGCATTGGGCTTGTAGGGCTGACACAGTTTGCTGCTTGGGTTTTGCTTACAGTGGGTATAATATATACAATACAAAGCACCACCTCTTCAAAGGTGAATACTGAACAGACACAGAATATGCCACAGAGTCTGATAGCGCAAACAGATCAGGTACCAGATGCGGCAGCTGCAATGGCAACACAGGTAAGTGATGCCGACAAGATGTGGAATGCAGCCATGGATCAGAACTGGGGTCTTATTATACCAGTTTTCCTTTTCTTTTTCATAACTGGTTATTTCCTGTATGCATCGCTGTTCGCTGCGGTAGGCTCCGCCGTTGACAATGAGACGGAAACACAACAGTTTATGTTGCCTATAACAATACCTATTATACTGGGTCTTGTTGTTGCCATGGGTACAATGCAGAACCCTGAGAGCTCTCTCTCATTCTGGTTCTCGATAATACCCTTCACCTCTCCTATAGTTATGGTAGCCCGTATTCCTTTTGATGTCCCCGGATGGGAGATCGCACTCTCAATGGGCCTTATGGCTGTAACTTTTATTGGATGCGTATTCATGGCAGCCAAGATCTACCGTACAGGGATATTAATGTATGGAAAAAAGACATCGTATAGTGAGATTTGGAAATGGCTCAGATATAAAGAATAAGAGATAAAATGCCAAAAATACTTGTTATCGACGACGAAAAAGCCATACGGAACACACTTAAGGATGTTCTTGAATATGAGAATTATACCGTAGATCTTGCAGAGGACGGACCCACTGGCATTGAACTCTTCAGGCAAAATAACTACGATGCTGTCCTTTGCGATATCAAAATGGCAAAGATGGATGGTATTGAGGTATTACTACAGCTAACAGAAGAGTCATCTGATACGCCTGTGATTATGATATCAGGTCACGGCAATATTGATACAGCTGTTGATGCTATAAAAAAAGGAGCTTTTGATTTCCTTGAGAAGCCACTTGATCTCAACCGGCTGCTTATCACTATCCGTAATGCCCTTGATAAAGCTACACTGCTGACTCAGACAAGGGTATTGCGCAAACAGGTAAGCAAAAGATATGAGATAGTGGGCGAGTCAGAGGCAATAGTAATGGTCAAGGAGATGATTGAGAGAATTGCTCCCACAGAAGCAAGGGTATTAATCACAGGATCAAATGGTACTGGCAAGGAGCTTGTTGCACATCAGATACATGAGAAGAGCAGCAGGGCAAAAGGACCATTTGTTGAGGTTAACTGTGCTGCAATACCCTCTGAGCTTATTGAGAGTGAGCTCTTTGGTCATGAGAAAGGATCATTCACCTCTGCCATTAAACAACGGATTGGAAAATTTGAACAAGCAAATGGAGGTACTATTTTTCTTGATGAGATAGGTGACATGAGTCTGGCAGCACAGGCAAAAGTGCTGAGAGCCTTGCAGGAGAATAAGATTACCAGAGTGGGTTCTGATAAGGATATATCTGTTGATGTTAGGGTTATTGCTGCCACCAATAAAAATATAAGGGAGGAGATTGACAATAACAATTTCAGAGAAGACCTCTATCACAGACTCAGTGTGATACTCATACATGTACCTTCGCTTAATGAAAGAGTTGAAGATATCCAGCTTCTTGCCAACCACTTTAACAGCCTTATATGCAGCGAGTATGGCATGAGCAGAAAGAAATTAACATCAGATGCTATAACAGAACTGCAGAAGATAAACTGGACAGGGAATATACGGGAATTCAGGAATGTACTTGAGAGACTTATCATATTGTGCAAGGAGGAGATCACAGGAAAAGATGTAATAGCATTTGCACATCCTGTCTCAGGCTTTAAATCATAATAACAAAACTGTTGCTCAATGATCCTGTAATCAGTTTTTCTTTGAGCATAGGTTTTAAAAGTGCCAGTAAAACTGCATCAAAATGAAAAGGAATCTTTTTTATATGTTGGCTGCATTCCCACTCGTAATATTGTTTTATGGGTGTCGGGACCAATACAACGAAGGTCTTTCTTTATCATTTAATGATGACTGGTTATTTGTCAGGGAAGATTCCGGAGCTGTTAACGGTATACTACCGGATACATTAGCTGACAGAAAATGGGAAAAGGTTAACCTGCCACACACAGCTATGATTGAATCAGCTGTTTCAGGTGGTTCACAATGGACCGGGATCTGCTGGTACAAAAAGTATTTCAGACCTGACAATAAGTATAAGGGGCACCATCTGTCTCTTCTCTTTGAGGGAGCAATGAATGACGCTATTGTATATCTGAACGGCACAGAAATCTGTCATAATACAGGTGGCTACCTTCCATTTTTTGTTGATCTTACCGATGATCTGATTTTTGGTCACGAAAATGAAATCATGGTACGGCTTGACAATCGTGACAACAAAGCCATACCTCCTGGAAGACCATATTCTGAACTTGACTTTTTATATTACAGCGGAATCTATCGCGATGTAAAGCTTCTTGTTAAAGACAAACTGCACATTACCGATGCTTTTGAAATAGACACGCTGTATGGCGGCGGCATCATGACAGGATCCAGGAATATAAATAATAATGAAGCAGAGATAGTCACATCATCACTTATACTCAACAGTGACAAGACCATCAGGCTCTTTTCTCTTACTGCTGAGTTACAGGATGCTGCCGGCACTGTTATAGCACGTGCCGAAAAGAAAGGCCTTGACCTTATGCCTGGTGAATCAGAAAGAGTTGATCTTGAGATGAGAGTATTAAAACCCGCATTATGGGCCCCAAATCATCCTTTTTTATATACTCTTATAACAGAGATAAAGGAGAATGAGACTATTGTTGACATGAATGCCACCCGCATCGGCATCAGGGATCTGAAGATAACTGCTGCTGACGGGCTCATTCTCAACGGAGAAAGGAGAAGGCTCAGGGGTACTAACAGGCATCAGGAGTATCCTTACCTGGGATATGCCCTGTCAGATAATGCCAGCTACCGCGATGCCTATAAGATCAAGGAAGCCGGGTTCAATTTTGTAAGATGCTCTCATTACCCGCCATCGCCTGCATTCCTTGATGCCTGTGATGAACTGGGAATAATGGTGATGGACGCTATCCCCGGCTGGAAGTTTATTGGTGATTCCAAGTTCCGTAATGCATCAATAAATGACTCAAAGGAGATGTGCCGCAGAGACAGGAATCACCCCTCTGTCATTCTTTGGGAGACCTCTCTTAATGAGACAGTAATGCCATACAATTTCATTACAGCTCTCAAAGAGACTGCCTGTGCAGAGATGCCACTTGCACAATGCTATACATGCAGCTGGGTTGATTCTATCTGTGATGTCTTCACCCCTGCACGTCAGCATGCCATGCCTCCGGAATACTGGAATATGTACAAAAAAGAAAAACCATTGCTTATTACTGAATATGGCGCAAAAGAATATGCCAATCAGAATAGCAGTGGTGATATGCCATCAAAAGGCAAAGTGAAGCCGGCAATAAACATTCCGTCAAGAGGTGCGGGAGAAGAGGCTATGCTCAGGCAGACCTTTAACTTTATGAAGGCACATAACCATAACCTGGCCGGGCCGGCAATAGGTGATGCAAACTGGATTATGTTTGATTACAGAAGAGGCTGCGTTAATGATATCGAACGATCAGGTATAATGGATATTTTCAGACTCCCGAAGTTTGCCTACTGGTTCTACAGAAGTCAGGCTGAATCATCTCCTGTCTGTTTTATCGCATCATATAATACACCTGAGTCAGGTAACATTATCACCGTCTTCAGTAATGCCGACTCCGTTTCCCTTTACCGCAATAATACTCTGGTAGGAAAACAGGGACCTGATTTTAATGAATACACAGCACTACTTGACCATCCTCCATTTACCTTCAGGGTTAACAAATATGAGAGCGGCAGCCTACTGGCTATTGCTTACAAAGATGGTATTGAATATGCACGTCACTCAGTTACAACGGCCTCAAAACCATATGCTATCAGGCTCTCTGCCGATATGAGTAACCGACCGCTTACAGCTGACGGAGCTGATGCTATATTTGTTTATGCCTCTGTTGTAGACTCCACTGACAATATGGCCTTCAGTGCTACCGACACCATTGAGTTTACAATAAAGGGCGAAGGTGTTATTATTGGCGACAACCATGTTGCAGCTGAAGCAGGAATAGCCCCGTTGCTTATCAGAGCCACATCAAACCCGGGCAGGATAACAGTAAAGGCAATGGCAAATGGTCTGACACAGGCTGAGATTATGATTGAATCAAAAAAGAATAACTGATTCACCCCTTAAATCCAGTGACTCATTTTATCATCTGAAAGTATGATTGATGAAGCCTGCTCCATTTTTTCAGTGCCTTCAATATGTTTCCGCACTAAGAAGTGCATGTAAATCTCTTGCAGATATCCGTGGTTTATAATATTATCCCGAAACAATTCCTGATCAGAGTAGCTCAGAACCTAAAGTAAATAAAGGGCTGAGAAACCTCTGTACCAACCTTATAAATTATGATGCAGACAATTACTACAGCTACGAATTTCAATACAAGTGGCATTCTGATAAACACCCCTCTGTATGATTCTTTTACTGATGCCGGCATGTAATGCATCATATAACCTGAGAGAATAAGCATCAACGACGGCAAATATGCCATTAACACTGCTTTATAAGAGCCGGGGTTGAAGTCTGTTATGATGCTGTTTATCATTATCATGGCATCACTCCATGAGGCTGTTCTGAAAAATATCCATGCAAAATTCACGAAGTTGAAGGTTAAAAAAACACCCATGGTCCTTGATATCTTCCCCCCACTCCTGCTCCTGAAGGCAAACCGCCATATTTTGTTTATGACCAATGCTGCTCCATGAAGGCCTCCCCATATTAAGAATCTTAATGAGGCACCATGCCATAGCCCTCCCAATAACATGGTGACAATTAGGTTTGCCCCGGTAGCCAGTTTCCCCTTTCTGTTACCGCCAAGAGGTATATACAGGTAATCCTTTAGCCAGCGAGATAGAGAGATGTGCCATCTCTTCCAGAAGTCGGTTATATTTGATGCCTTGTAGGGTGAGTTGAAATTCACCGGGAGCCTGAATCCCATAAGCAAGGCAATGCCAATGGCAATATCAGTATAACCTGAGAAATCACAATAGATCTGAATTCCATATCCATAAACAGCAAGAAGATTCTCAAATCCGGAGAAGAGTCCGGGGTTAGCAAAGATTCTGTCAATGAATCCGTTGGCAATGAAGTCAGAAATGATCATTTTCTTCACCAGCCCTTGCGTGATGAGGAAGAAAGCATGAGACCACTCACTTTTTGAGAGTGAGTACTCCCTGTACATCTGCGGCACAAACTCAGAAGCACGGACAATAGGGCCAGCCACCAGCTGAGGAAAGAATGAGACATAAAATGAAAAGTCAATAAAACTCCTTACAGGCTCAATCCTGTTACGAAATACATCAATAGTATAGCTAAGGGCCTGAAAAGTAAAGAATGATATACCTACTGGCAGTACTATTGACGACAGTTCAAAGTGAGTCCCAAGCAATGTGTTAGACCAGGCAGTGAGAAAATCATGCGAGACAAACGATGTGCTGAAGATCTGGTTTATTATATCTGTAATAAATGAGGCATATTTAAAATAGCAGAGCAAACCCAATCCTGTTATTATGCTCATTGTCAGCACAATTTTTTTTACAGCCTTCCTCCCTGATTTAGCAATCAATAAACCAGCAGAGAAGTTAACAATACTTGTAAAAAGTAACAGGATAATAAAAAGGCCGCCTGCTTTATAATAAAACCACAGGCTGACAAAAAGCAGCCATGCGTTGCGCATTGTATTACTTTTAACCAAAGCGGCAAAGCCGAGCAATACAATAACCAGAAAGATCCAGAAAGCAGCAGAGGTGAAGATGAAAGGCTCACCCGGATCATAGCTTATAAATGAAACCAGCTTTGTCCCTGGTGTGTTATATAATGATTGATGGCTGGTTAAAAAAGTGTGTGAGGTGGTATCAGATGATGATAACAGGGCCATCGTTTTTAACGTATCAGCATCTTCAATTGTGTCGGCTGGCAGATTCTGTGAAGGATAAAAGAAATCGGCAAGCATTTTCACTGTCAGAGTATCAGTACCTGCATTTGAAAGATGGGTCATGTCACTTCGCATCAGCGAAGGTGTCTTGGCAGCCCACCTGATTACAGATCCTCTTCCACCCATAGCGGCCCAGGCATCCCAGAACATCACGTCTGTTCTTGCCGCTGCTCTTTTCTGTGCATCACGTATAGCTGGAATATTCGAAAAGTATCTTATGCTGTCACCCTTTGTATCAGCCATATCTGTCAGACTGACAAGAAGAATTGGTGTCTGCCCTGAGACTTTTTTAAGATACTCTATCTGTCTTACAAGTCCCTCTTCATAATATGAGTAATCACTCTTTACGTTTCTTACAACATTAAGACCATATTGAAGTATGATAAGATCAGGCTTTAGAAGTCGCATTGACTCTCTTAATGCATTCTCATCCGTCATTATGAACTCCAGTCCGGCACTGCCTCTCAACGGAATATTATCAACCACCACTCCGCCGTTGCTCTCAATGCTCATAGCATAGATATCAGGGGAGACATAACCCTCAAATTCAACAAGTACGTTTGACTGTCCATTGAGGGCACATCTGTATTCCGCCACATCCTCTGAAGGAGTCATTATGTCTGACGACACCTCTTCAGAACCGGAGAATACCCTTACTGAAACAGTATCATATAGTTTCCCATAAAGGATTCGGAGATTCTCATATCGTGATGCGGAAGAATCGGCCCCGGAGACGGTGGTAACTCTGACCCATGCTTTTACCCTCTTGCTCTCTCTCTTTCCAGGATCAATGAAACGGCATACTGAGAGCATCGGGCCAAACTCATTGCCTGTTATACGGCCATGCCTGTAGTCAAGCCAGGTATATCGCTTCCAGTCAGATGAAGATTTAATAACGAATGATCTTGTATACATCACCGGCATTACCGGAGAAAAGAGGCCTATCCCTGTTCCCCCGATAGTGCCGCACAAACGACTCCTCATAAGTGAAGTCATACGGTCACCCTCAAGCTGAGAATCACCATAGAACATAATACGGAACTGACCGCCATGAACTACTGTGTCAGTGAGCGCTGCCGAGGCATTATAGCTATCGCCGGTCTCCTCAAATGCCGGATGCACGGGAAGTGATGATGGATAAAGGTCAACGGATGTCAGGGTGTCACATGAACTTAAAGCTTCGGTGCCAACCTGGCTGATAACACTATCTCTGCAAGGAGATATAAGAGTAATAACACTCCTGCACTTGCCCGGGATCAGTAGAACCGACAGAAGTGTTAAAGAAATAATTATCGTTAATAAGAACAGAGATGTCCTTAATGGACGCATATAGTTTGTATCAGATTTTCTTCCTGATTTTCAGTACCTGACCTACTTTGATACGTGATGGATCAGTGATGCCATTCAGTGCCAGTATCTCAGAAGCTGTTGTACCATCATATTTCTTGGCTATATCCCATACTGTATCTCCATATCTCACAGTATAAAGCTCATATGAGCCATCCTGTACAGAAGAGGTGGATGAGGATGAAGCCATTCCCGGCACAGTAGAAGATGAAGCCGGTTTTCCTGCCATCGCCTGCTTCTCTTCAAAGCTCATCTGGTTTATCTTTGAGTAATACTCTGCTTTTGAGGGATTCACATATATTGCAAGCTTTTGCCCCACTCTTATTGTATTACGGTAAATATTATTCCAGTACCTGAGATCTGAGAGGCCTACATTGTACCACATAGCAATAAAACCAAGGTTGTCACCATCTTTTACAGTGTAGATAAGCTTAGTCTTGCCTGCAATTTCAGGTGGCTGATATGTTGACTTTGTCGGGTTGGCT
>QKCK01000254.1 GCA_003245695.1 Bacteroidota bacterium | reverse complement strand
TTAACAAGTCCGTTGAGTGCGAATGACTGTTGACCTCCTGCTGCCCAGTTTTTAAATGAGTTCTGCGAGATATTGAGTGATGCTACACCTCCTGTTTTCCAGTATTTTGTTGTGTCAGGTGCTTCGTCCTGTGCTTTTAAACCAGTCTGCAATACTAAGAGCATTGCCATTGTGGTCAGAAGTGCTGTCTTAGTTTTCATAGATCATTTTTTGTTTGCTGATAAATCTCTTTTCTGAAAGGATAAAGCGATCATTATATATTTTATACAGCTTATTTCTGGTCAAGTGATCCGAACACTTTTTGCAGAATGGGAGAGACCCTTGCCGAAACATCTTTTCTGATCTTTAGCTCCTCACCTTCAATTTTGAGGAAAAGACCATCAAGTGCTTTCCTTGTAAGGAAGTCGTCGAGGTCACTGTTTACAGGTTTAAAACCAGCCAGCTGACCAGCAATGCTTTTGGCAAAGGTGTTCCATTTACCTGTCAATGCGTCCCACGACTCTTTTGCAGAGAGAGTGCCGATGATATCTTTCTGGGTAGATGTCTGTATCTTTGGTTTGTAGAGTGAGTACAGGTCATTGTAAGTTGTTGATCTGAGATACAATGTAGCAGCATTATCAGCTCCCCTGAGGATATTGAAGGCATCAGAAATAGTCATCTGTTTTACCGAGTTGACGAAGATTGGGGCAGCATCTTTGGCAGCATCCTCAGCAGCCCTGTTTATGCTTCTAATTACATCTTCAACTAGTTTGTCGCCACCAGGTATCTTTGATATATTGTCTACTATTACCTTTGCCTCATCAGGCAGAAGTATTTTTACAGCCAGATCCTTATAATATCCGTCAGTTGCGGAGAGGGTCCCTGAAGAGTTTTTGGCACCTACTATTAATGCTTCCTTTAATCCGCTGACAACATCAGCTTCCGTCAATGCGCCAGAGTCAGAGACTGTCTGCAAGACAGACATCATTTCCGCACAACCGGTAATTAATATTACCATAAATACTGATAAAAAGACTCTTTTCTTCATGAAATGATTATTGCAGTTATTTTATGCAATATAGAAAACTTACATAATGGAACAAAGGTAAAAGCAAAAAATAGAAGCCATATGCCATAATACAACTGATAAATGTTAATATTAAAAATATATTGACATGATAAAGGTTCCTGATTGCAAATCATTTT
Source organism: Bacteroidota bacterium (assembly GCA_003245695.1). Taxonomy (GTDB): domain Bacteria; phylum Bacteroidota; class Bacteroidia; order Bacteroidales; family VadinHA17; genus SR-FBR-E99. The sequence goes on along the minus strand of QKCK01000254.1, from coordinate 6,820 downwards.
TGTACCTTTGCACCCCGAAATTGAGATAAGAGATGGAAGAAATCAGGAATGTTGCGGTGATAGCTCACGTAGATCATGGGAAGACGACACTTGTAGATCGTATTCTGCATCAGGTGAAGCTTTTCAGAGATAATCAGGAGGTAAGGGATCTAGTTCTTGACAGCAATGACCTTGAAAGAGAGAGGGGGATTACTATTCTTTCCAAGAATGTATCTGTGCGATATAAGAACGTAAAGATTAATGTGATTGACACCCCGGGACACTCGGACTTTGGTGGAGAAGTGGAGCGGGTTCTGAATATGGCTGAAGGAGTATTGCTGATTGTTGATGCTTTTGAGGGGCCTATGCCACAGACACGTTTTGTTTTGCAGAAGGCGCTGGAACTTGGACTGAAGCCTGTGGTAGTGATAAATAAGGTGGATAAGCCAAATTGTAACCCTGAGGACACTCATGAGAAGGTCTTTGATCTTATGTACAATCTCAACGCCACTGAGGAGCAGCTCGATTTCCCAACTGTATATGGTTCTTCAAAGCAGGGGTGGATGGGGCCTGACTGGCGGAATCCCTCTGATGATGTAAGTTTTCTTCTGGATACTATTCTGGAACATATACCACCTGCTCGATATGCTGAAGGTACTCTTCAGATGAGGATAACCTCACTCGATTATTCTTCGTATATGGGACGTATTGCTGTAGGCAAAGTCAGCAGAGGCACACTTATACCCGGCAGCCAGGTGACGCTGGTGAAAAGAGATGGCGTTATGGTGAAGAATACCATTAAGGAGGTATACCTCTTTGAAGGCCTGGGAAAAGAGAAGACAAAGCAACCGGTACCTTCGGGTGAGATATGTGCTGTATTCGGGTTGGATGACTTTGAGATCGGTGATACGATTGCTGACTTGCTTGAACCTGAGGGGCTGGCACATATCCAGGTTGATGAGCCGACAATGAGTATGATGTTTGTATCGAACAACTCTCCTTTCTTTGGCCGGGAGGGGAATCTTGTCACCTCACGGCAGCTCAGGGAGAGGCTTTTTAAGGAGACAGAGAAGAATCTTGCTCTGCGGGTAGAGGAGACAAACTCGGCAGACACTTTTCTGGTCTATGGCAGGGGGATACTTCACCTCTCTATTCTCATTGAGACTATGCGCAGGGAAGGCTTTGAATTACAGGTTGGACAGCCTAAGGTAATTATAAAAGAGATCAACGGGGTAAAGAATGAGCCTGTCGAGGCACTTACTGTTCAGGTGCCTGAGGGATTTGCCGGTAAAGTGATAGAAGCGGTCACAATGCGAAAAGGGGAGATACTGAACATTGATGTAAAGAGTGAGAGGTCGCATCTTGACTTCAAGATACCGGCAAGAGGTATAATAGGACTTCGCAACCAGCTTCTGACACTCACTGAAGGCGAAGCTATTATGGCACACCGTTTTGATGGCTACGAACCATGGAAGGGCGACCTGGGCAACAAACGCAATGGGTCACTTATTGCAATGGAGACAGGCACCGCTGTTGCTTATGCAATCGACAAGTTACAGGATCGTGGCAGTTTCTTTATATTCCCCGGTGAGGAGGTCTATATGGGACAGGTGATAGGTGAGAATACCCGCCAGGAAGATATAACTGTTAATGTAACCAAGACAAAAAAGCTTACCAACATGCGTGCTTCCGGTTCCGATGATAAGGCAATACTCAGTCCTCCTATCCGCTTTTCTCTTGAGGAGGCAATGGAATATATAGCTTTTGATGAACTCATTGAGATTACTCCTAAGTCAATGCGTATCAGAAAGATAATGCTTGACGAAAATGACCGCAAGAGAGCACGGAATAAAGAAAACGGCTGATCTGAAATAGAGTAATATAGTTCGCAATCAGGATTTCCTTCAGATCCTGTCAGATTCAATAATGGCTCTCCTTTCTGACTGGTTTTTCATGGCAGAAATCATTCCCTCTGCTACTGCGGAGGCCTTTATTCCCCTGTATTTCTTTAATCTGCCTGTCAGGAACGGGTTGAGAAAAAAGAGAAATACACCGGCAATACTCTCTCCAAACCTGTATTCTTTTCTTTTCCCAATGAGAAATGATGGTCTCAGGATCAGCAGGTTTTCAAATGGAATATTCATCAGATCGTGCTCCATCTCTCCCTTGGTTCGAAGGTAAAAGTTCGATGATTCTTTATCTGCTCCAATAGAGGATATTACTGCAAACCTGGTGACCCCTGTTTTTCTGAATGCTTCTGCTGACATCACAACATAGTCATGGTCTATCCTGTACTGTCGCTGTTTGCTTCCTGCTGTCCGTATTGTTGTGCCAAGACAGCAGTAACCGTGATCAGCACTTATGCCATCCAGATTATCGGGTAATTCTTCAAAATCAATGATTTTCTCAATCAGCTTTTCATGCTTCTCTTCAAGAGGTCTTCTGACTACTGCTATAACTTTATCATAGTAGTTATCGTTGAGTAGTTGTCGTATCACTTCTGACCCTACCATACCTGTGGCGCCGGTTATGATTGCGGTTTTTTCCATAATGGATGCTTTTATTTATTGAGGATGATTTTGAAAAAGGCAGAACCCAATGGTGGTATTGTGTTATCTGACTTTGCTATTTCTTCACCTGTAGCATCGACTGCAATAATATCAATGTCCTTTCCTGTGATGCCGTTCTTCAGATACATGATTGTTTTCAACCCTCCTGTCTCCCTGACATGTAATAATATATCACCTCCATCACCGGTGGGTATGGCACTTATAAGAATAACATTCCCTGGCCATCCGGTAATAAAAGAGCCTTGCCATCTCTCATCACCCCCGCCCGAGCCAGGTAATACTCTTGTCAGGAAAGGAACTCTCGCTCCCCATCCAAAGCGTGAGGCATAATTATCTGATATATCAGATGATGATGTCAGGTAGTATGTCCATGAGTGGCCCCCGCGCTGTTCTGCATTGAAGTTTGTGACCCAGTAATTATTCATTGGCCAGGAGAAGATATGGGTAGTTTGTGGTATTGCTCCGGCCTGATACCGGCCGGTGTTTATAGCGCCGAATTGCATAAGAGGCATTTCCCTGCACCCTAATACTATCTGAGCCGAGTTGCTTCTTACTGCTGTGAAATTTTGTACAGTATACCAGTCATTTGATGAGCCTTTTATCTGGTCTCTTCCTGTCTCAATCACTCCTCCCTGAACCTCAGTGAAGTGAGTGCCATTCTCAATCATAAAGGGAAAAGCGATATAAAAGCTCTCTGGTGTGATTATGCTCTTTTTTACTATAGAACAAGCTATATCAACCCGCTTCTCAGTGTTGAACAGTCTGTATTCAATCATAAAACCATGTGGATTAATGCTGGTCTCAGACTCACCATAGAATCTGATACTGTTCCATATTTCGCCATAATTCACTGAGTCAAACCATATGGTGTCGAGTGGGAGTCGTATGTAGTCATCAAGTCTTTTACTTTCCATCTGTGACCTGTTCCCAAGCTTCTCAAGGATGAACTCACCTATCTCATATTCTGATCCGGCATCAGCCAATTCAATCAGAAGTTCTTTGTCGTACATTTTCTTAATAGTACCCTTATTTATGTCGGCAGTGATGTGGTACCATCTGTTCTCAAGGACAGGAGAATCCGGAGATGAAGGTTCAGCAGGATTATAGTCGTGTTGTTTAATGATATATTTTCTGAAGCCGAATGGGGGGATCTTTTCAACCCAGAATGCCCAGTAAGTGCCATCAGATCTGTGTGACAGGGGCTGTGCTGCCAGCCGGTTACCGTCATGGTCATATACGTCAGCCATAGCTCCCCTGGGAATAATCTGATGGTCAATGTATACAGTAATAAGCCCTGACCTCTCCCAGTTAAGAGTGTTGAAGACAAGCATAGATGGATATTTTTCACTTACAAAATTGCTTTGCAGCAGACCCATTGTTGCTTCACCCAGTGATGCAGCCCGGCGGTTTGCTTCCCAGGCGTAAGACTCTTTCAGAGCTCTCTGCTCCATAGTTGGCTTACTGAAAGGTTCACGTACGCTTTCAGAGTATCCTGTGGTATGTTCAGTATAAAACAGAAGTGCATTCTGTGCCAGTGCAATCTGTTCCACTGTCTCTTCAGGCAAAGTCATATCTTCAATTCTTGCCATTGACATCCCCGCCATCCCCGCCATGAGAGATACGGATGCTTCCCTGGCAGTTGCTACTTCCCTGGCGGAGGCACCAAACCCGTCAGTCCACCAGTCGGGCCAGGCTCCCCTGATTACAGGAAAGGTTTTTCCATATTTCTCTTCCATTACTGTGAAGAAATGTTCTGTGGTTGAGGTAGTTAGTTTTGGCCACTCAAATATCTCATTCCATCTCTTGATGAGATCACTGGCATATGTGGAGGGAGGAGAGTTATCAGTCAGATATCCCGAGTATTGAATAGCCATCTCGTCATACTGATATCCTTTACCTTGTAATGATATGAGGTAATTCAACAGGTCATTCCTGAACTTGTCTATATCACCTGACTGTATCTCCATTACTGTGTTACCTGTCATATAATGTTCAGCCCTGAATGTCAGTATCCTGTTTCCTGAAGGTGACTCCCACCAGAACATTGTAGGTTTATCAAAACATATCAGTGCCCTGTGGCCATGAGTACCCATATTGAGGTACCTTATCCCCATGGTGTTAAAATAGTCATTCATACACCAGCCTATACCATTGACATCGTTTTGCATTGCAAGGGTGACATCTATTCCTTCTGCACGTATCCGTTTCAAGGCGTCAAGTGAGGATGTGAGGATGTGTTCATCAGGTATCTCATTGAAATTGAAATACATTCCTGTGACTTCTATTCTTCCCTCTTTTATGCGTCTCAGGAGTCTCTCTCTCTGTGAAGCTGGCCTGACTTTAAGATACTCGTCAACAGGCCATGATGCCTCACATGTCCATCGGAACTGTGCTTCGTCAGGATAATTATCTGTCGCATCACAGTAATCGAGTGCGTAGTCAATATATCTCAGATGCTCGGCAAGTATCTCTGTCTGTGAACGGGTATATCCTATATCAGTATGTGAGTGCTGAATGAAGTCAACAGTCCACTTTTTTACCGGTGTAATAATAACACTCTTCTCTGATGTAAAGCCGTCAGCGACCACCTTCAGGTCTATGGTTGACGGTCTCTTTGCCACAGGAACGCCAATTACAATAGCATTATATCCAAATCGGAGTGTTGCTGACTTAATAAACTTGTTATCCTGATATACTTTTGCCTCAGTCTGATCACCAAAATAGAATACCGCGGCTTCAACAAGCTGCAAAGGGTTGCCATTGTTTTTTAGTATGGCCGGGAAGGAGTTTAGTGACACCTCATTTCTGACCTGTTTTCTGAATGTCATATACCAGGCACTCAGTCCGGACGATCCTCCTGTTACCTTCAGTCTTACCCTGCTACCTCTTTCTATATTCCCGGCAGGTATTCTGAGAATCATATATCCATGCAGATCATCATTCTGATCTTTCATGACCGAATGAAATGTGAGGCTGGAACCGTCAGCTGATTCGGTACTCCATTGAGTACGGCCATCAGTCTGAAAGGAGATAGCATTTTTATTATTAATCTCCAGGGTCATGAGCCCATTGCCGGAACCTGAACCAAGTGCTGCAATCCAGATAAATGTTGCATATTTCTTCTTTCCGGGGTTATCAGGCACCTTATCTGTTTCCCACTCCATTGACTCAGTGCCATTGGTGGCTCTTATAAGCATGCTCTCTCTCAGTCCGGGGATGCATGAGTGATAGTCAAAATCATAACCACTGATCTTATTTGCATAACCGTTGATAAGATTATCCTCAGGAGTGAAAAATGTCTGACCAGAGATTGTGCCAGCTGCAATCACGATCAGAAAAACAGAAAGAAGAAATGGCTTTTTCATCTTATTGTTCTTTTTTTTGACAAATGCCTCTCTGACTGTTGGCTTCTTCAGAAGATAGCGGCTGTTAATTTGTTTTGTGCCATTCATTCATGACATCACAGCCTTTCAATACATTGCCTTCTGAGTATCCTCAACGCTCAATACCTCATATACAATATAGTTGCTCATTCCTCTCCACGGGAGGGGATGGAGATACTCTTTGTATCTTACCTCAATAGTCTTTCCACTGGCTCTCTCAAGTATCTCAGCTATACTGTCATTTGTTATGCTGAAGTTGAACTCATTGCTCTGGAGTGAGCCTGGTGCATTTGATTTGAAGCCGGTCTGAATGATTCTTCCTTCCCATGTCTTGAAAACATAACCTTTTTTGACTATGAAGTTCAGATCTCCTGCTTTGACTCCTTTCCCGAAAACAAAATAGTGCCGGTACCAGAAGAGAAGACCCAGTATAATAATGAGTATCAATGCCGCAGTGCGAAGATATTTTTTGATTTTCATTTTCTCAGGTTTAAGCTAAGATACGAATAATAAGTTATTGGTATAAGCAGGCCTATCTGGCTGATAATATTTTCTTTATAATTCTACACCCAGCAGTGCTTTGAGCGCGAAGCCAACCAGGAATGAGAAGGCTGCAACACTCAGGCTTATTATTGTCATTTCCAGAAAGCGATGTTTGAAATTCAGGTCCTTGGCCATGGCAATATAATAGTTAAAGCAGAAGATTATCAGCACAGCTGTTGTCAGTGTGATGGCAAGCGCCATAAACTTGCTTGTAAGGAGCAGGAATGGTAATATCAGTAGTATCACAGTGATGATATATGCCAGACCTGTATAGAGTGCCGATTTCTTTGCAGTATCATCTCCTTCAGCCTTTGATGACAGGTAATCAGATGCAGCCATTGAGAG
>QKCK01000045.1 GCA_003245695.1 Bacteroidota bacterium | reverse complement strand
ACTCTTCTCCAGATGCTCTTCAAGCCATGGATGAGAGTCGAAAAGCATGGGGTTTATCATCTCTTTTGATGGAACCCAGCCATATCTCTCGCCAAGAAGTCCGATAAAATATGGATGAGAGTTCTCTATCTCCCTGAGGCATATTGGAAGTACCTCTCCCTTCTCTGCCTCTTCTTCAGTGACACCCCAGCGAAGGTCTACCTCTGTTAATTCCACACCCCGGCTCCTGCACCTGCGACGTAATTCCGGAAAGATATTCTTTATTAAAATATCTCTCTCTTTGTGCATGTCTCTGAATGTGGAGGAAAGAAATATTCTGATTTCTCTTTTTTTGACAGCCTGGCTCATTTTATATCGCAATGTATTAATGATAAAAGAATAATGTAGGGGTTAATGATATTTTTCCGGTCTCCGGGTTGATGTCCGGGTATTTGCAAGAGTGTGTTTTTCCAACAACTTTGGGATGTTTAATATGGCATCACGGTCATATTGTTTTACCTCATCAGTTAGCTGGTTGTATGGCTTCAAATCGGTATGTCGCTTTCGGTGGTCATCTCTCTTCTCTGCCAGGAGCCATCCATTGAGTGCCATGTGCGCCCACCAGCGATTATGTTCCACCTCTGCAAGCAACTCCAGCATTTCAGGGGTTATCAATTCTGGTGATACCATTTCACCTGATGGTGATGTCAATGCCCTTGCTTTTATGAAGAGGTGATCAGCCTGTTCGCGGTTCTGGTTCTTAAAGTCAGTAGTTATTTCTTCCCATGGTCTGTGCGAAGTTTTAACAGGGTCTAGCTTTTTGAGCTTACTCAGGTAATCCTCATGAACGATCCTTGCCATCTGATCAAGCTCCTCTGACAGCATAGACTCATGCGTGAATGTCTCCTCAATGACATTAAACTTGTAGAGATTGATGTTTTCAATATGTTTTGCTGAATACCATTTATTTAATATCCCATCCGGATTCTGCAGTGCCAGGATGACATTCAGTTTACCCTCAATCTCTGTCTTTGCCAGTTTGTTCAGAATGTCTGACGAGATTTTGTCATCTTCACAAAGTATATATACTGCAGAAAAAGGTGTCTTGCTGTTTATTTTTTCAAAGCGATCAGAATCAAATAGCTCCAGTTTCTCGTCTATGCATTCAAGGTCGACGAAGTTATGTATGCTTTTAAAATTGCATTCCAGTCTTGATACCATTATGCTGTTATCATGAAAAAGGGTAACACAGCTCTTTTTCAGGTTGGCATAGTGTCCCAGGCGGGCAAAACGAATTATCACACTCTGAGCCAGATTGCCTGATCCGATAATGGCTACCTTGACCTGCGGGTCAGAAGGACTCTTTACCGGAGTAAAGATGTCAGGTGAATATTTATTGAAGATGACACGCGAGGCTCTTTCATTCTCCGAGAAGATTCTTATCTCACATCCTGCCGACTGTTTGCCACCAATGGAATGCTCTTCAAAAAGCCGTAACCCCTTCAGCTCTTCAAGCTTCATGTCATCAGATACATGAGTGTAGAGTATCTGGCCACGGTTTTTGCCCCATGAACTAAGATATTTATAAACAGAGATTGCAGATGAGATATTCTTATCATCATCATTATCTATGAAAATAAATGACCTGGCATTACGGGCTGCAATATTATTCAGGAAGTTTTTCCTGTTCAGATCACCCTCAATAATGACAGCTCCCTCTCTCTCAATTGAATCCAGCCTCTGAGGATCATCAATAGAGGCTATGACCACAACCTTTTCACCCCTGTTAAGAAGATCTGCTATGAGATACCTGGATCGCTGACTGAGAGATGATACAATAATGTGGTCATGGCTGTATCTGATGAGAACTGACTTTAACTCTCTGCGAATAAAATGTAAGAGAGCCTTGAAAGCAGTGTATATCAACACTGCAGGAGCAAGCCAACGTGATACCTCAAGCTGCCAGGGGAGAGGAGATGCATATCCGTCAACGAAATCCATCCCGAAGAGCTTTATTGAGTGATATATCAGGTCAAGGGTGTCTCTCTCTGTTCCTGTGTCAGCAAACATAACAGCATAACCTATATAGGCCAGATAAAATGAGATAGCCCCTAAAAAACCCAGTATCCACCATTCCAGATTACGAATTTTCATAATTGATTGTTTTATTTTGTTCCCGCAACACCATAATAATATGCTAAATGATATCCCGGAGGTTAATAATCTATTAATAAATGTGTTTTGTGAACCATTCCACTCATGAACAGATTGTGATATTAACACACTGATAGTGTATGAGTCTGCTGTTTTAAAAACACATTATCTACAAGGTTGTTAAAATAACATTTTTTATAAACATACTTGTTCTATTAAATGATAAAGGCTAATACAATAATACTCTTTATAATGATGAAGCCAAAGTAAAACTATCCTGTCAGCCGGCATGAGTGTTTCCCGGGTTTCATCATCTTGTATGCTTGAGCTACAGGCATAATGAAGACAGGAAGAAATGAAATCTCCGGAAGATATGACGTCGGTAATCAGCTCTCGTTACGGACACTGTGACGGACAAAATCCACAATAAATATGCTAAGTGTTATTAAATGAGAATGATAGGCGGGTTTTCGCCTTATGCCTGATTTCCATCAACTGATTGATTTAATTGATTAAAAATGCACCAAGTGATGGAATGATGGGTATCTTTATTTCAGAATTATTAAAGTGTTTTAATGTCTGAAACAGGAATGAGAAGCATTCTATAAATAAAACTGATTATGAAAAAACTGGGTTTATTATCTCTTTTATTATTAATGGTGGTAGCCGGTTGTGAGAAGTCTGATGACAATATGACTACTACATCCACTAATGGAGATATGGTAATCAATAATGATCTTAATTCATTGAGTCATCGAATGACATTCGACAGTAATCCTGTTATTTATAGTTTCACTGACACGCAGCAATCTGACCTGAAGAGTACCGGCGCTACATCAGTTTCTCTTAAAGTGATAGGAGAGGTGTTGCCTCCACAGTATCAGGATGAGACTCTGCAGGCATCTCATATAAGAATTGTTGATGGTTATGCGTATGTATCTTATAACACCCAGGGTATCCGCTATCTTGGCGGGGCAGATATAATAAATATTGATACGCCGTCATATCCTCAGCTTATTTCAAGTGTTGTTTTTATTGATGAAGAGACAAATAAGGGAAAAGATATTAGCTCAATTGATGTAGAGCCCAAGGGCAGTGGTAATAACAACTGTGTATGGCTTGCCGGGGCTGAAGAGGATAACGATCAGCTTCAGACACCTGCAATAGTTGAAAGATATATACTCAACTCATCAAATCAGTTTCAGCACTCTGATGATCCGAAGCAGTATTTTGATCTGCCGGGATATGTAGGTACAGACGTTAGGTTTTTAGATAATAAAGTGTATATCACCTCTGGCACTGATGGTGGTCTGACAATTCTCAATAACGGGATGAACCAGATAGACTATTATGAACTGGACAATGCAAGATCAGTTGATGTTACTTCTGATTATGTTCTGGCTATGGGAGGAAATCCGGGTGCATTATTCAGACCTGAGGTCTTTTATGAGACAGTGGGTGGTGCTGCTGACCCTGAGGCTAAGTCAATAGTCCGCATATATAATAACTTTGCACTTGTGGCTCTTGGCGATGGCGGTCTCCAGTGTTATGACCTTTCATCAGCAACACCTGCTGTAGCCGTATCATCCCTGCCTGCACCTGAAATACCTGAAGGGGCCAACAGTTCTGAATATGTTACCAATGCTGTTTCTATATACAAAGGATGGGTTTATATAGCTAATGGTGCCGGAGGTCTTCAGATTGCCAAACTGGATAGTGATGGTCAACTAAGGATGATGGGTAATATTGACCTGGGGGCCTCTGTGAATTTTGTTGAAGCCCACTGTAATTATGCTTTTGTTGCTACAGGATTAGGCGGACTGAAAATCATTGAAATGACGTTCAATTATTAGGAATACGTAAGAAAACGCCTGCATTTTTATTGTGCAGGCGTTTTTTTTGCATCACCTCAGCAAAGACCATAAATGCTGAATCAGTAATTAAAACTGCTTCCTCCCAGGAACTCCCTTAATATTGATGTAGGAGGTATTTCGTTGGTGCGCAATGGCTTTATATAGCTTAGAAACTGCAGCAGCCTTGTTGCTTCACCATATTCAACCTCATTGGGGTTTATCTCCTGTAGCATGGGTTCAACATATGTTTTAAGGACAGCCAGTTCATAAATGAGTGCAGAATTGAACATTATGTCAGATTCCTCCTGATAGGGAAATATATGAAGCTCTTCGCCTTTGCCTACGCTAGGCCATCGTGCAATAGTCTCCCGGGCTGAGTAGTGCCGGTACTGATAATCGCGCACTATACGCCTTATAAGCCTGTTGTCTGTTGTGCTGATGCGATTATGGTTATCAAGATTAAGTGATGTCAGGGCAGATACATATATTTTGTATTTGACATCACCGGGAATCAGTGGGGTAAGCTCAGGATTAAGTGCATGAATCCCTTCTATAATTAGAAGATTGTCAGGAGTGCATTGAATAAACTCCCCGTCATAATACCTTGCACCCTTCTCAAAAGAAAACTTGGGTAACTCGATCCTGCGATAGTTAAGCAGATCAACAAGGTCTTTATTGAATTGGTCAAGGTCAATAGCCTCTAAAGCTTCAAAATCATATTCGCCGTTTTCATCAAGAGGCGTTTTTTCCCTGTTTACAAAATAGTTGTCAATAGAGATATTGACAGGTTTAATGCCATTCACCATTAATTGTATGGCCAGTCTCTTTGAAAAGGTTGTCTTTCCACTCGATGAGGGACCACTTATAAGAATGATCTTTACAGGTTTTTCTTTCCGTGATGTTATATTGTCAGCTATCTGTGCGATCTTCTTCTCGTGAAGGGCCTCTGCAACTTTAATCAGTCTTGCTGATTTTCCGTTACTGCACGAGTCATTAAGGTCACTTACTCCCGGAACCTCCAGTATCTTGCTCCATTGTGAGTTTTCAAAGAAGATCTCAAAAAGATTATTCTGAACGATAATCTCCTCTACCTCTTCCGGATTCTTCCGGCATGGCACCCTCAACAACAAACCATCATAATAATTTACAAGGTCAAATACTTTCAGATACCTGGTTGATGGCACCAGACATCCATAGAAACTGTTCCTGTGGTTGTCAAGCTGATAATATGAAATGTAATTCCGACCCCATGATTCAAGCAGCTTTTTCTTGTCAATAAGACCATGTGCTTCAAAGTCATGAATTACTTCTTCAGCCTCACCCTCATGGTGAATGAAGGGCAGATCTGCATCTATGATCTCTCTCATCCTCTCTCTGATACGTTTTATATCTGATACACAGAGTGAACGATCCGGATTTTTTATCTCACAGTATATTCCCCTGGAGATAGAATGACATATACGCAACTGTGCTCCCGGGAAAATATCATCAACAGCCTTATAAAGCACAAAAGACAAACTGCGTATATACAAACGCATCCCTTCAGGATGTGTGATGTCAATAAACAGAATTGATTTGGGATGAAAGACCTCAAATGACAGATCCTTAAAAGTATTGTTTACCAGCGCCCCTAATATCGGATTCCTGAGTTTAACATTAAAATTATCTATGATCCCGAATAGTGTAGTCCCTTTGCTGACATCCCGGGTGATGTCATTATTCAAACATTTAACCTGTACTGTATTATTCTTCATAAAGCAAATAGAAAAAACATATAAAGTTACAACACATTCATGCAAAATAAAAAACTGCAGTCATATAAAACCCGCTTATGCCTGTAAATAAAAGATATTATGGATGAGGATTGAGAGTTTTAATGGTACTTTCCAAATCTGACGGAACAGTATTTTGAATAACACATGAACCCTCTGCCTCTCCCTGGTGTTAGAAGGTAATGAATGCAGTGCTCATATACAGGGTATCTTATATGTTTAAAAGTTTTCAGGAAATATGATATTTGTTATGCAAATAAATACATATCGGTATTAAATATGCAGAATTAGGAATTAATAAATACAGGAGTTTTTAAAATGAATGAAATAATCAATGATACACTTAAAAAGTTAGGAATTGGGGAGATAAATCCGGGGTTGAGTACAGGAGCGCGATGGGTAGCGACAAAGGGCTCAGTTATGAGTTCTGAAAACCCTGCAGACGGATTGGTTATTGGGGATGTAGCTACAGCCACCATTGAGGAATATGAGGCAATGATGTCAGTGGCATGTACTGCCTTTTTGGAGTGGAGGCAGTGGACTGCACCGCAGCGGGCGGAGATAGTACGTCAGATAAGCATAAAGCTGAGGGAGTACAAAGAGGATCTGGGCCGTCTGGTCAGTATTGAAGCTGGTAAGATTCTTCAGGAAGGAATGGGAGAGGTTCAGGAGATGATTGATATATGTGACTATGCTGTAGGTCTTGGCAGGCAGATGAATGGTATTATGATGCGGTCTGAAAGGCAGAGGCATAAGATGTATGAGCAATACCATCCGCTTGGTGTTATCGGGATCATAACATCATTTAATTTCCCTGTTGCTGTGTGGGCCTGGAACACTATGCTTGCCGTCATAGGAGGTAATGTGGTAGTTTGGAAACCAAGTTCAAAGACACCACTGACAGCAATTGCAGTACAAAAGATAATTTCAGATGTTATTGTTGAGAATGGTGTTCCTGAGGGAGTCTTTAATCTGGTGATTGCAAAGAGTTCTGTTCTGGGCGATAATTTTCTTGAAGACAGACGCATTCCATTGCTCTCTGTCACAGGATCTACCAGGGTGGGACGTCATGTGGCCGAGGTGGCGGGAAGGCGTTTTGGAAAGACCATTCTTGAGCTGGGCGGTAATAATGCTGCTGTTATTATGCCATCCGCCAACCTTGATCTTGCAATACCTTCTATAGTTTTTGGTGCAGTAGGCACTGCAGGACAGCGTTGTACCACTACACGAAGGATAATAGTTCATAAAGGGATATATGATGATGTGAAGAAGTTATTACTCAATACCTATAAACAGTTTGAGTCACGTATTGGCAATCCGCTTGATGCTGCCACACTTATAGGACCTCTGATTGACAAGTCGGCGGTGACAGCATATCAGAATGCGATAAATGAGGCTCTGAAGGAGGGTGGGGCTCTCCTCTACGGCAACAAGGTGATGTCTGGGGCAGGTTTTGAGAACCAGACTTTTGTTCTGCCAACTCTTATTGAAGTCGGCAATGACTTCAGGATTGTCAGGGAGGAGACTTTTGCTCCTATACTTTACCTGATAAAGGCCGAGTCGTTTGAGGAGGCTGTTGCCATGAACAATGATGTGCCTCAGGGGCTCTCATCTACGCTATTCACTACTGATATGACGGAGATGGAGCGATGGCTATCTGAATGCGGTTCAGACTGTGGAATTGCAAATGTTAACTCAAGTACCTCAGGGGCTGAGATAGGTGGCGCTTTCGGTGGGGAGAAGGAGACAGGCGGTGGACGTGAATCGGGTTCAGATTCATGGAAACAATACATGCGCCGTCAGACTGTCAGTATTAACTATGGCAATGACCTGCCTCTTGCACAGGGAATAAAGTTTGAGTTCTGATATCGGGCTACGGTAAAAGATAGCCCTGTTGATTACAGCAGGGCTCATCTTTTAAATATCCGGAAATAACTTTGGCAGTCAGTTCATGTCACATATTCTGGCCTTAGGAGTGACAGATAATAGTATGTCGGTGATGGCCACCGGGATTTATCTGTACTCGGGGAAATTCATCTGCCTGACTATGGCCCTGAATCTGGGTTCATCGTGAAGGTTCCTGAAGTCATATGAGTTGTATATATATGGCATAAAGACACATTTATTCTGAAAAGCTTTTTCAAGCCAGTAAAGGGATTCATCATTCTTACCCATTACAGCACATCTCTTGGCATAATAGAAGTATTCCTTTGGCTCAGACATATCCGTTTTATTGTCATTAATCCACTC
>QKCK01000151.1 GCA_003245695.1 Bacteroidota bacterium | reverse complement strand
ATATCTATATCTTTAAAATCCATGTGCTTGTAGCAGTTTATTGTCTCAGGTACTCCCACAGAGGACCTTTTTTCCCTCTTGCCCTTAACCTGATCATTATTTCACTGTTATCAAAGTCAGGGAAGATCCATCTTTTTCCTGTTTTTGCCGCCCTCTCTTTCAGGTCATCCAGCGATATGTTGAAAGCGGTATAGTATACAGGATTCAAAACCTCGGATCTCTCTCTTATTCTTCCTTCAGAAAGAGCCAGGTCATATAATCTGGTGCCCGGGTATATACGCATTCCTATGTATGGAAAAAATACGGTGCTGTCAATTAGTTGTGAATTAGCGAAGGTCTCATTCAGTGTCTGATCTGTCTCGCCGTAGCCTCCAAGTATAAGGAAATGTGCAAAATAGACTCCTGTCTCGTTGCATATCCTCGAGTTTTCAAGTATCTGGTCAACAGAGAAGCTCTTATTGTAGTTTTTCAGCTGGGTGTCGGAGAGAGAATCGGTACCGAACTCAATATGTGTCAGCCCGGCAGCTTTGAAAAGCTCAAGATGATCCCTGTCAAAGTTATGATGTGAGAAGTATGCTCCCCATTTTATCTTCAGCCCCGACTTAAGTATGGTGTTAGCCAGCACTGTGTTGTATTCGTTTGAGATATTGAAAACTGAATCGGTGAAAAAGACATAATCAATACCGTGTGACTCTCTTGCTGTAATCAGCTCATTAACGATACGTTCAGGATCGAAGGTTCTGACCCTGCGGCCGTCAATGATAGGGTAGCTGCAGTAAATACAATTATATGGGCAGCCTCTCTTGGTCTGGACATTGAGCACTCCACTCTTCTTCCAGTAAAAGTCCACGAGTGAGTCTTCAAATTGCAGCTCAATGGAGTCAATATTCTTCCTTCTGGCATTAATGATAACACCTTCGTGGTTTCTGAATACCAGACCATCAATATCCTGATATTCTGAGGTCACAGGGTCGGTGAGCAATCTGTAAAGCGACTCTTCACCTTCGCCTGTTATGCCAAAATCAGGTCTGATGTCGTTGAAAATCTCAGCAGGAAAGATAGAGAAGCCGGCTCCGCCAATAATAACAGAAGCATCAGAGTTTTTGCGTGCAGTCTCAATTATTTCACGGTACCATCCGATGAAGCAGTTTTTTGCATAGATATTGGTGTCATCAATATTACGAAGAGAGATACAAATATGAGAGTATTTATTGTTTTGCAGGGTTGCTGCAAATTCCTCGAGTGACGATATGTTAAAGTCAAATACTGAGATCTGAAGCGAAGGGTCTTTGCGGGTAAGATATGTCTTAAGGTATGATACTCCGACAGGATAGACAGGGTATGGATCACAAAATCTGTTAGCAGAAACCAGGAGTATGTTTTTATTAAATCCCATTGTCAGTTCCAGAATTTATAAAAGTTATACCATTGAGCCGGATACATGGTGACAATCTCTTCCAGAGCAGATACATAACGTCTTGTCAGCAGCCTGCTTTTGTCACTGTTTTTCATTTCAACAGTATCAGGGCTGTCGAGTCGTTTTACATATGTCTTGTATTTAAAATCTGCCTCTTTCATCACAAAAAGTGAGAAGAGGCTTACATTGTACCTGGCAGCCAGGACAAAAGGGCCATCAGGAAAACGCGCCCTGCGACCCATGAAATCTGTCTCGGTAAACCTGGAGCCCTCAAATATCCTGTCGCCGGGGACGATAAGCACTTCCCCGTTCGACAAAGCATTATTTATTGCATAAATATGGGAGAGGTCATCAGCGACCGGAATAAGGGTGATATTGTTTTTGTTGAGGTTATCAGTCCTTGCCTGCTGGTATACCTGGCTCTCGCCGCCAAAAGCTATTGCATTGATCTTTTTCAGATTCTGATTCATGAGATATCCTGCCAGTTCAAAGTTGCCACAGTGCGAGCTGGTAATTATAATGGCATTGTCTGATGTCAGTGCTTCATCAAAGCTTTCACGGCCTTCAAATGACATATTGTATTTGCCGGTATTACCGCAGAAGAGGGCATATTTGTCAAGCATAGACTGCCCGAAGAGATAATGGTTTTTATAGGTCATCAGCAGTGATCTGAGGGCCGGTAGGGAATGGATTTTTCTGAAATAGTTATATATAGCATTACGGCCCTTACGGGCAAAAATCATATAAAAAACCACAATAACACGAAGAATAAGATATATGAATGTGATGCTTCCATGGCGAAAGTAAAATATGAGGCTCTTTTGTCCGAATGTTCCGCCTCTGGTCTTACCACTCCACTCTTTCTTCATTAGTTTATTTTGGAATCGATATAGTTGTAGAACTCACCCAGAGTCTGAACAGACATCATTTCCTCAGCTTTTATCTTGAATCCGAATTTTCTCTCAACAATAACTGCTATGTCAACGAAATCGAGGCTATCAATCCCCAGGTCATCTTTCAACCTCGAGTCTTCTGCAATATTATCCTGTTCAACTTCTATTTCCTCAACTAAAAACTCATTTGTAGTTTTGATTATCTCTTCTTTGGTCATAACTGAAAAAGGTATTTTATTTTATCTTTTTTATTACCAGTGCGCTGTTAGTGCCTCCGAATCCAAATGAGTTGGACAGGAAGGCATTTATCTCTTTGTCAGCGGTTTTTGTTGCAATATTCAGCTTTGCTGAATGTTCATCCGGGGTTTCAAAGTTAATATTTGGTGCGACAAAAGAGTTCTGCATCATAATAATTGAGTAAATGATTTCGCTTGCTCCTGCCATCCAGCATTCATGGCCTGTCATTGACTTTGTGGAGCTTACCGGAGGTCTGCTTTCACCAAAGAGGGCATCTATTGCTATTGCTTCATTGGCATCTCCCAGTGGTGTTGAGGTTGCATGAGCATTTACATAGTCAATCTCCTGTGGTTTCATCCCTGCATCGTTGAGTGCTCTCTGCATGGCCCTGAGGCATCCTTCATTACTGGGCTGTGAGATATGAGTTCCGTTGGATGAAAAACCATAACCCACAACTTCTGCCAGTATTACTGCTCCGCGGTTTACTGCATGTTCATATTCCTCAAGAATGAGTGTGGCAGCACCTCCGCTGGGGACGAGTCCATCTCGATTGGCATCGAAAGGACGGGAGGCTTTCTCAGGTTCATCCACCCTTACGGAGAAGGCACTTAGGCCGTCAAAGCTACCCATGGAATATGGATTTATCTCCTGTGCCCCGCCACAGATAACCATATCCTGAAGTCCATCCCTGATATACATGTAGCCAAGTCCTATTGCATGAGAGCCGCTGGCACATGCTCCGCTGACAGTAAAGTTTACACCTTTCAGCTTGAAAATTGTTGAAAGGTTCATTGTTACTGTCGAATTCATTGACTGGAATATTGCACCTGACCCCAGTAGTGTTGTGTCACGTTTCTCTTTTATTATCTCGTGTGCCTCAATAACCGCTTTTGCTGAGCTGTCATTACCATAAATAATGCCTATCTCATTTGCCTCAAGGTAATCATTGTCAAGGGCTGCCTGTGCCAGAGCCTGCACTGTAGCCATATATGCAAACTCACCCTGCTCTGCCATCCCGGTTCTGAGCCTGCGGTCAAGAACCCCTTTTAATACCGGCCTTTCAAGTATGCCAGTCAGCGGAGATCTGTAACCATATTCAGTTCTGACAGACTCAATGCCTATACCTGATTTGCCCTTGTATAGTGATTCATGCACCTCCTCCAGACTCTTGCCGATGCATGAGTAGATTCCCATTCCTGTGATGACGACCCTTTTTTTCATATTATAATCAGTTCACAAACAATTTTTCCTCTCTGTCAGTCTGTCTGAATCCCAAAATGGATGCAGATATTTAAGTATATAATCCTCCGTTAATAGATATCACCTCACCATTAATGTATGAAGCCTTTCCTGAAGCCAGAAAAGCTACCAGGTCTGCCACCTCTTCAGGCTTGCCAAATCTGTTGGCAGGAATAAGTGATTTAAGGGATGCTTCATCCAGATCCTTAGTCATATCTGTGGAGATATATCCGGGAGCAACAGCATTAACGGTTATGTTCCTCTTTCCTACTTCCTGTGCCAGAGCCTTTGTAGCTCCTATAATGCCGGCTTTTGCTGCCGAGTAGTTAACCTGACCCGGTAACCCCTTGATGCCAGATAATGATACAACATTTATTACTCTTCCATATCTGTTGGTGATCATATCTTTTATAAGTAACCTGGTTACATTGAAAAATCCATTGAGGCTGACATCTATTACTGATGACCATTCCTGTTCGGTCATAAATACAAGTATCTGGTCCTTTCTTACACCTGCATTGTTTAC
This sequence comes from Bacteroidota bacterium, assembly GCA_003245695.1. Classification (GTDB taxonomy): domain Bacteria; phylum Bacteroidota; class Bacteroidia; order Bacteroidales; family VadinHA17; genus SR-FBR-E99. The sequence goes on along the minus strand of QKCK01000151.1, from coordinate 23,784 downwards.
AAGCACCTCAACCGTATCATCCGGATGACTCTCTTTCCACAAGGCCAGTGTTGCCTCAACTTCAGCACTGTTGCCAGTGTCAAACCGTAGTTTTTCAGCCTTGCCACCCTCTTTCTCAATCATCATGACAGTATCATCTGCTGCCTCTTCATTTGAACAGTAATTGATAATAACAGGGTACCCCATATGTGACAGAGAAAGGGCGATAGCCCTTCCAATACCCCTTGATGCTCCGGTGACAAGTGCGTACTTCATGCTTAATTATAGAGGTTTTTTAAGTGCTTGTTGTACAGATAGTCGCGGACCTCTTTCTGCATTTGGTATGTTGCAAAGTCGATGCCCACGGCTGGTGTTATGGATCTCATTTCATCATAAAATCTACGTGTCTGAGAGGAGAGCTTATCTGCAATCTTCAGGTAGTCTACAGCCTGAGCAAGAGCTATTGCTTCAATAGCAAAGACATCAAATGCATTATCTATCACCTTTTTTGTGATGATAGCTGCATTGCAACCCATGCTTACTATGTCCTGGTTGTCATTGTTGCAGGGTATGCTGTGTACATACATCGGATTTGACAGGGTCTGGTTTTCTGCTGTAGTGCTGGTGGCAGTGAACTGCATGCCCTGAAGCCCAAAGTTAAGTCCAAGCTCATTGAGATTGATGAAAGGGGAGAGCTTTTTGTTGATGCCATTGTTAAGGAGGTAGTTAAGCTGACGCTCTGCGAGCATCGTCAGACGGGTGATGCCCAGCTTCATTTTATCCATCTCAAGCGATACATAATCGCCGTGGAAGTTGCCTCCATGATATACACTACCTGCCTCAGCATCAATAATGGGATTGTCATTGGCAGAGTTAAGCTCGTTTATCAGTATTGTCTCTGACAGTTCCAGCATATCGTATACAGGACCGAGAATCTGGGGATAGCACCTCATTGAATAATACTCCTGTACCTTCTCGTTAATGTATGTCTCCTTTACCTCCTTATATAGCTCTGCCTCCCTCGACTTGAGCAATGAGCTGTCTGCTACCAATATCCTGGCACTCTTGGCTATCTCTTTCTGCCCATGATGTCTCTTTGCGTCATTCAGCTCATATGATATATGATCGTCATATGCTTCCATTATCTCATTGGCAAGACATGAGAAAAGCAATGATAGTTCAAGCAGTTTTTTTGCTGAGATAAGATTTAGAATGCCAACGCCGGTCATGGCTGATGTGCCGTTAAGTAGTGCAATGCCTTCTCTGCCTCTTATCTTAAGAGGCTTGATGTTCAGTTTTTCAAAGGCTTCAGAGGCAGACATAACCTTCTCATCAACTATCACTTCTCCCTCACCTATTACTGCCAGCGCAAGATGTGCCAGCTGCACCAGGTCGCCACTGGCCCCCACACCTCCGTGTTCATATATGCATGGCGAAATCTTCTTGTTAAGCATAGAGGTAAGGAGTGAAATCAACTCCGTGCTTACTGCTGATTTCCCCTGGCAGAAACTCATTAGCCTTGCAAGTACCACAGCACGTCCTAATACAGGAGAGAAAAGATTACCCATGCCTGAGGAGTGACTCCTGATGATGTTGTACTGAACATCTGAAACAAGCGAATCTTTTAATCTGTATTGCGCCATTGGTCCAAAACCGGTGTTGACGCCGTAAATTACCTTGTTGCGCGCAAAATCATTAAGAAATTGAAAAGAGTCATCTATCTTTTTATATGTCTCTTTATTAACTTCTGTTTCCTCCAGTCTCAATACAATACTTTCAAAATCATGAATTGTAATTGAATCAGCAATATTAATCATTATAAACCGTTATAAATAACGTGCAAATATGGTCCTTTCTATTGAGATATGCAACATAAAAGATGTTGTTTGTTTAATCCTTTTCATATATCTAAGACATTAAAAAACAGCATAATAACTTTGGCGCCTTGTTCTCATTTTTCATTAATAAAAAAAGTACCTGTATTTTTTATTCAGGTACTCTTTTTAGTTTAAATATTTTTAGATAATCACTTTTACTTTCCCAGCTGTGATAATACCTGTCTGACAACGTTTTCTCCTGTGAATCCGAACTTTTCATCGAGTACCTGATAGGGTGCTGAGAATCCAAACTGATCGAATCCCCATATTCTGCCATCGCTGCCGGCGAAGCCGAGCATTGTCACCGGCAGTCCGGCTGTAAGACAGAAGACAGGTATTCCGGGTGTCAATACCTCTTCCTGGTATTCCCTTTTCTGACGTCTGAAGACTCCCTCAGAGGGGGCGGAGACTACTCTGGCCATTATGCCTTTTTCGCCTAACAATGCGGCACCTTCTATCAGTGTTGCTACTTCTGAGCCGCTTGCAACCATAATGATATCAGGTTTCCCTGATGGTTCAGAAACAATATAGGCTCCCTTCTCTGCCTGAATGGCAGCTTGTGGCCGTGTCATCTCTCTGGCAGGCAGTGACTTAATGTTCTGTCGTGACAGTATCAGTGCTGTTGGTGTTGAGATATTTTCCAGGGCCATTTTCCAGGCAATGGTTGTTTCGTCTGCGTCAGCAGGGCGGATGACGAGCATGCTATTGGCGCCATGATGATTCTTCATCTGTTCCATGAGCCGTATCTGAGCTTCCTGCTCTACAGGCTGGTGTGTCGGTCCGTCCTCGCCTACGCGGAATGCATCATGGGTCCAGACATATTTTACAGGCAGTTCCATTAGGGCAGCCATACGGACTGCAGGTTTCATATAGTCTGAGAACACAAAGAATGTTGCACAGACAGGAATAACACCTCCATGGAGTGCCATGCCATTCATTGCGGCAGCCATTGTCAGCTCCGATACTCCGGCATGCAGGAAGGCTCCTGTGAAGTCGCCCTTTGTGAATGCCTTCGTCTTTTTCAAGAAGCCGTCAGTCTTGTCAGAGTTGGCCAGGTCAGCTGATGAGACAATCATATTTGGTATCTTGTCAGCAAAGTGAGAAAGCAATAATGCTGAGGCACTTCTGGTGGCATCATTTGCTTTCTGGGTTACAGATGCAAAGTCTATTGCAGGTATCTCACGTGAATAGAAGCTATGAAGCATAGCGTCTTTTTCCGGGTTTTCCGCAGCCCATAATGCCTTATCCTTTTTCCATCTCTCTGCTTCAGCCTTTTTCTGTGAAAGTATACCATCGTATAGTTGCTTCACCTCAGGGAATATAATAAATGGGTTTTCAGGGTCACCACCAAGGTTTATTACTGACTTTTTAAATGAGGCACCTGCGTGTGTCACCGGCTGGCCATGTGTTGAACACTTGTTTTCAAAGCTGTTGCCGGCCTCATCAACAAGTCCCTTGCCCATGACTGTTTTTCCAATGATCAATACTGGTTTTTCCTTCTCATTTATTGCTTGAGTGATGGCGCTGCGTATCTGTTGATGGTCATGACCATCAATTTCCATTACCCTCCAGTTCCATGCCTTATATTTGGCTGCAGTATCCTCTGTAGTAACAGCAGATGTCTCTGTTGACAGCTGGATGCTGTTTGAGTCATAGAACATTATCAGGTTGTTTAGTCCCAGGTGGCCAGCCAGCCGGCCAGTGCCCTGAGATATCTCTTCCTGTATTCCTCCGTCAGAAATAAATGCATAGATCTTATGACTGAACATGTCACCGAATCGGGCGGTGAGGAAACGCTCAGCAATGGCAGCTCCCATGGCCATGGTGTGACCTTGTCCCAATGGGCCAGAGGTGTTCTCAACGGCATGAGCCAGATCAACCTCCGGATGTCCGGGGGTGATGCTTCCCCATTGACGGAAATTTTTTATGTCATCAATAGAGTAATGACCTGTCAGTGTAAGCACAGAGTAAAGCATGGGTGACATGTGACCCGGGTCAAGAAAGAAACGGTCGCGGTTGATCCATCGAGGGTCCGCAGGGTCAAAGTTAAGAAACTCAGAGAAGAGGATGTGAATGAAATCGGCTCCGCCCATTGCACCACCAGGATGCCCAGAATTGGCCTTCTCGACCATAGACATGGCAAGAATGCGAAGGTTATCGGCTGCCAGCATGTTGGGATTTTTACTCATAACAATATTACACTTTTTGGTATGGCGCAAAAGTACTCAATTTATTTCTGAAAAACTCAGGCATTATATGTTGTGGAGACAGTGTCGCCTCCACGCCCTGTCCAGTTTGTGTGGAAGAACTGACCTTCAGGCTCGTCAATTCTTTCATAGGTGTGTGCCCCGAAATAATCACGTTGTGCCTGGAGAAGATTTGCCGGGAGCCACTCTGACCTGTAGCTGTCAAACCATGACAGTGCGGCACTCATTGCCGGTACAGGTATCCCCTGAGTGACAGCTGCGGCTATGACCCGTCTCCAGCTCTGGCTGTTCTCCATAAGAATGGATGAGAAGTAGTCATCCATAACCAGGTTCTGCAACTCCGGATTGTTCTTATAGGCTTCATAGATCTTATTCAGGAATGCAGAGCGTATAATACAACCGCCTCTCCATATCATGGCTATCTCTCCATAGTTAAGCTCCCATCCATATTCTTCAGCGGCTTTCCTGAGCAGATTGAAGCCCTGGGCATATGAGACAATTTTTGAGGCATAGAGTGCTTTGCGCACATCATCAATCAGATCCTGTTTGTCAATGTTACTCTTCCCGGCAGCAGGTCCACTGAAACGTTTCGCCGCAACCACTCTCTCTGACTTCATCGATGAGATGAGCCTGGCAAAGACCGATTCACCTATGAGACTAAGCGGTACTCCAAGGTCGAGAGCACCTATTACCGTCCACTTGCCGGTACCCTTCTGCCCGGCCTTGTCAAGTATCTTGGTTACCATAGGCTCTCCGTCATCATCCTTGTACTTTAATATCTCGGCGGTTATCTCTATAAGATATGAGTCGAGCTCAGCCTTATTCCACTCTTCAAATACCTCTGCCATCTCTTCATGATCAAGTCCTCCGACATCTTTGAGAAGATTATATGCTTCGCAGATGAGTTGCATGTCACCATACTCTATACCATTGTGCGACATCTTGACAAAGTGACCGGCGCCATTATCTCCAATCCAGGCACAGCATGAGGCACCGTCAGACGCTTTAGCAGAGATGGCATGAAATATCTCTTTAACATGAGGCCAGGCCTCTTTCGACCCTCCAGGCATCAATGACGGACCCAGCAGAGCTCCTTCTTCACCCCCGGAGACACCTGTGCCAATATATAATAATCCTTTACTCTCAACATACTTCGTACGCCTTATAGTATCCGGAAAATGTGAGTTGCCACCCTCAATAATTATATCACCTGGTTCAAGCAGTGGTATAATCAGCTCCAGATTGTCATCAACAGGTTGCCCTGCTTTTACCATTAACATTACCTTACGTGGCCTCCTGAGACTGGCAATGAACTCCTCAATGGTATATGAAGGTATGAACTTCTTTCCTTTGCCACGCCCTTCGATGAATTTCGTGACTTTGTTTGTTGTACGGTTATAGACAGCTACAGTAAAACCTTTGCTTTCCATGTTCAGTACGAGGTTCTCACCCATGACGGCAAGTCCAATAATTCCGATGTCTGCTTTCATTTAAATATTCGTTTTCAGTTATTTTTTATTTTAAAACCCAGGGATGCGAGTATTGTACTGCACTCTTCATCATTGACTATTGCAGTATAAGAGCCAAATTCGCGTCTCTTCCAGTAGTTATCGCGCAGTGATTCGAATCTGCCCGGGTCTTTCTTAAAGTCATTATTGTCACGTGAGATAGGATAGGTGGCCGTGACAGCCATCCCTGCCAGCTCTACAGAAGAGTGATATCCGGTAAAAGGTGTCAGGTTTATTTCAGGATTCTCAGGTTCAGGCAACATTGAAGGTTTCCACTCATTGAGAGGCAGGCCGAGCAAAGCTGATACCTCATGTACTGCCTTAACAGTGCCATTGGCTTTGCCATCAACAGAATATCCTGCAATATGTGGAGTAGATAAATCAGCCATGGTTACCAGCTCTCTGTCAGCATCAGGTTCTCCTTCCCAGACATCAAGCACAGTGCCTGACAGATGCCCCTTCTTAAGAGCTTTCAGTAATGAAGTGTTGTCAACCACCTCTCCACGTGAGGAGTTAAAGAGATAACTCCCCGGTTTCAAATCATATATGTTATTACTGTTGATCAGATAATGTGTTCTGTCATGGCCATCAAGGGTGTAAGGAACATGCAGTGTTACAATGTCAGAATGATGAAGGAGATCATCAAGAGGAATGAAAGTGTTGTTTTTTTCACGTCTGGCACGTGGGGGATCATTCTGAAGTACATTCATCCCTATGGCCCTGGCTGCCGCAACTACCTTTGAGCCAACATTCCCCACTCCCACAACACCAATCGTCAGCGACCTGAGATCGAGAGAGTGTCTTGAAGCAAGAAAGAACAGTGATGATGTGATGTACTGCATCACAGATCCTGAGTTGCACCCCGGAGCATTCACCCACTTTATATTGTTTGCCTCGCACCATTGTGTGTCAATGTGGTCATATCCTATAGTGGCAGAAGCAATTATTCTGACATTGCTTCCTTTTAGCAATGAACTGTTACATTTGGTGCGGGTACGAATTACAAGAGCATCAGCATCACTGACGACAGAACTATTTATCTCACTGCCCCGGCAGTAAACAACCTCAGCAAAAGGTTCAAAAGCCCCCCTGATAAAGGGGATTTTATCATCAATGACTATCTTCATTTGTAATTTTTTATCTGTTATTCACAAGCCTGATGCTGTCGGTATATGTCAATTTACTAAGTTACACTGATTATTATTGCAGGGATATGTATACTCTGTTAAATAACAACTAAAATACTACCCTGTTTATTTCTTTGCCCTCCATAATCCGGTTGCGGGATTGGATATGAAAAATATCTCCTCACCGTCAGGCATGATGTTAAAACCATTGCGGAGATTTGCCGGATCATATATCTTTAACAAATCTCTCAGGTTTCCAAAGCTATAGCCTGCTGACTCAACCTCATTAGCCGTAAGGCTGCCTGTAGCATATGTCACTCTGAACCTGTTTTCATGTGAGCCGTGTATGAGATGTGCTGCAGCACTAAGGTTATTCCTCAGATCTTCGTTCTCTTCAACAAACTTCAGAATCTGTTCAGTGGTACGGTAACCATACTTCCTTATGAGAGAATCAATCTGTGGGTCTTCACCAAAAGTCTTTACACCGGGGGCCAGGACTATAAGCTCTCCTCTGTCAGCAATGGCCATTCTTGTACGGTAGATACTCTTGTTACCCAACCATGTGCTTTTAAACTCCTCGGGATCTAGATAGACAACTACTTTTCTGATTCTCTCCTCCAGTGTTGTGAAATTAACTATTGCTGACAGTTCTGCTGCTTTCAGGAAGCACTCTATGTCATCGCCGATAAAGAGGCCTCTTATCTTCAGCCTTCCATTACTATCCTGACCAACCACTGTCAGTACATAGACAATGGGATGTGTTGGCCGGGCCATCTCCGAGGCTTTGTTCAATACATCCCTTACCGGGTTGCTGGTGGTTCCCAGTATATTCTCTATTCCGTGTACGGCACCAATGAAGTGGCTTTTGTTGATAGCTTCGCTGCCTCCACAGCCAACAAATATATTCTTGTTATAGTTAGCCATGCCTGTAACCTCATGAGGTACTACCTGCCCTATTGAAAGTATCAGGTCATGGTTTCCGGAGGCAAGAAGGTTGTTTACCTGGACAGGATAATCAAAGTCAACCTTGCCGTCAGTGACCTCCCTGATGTATGAAGCAGGTATGCGGCCCAACTCAGAGATATCGCTTCTCCACTTATGATCACGGAAGAGATAGAGAGGTACTTCGCCAAACATTTTTGCGATTTCAATGCTGGCCATGGGCACGTGGGTACCCAAGGCAGGCATAATATCCTTCACCCTGTCCCCAAGTGATTGCCATAACAGTTCAGTTATCATGCCGGCACCAGAGTGAGCACGTGTTATATCTGGCGGGAGCAGGAGAAGCCGTTTCCTGTCGTCGAAGAGAGTAAGAGTTTCATTCAATGCATTTCTTATGTCATCTCTGCTTAATTCCTCTTCAGGACCGCCTTTAGAATAGTATATCATAGCTGTTTTTTATTTCCATGAGGGTTTCTCAGGAAGAGATTTTTCAAATTCTGCCAGTAACTCATCCTGGTATTCACCCCTGTATTTTCCGTTGATAAACCTGTCGAGTGCTTCTTCATACAATCTTTTCCATGATCTGTTCTCACTTCCGGGTATAACCGGAAAAAAAAGTGCATTATTATCCATTGCTGCCTTCAGATCACCGGGAGCATCACCGATCATGAGAATATTATTTTCATGATACTTGCCCCTGGCAGCCATTGCCAGATGCTCTGTCTTTGTTCCCAGTTCCTGTCCTGCTATTGCCATGACGTACCTGTCTATGTTATGCTCTTCCCACTCTCTTGCCAGTGCCTCGTGAGGTGTCTGTGAGACTACAATAGAATCGGCAATGATACTGATTTTTTCAATTGCTATTCCGGCATAATGAAAAGGAGGAACCGATCTGAGCCATTGAGCTATATCTGCATTTACTGCCTCAGTCCATTTCAGAACCGGCTCCAGGGAGGGATGCGGATTGCCTTTACAATACTCTCTGAAGACTGGGTTACCCAGTTTTGTCTCTCTGGCGATCCATTCCCTGAGAGGCTCCATGTCAGGAAGTGTAAAACTCATCTCTTTTATCTCCTCCCTTTCAGCAAGAAGATCCATAACTCTTATCAGTGCCGGGAACCGGTTTATACCCCTGGTTTTGGAATAGAGGTTCACAAACTCCCATGTCTCCCTGACATATTTAGAAATGGCATATAACTCAAAGGCTTTTATAGTGTTGGGGATGAAAAACTCCTTGTGTTTAACCTCCATGGTGTCAAAGACGCAACCATCAGAGTCAATGCCAATGAAGTATTTCTTCGCGGGTTTCAGTTCTTCCAATATATTCATAAGGCGAACAGAGCTAAATTGTTAACATGCTAGAATATCTGATGCTCATACGCCGCTGAAGGCACTGAAGCCACCATCAACAGGTATTACCACACCTGTGATAAAACCCGACAGGTTGTCAGACAGGAGGTAAAGCATTGTTCCTACCATCTCTTCAGGTTCTGCATATCTTCCCATCGGTGTTGCAGATATTATTTTTGCACCCCTGGGTGTCATCTCACCGCTCTTTTCATCAATAAGCAGGAATCTGTTCTGGTTGGTCAGCAGGAAACCGGGGGCTATCGCATTGATCCGTACTCCGGCAGGCGCAAGGTGTACGGCAAGCCATTGTGTGAAGTTATTTACCGAGGCCTTGGCAGCCGAATAGGCTGGTATCTTGGTCAGAGGCCTGAAGGCATTCATAGAGGAGATATTCAGAACAACACCTTTGCCTCTCTTTACCATGTCAGAGGTGAATACCATTGTTGGCAGGACGGTGCCCCGGAAATTGAGCGAGAAGACATCATCAAATCCATTGATGTCAAGGCCGTAAAAAGTATCAGAGAGATCACTCTCCCCGGCTATTACCTGTTCCCTGGCAGTGGTAGCCGTAGGTTTATTGCCTCCGGCACAATTAATGAGAATATCAATGTTGCCAACATCTGAGAGTATTTTCTCCCGGGCAGTTTCAAGCGACTCCTTATTTGTGGCATCAGCACCAAAGCCATAAGCCTGACATCCGGTCTCAGCAGCTATCTCAGCAGCTACTGCATTACCACGATCAGGATTGATATCCAGAATAACCACTATCATACCGGCATTACCCATGCCTTTAGCCAGCGATTTTCCAATAACACCACCACCTCCGGTGATAACTGCCACCTTTCCTTTCAGATCGGAAAAATCATTCTTTATCATAATCATAATAATTTATTAGTCTTCAATAAGTTTAAACTTTGGCACAAGTGATTTCATAATCAGCCACCCTGTAAGATATGCCACGGCACAGAAGGAGAAAACAATGAAATATCCTGATTCTATACCACTGAAACCGGCAAAACTCATATCAGTGTTCTTTGCATAGTCAAATAATCTGCCAGAGCCTTTGTTGATAATGTATGATCCAATGCCACCTGCCATGCCGCCAATACCTGTTATAGTTGCGATGGCAGCCTTGGGAAACATGTCGCCTACTGTTGAAAAGATATTTGCCGACCATGCCTGGTGTGCTGCTGCAGCTATACCAATGATAATTATCGGGAACCATGGTGAAATATGACCAAGTGGTTGAGCAAACAGTGCAAGTAGCGGAAAGAATGCAAAAATAAGCATAGCTTTCATTCTACCTTCATAAGGGTTCATTCCTTTTTTGTCAACAAAGTATGTTGGAAGCCACCCCCCGATTATTGAAAGCATTGTTATTGCGTAAAGTGTAAAAATCAATGTTCTTGACATAAGCGAGTTTGACGTATATCCGTAAACATCGCTCAGGTATGCCGGGGCCCAGAAAAGATAAAACCACCATACTCCGTCTGTCATGAACTTTCCGATTGCAAATGACCATGTTTGTTTGTATCTGAAACATTTCAGAAATGACATTGCTTTTCCCTCTTTCTCAATGTCAGACTTGTCTGTTTTGTCTCCGGCTTTATCCTGAAGTATGTAATCAAGTTCAGCCTTATTCACCATATGGTGCTCATGAGGTTTTTTATACATAAAGATCCAGAATCCCATCCAGATAAAGCCAAGTGCTCCAATAACAATAAAAGCCATTTCCCATCCAAATTTTGAGGCAAGAACAGGTATGGTCATTGGTGCAATAAGTGCACCGACAGTTGCTCCTGAATTAAATATGCTTGTGGAAAAAGCCCTGTCTTTTTTCGGAAAATATTCAGCAGTTGTTTTTATAGCTGCAGGGAAGTTACCTGCTTCCCCAAGAGCAAGGACAGCCCGAGAGAACATAAACAGGGAGACACTTGTTGAGGCAATAAGGCCTACCTTATCAACGCCGTTTAATATAGTTTTTGCACCTTCAAAGCTGATTATCCATTTACCTGTAACCAAGCCTGCTGTTCCTATCCCACAGAAAGCATGAAAAACAGCTCCCACTGACCAGATGCCAATGGCCCACAGATAGCCCTTCTTAGTACCCATCCAATCAATGAATTTTCCGGCAAAGAGGAGAAAAAGGGCATAGGATATCGAGAAGAATGCAGTGATATTACCATAATCAGTGTTGGTCCAGTGGAACTCAGGAGAGATGAAATCTTTCCAAGTCAGAGATAAGACCTGACGGTCAAGGTAGTTTACTGTAGTGGCGAAAAACAACAAACCACAGATTGCCCACCTGTAATTTGTCATTTTGCCATTGGTGATTTTGTCTGTCATGTTTTTGGGGATAAGGTATTGATAATGAGAGTTGTTATTTCTTGTATTTCTTTATCATATGAATCACCCCGGCAACATTTTCAGTAAGAGTCTTCCAATCATGACTACTGATTATTTCAGGTGTGATGAGGTTAGATCCCATTCCAACAGCAGTGACACCGGCATTAAACCATTGTTTCAGGTTCTCTTCAGCAGGTTCAACACCTCCTGTGGGCATCACACTGGTCCATGGACATGGCGCCTTTATTGCTTTTACAAAGCCCGGACCACCGACAGAGACACCGGGGAAGATCTTCACTATCTCAGCTCCCAACTCCTCGGCAAACGATATCTCTGACAGACTTCCACAGCCCGGCATCCATAGTATCTTTCTCCTGTTGCAGACCTTTGCCACATCAGGATTAAGTATAGGTGACACTACAAAATTGGCTCCTGTCTGAATATATAATGCGGCAGTGCCGGCATCAATAACAGATCCTATTCCCATTATCAGGTGAGGACACTCCAGAGAAGCCCATTTATTCAGTTCTGAGAATACCTCATGGGCATAATCGCCCCTGTTTGTAAACTCAAAGACCCTTACTCCGCCATCATAGCAAGCCTTTATTACCTCCTTGCAGACAGCTACCTCCTTGTGGTAGAAGACAGGCACCATGCCTACCTCAGCCATCTTCAGAGCTACGTCAATTCTACTAAACTGTGCCATAAGTTCTTTTGTTTATGGTTAACTATCAGAGGAAACATTAAAATCCAAAGTAATTCTTTGCATTGAAGTAACATATATCCTCAATAATCTTTCCTGCAAATCCTGTTTCGGAGGCAGGGATTCTGCCTTTTTCAATGTCATCACCAATAAGGTTACACAGAACCCTGCGGAAGTATTCATGTCGTGGATATGATATAAAACTTCTTGAGTCAGTGAGCATACCTGCAAAACGGCTCAGGAGCCCCAGCAGGGAAAGAGAGTTGAGCTGATCAATTATGCCCTCTTCCTGATCAAGAAACCACCATCCTGAGCCAAACTGAATCTTGCCGGCAACAGTACCATCCTGAAAATTGCCAGCCATGGTGGCAATGAGTGCATTATCACGCGGATTCAGATTGTATATTATCGTTTTTGTCAGTTCTCCCTTGTCATCCAGCCTGTTAAGGAATTTTGACATGTTCTTTGCCACGGTAAAGTCACCAATTGAATCAAACCCGGTGTCAGGGCCAAGAGTGCGAAACAAACGGCTGTTGTTATTGCGTATGGCACCATAATGAAACTGCTGTGTCCATCCCTTCTGGTAGTCCATTAATGCCATCTCATATAGCATGGCGGATTTGAATTTTCTGACCTCGTCAGATGACAGCCTCTTGCCTGAATAAGCACCATGAAAAATCTGATCAATCTCTCTTTCTGTATAATCCTCGGCATAAAACTCCTCAATGCCATGGTCACTCAGGCGGCATCCGGCAGTGGCAAAAAAGTCATGCCTTTTTCTTAATGCCTCCAGCAGACTCACGTAGCTCTTTATCGTTACTCCTGATACCTCCGACAGTCTGTCAACATACACTCTGAATGATTCAGGATCATCAACAGCCATTGCCTTATCCGGTCTCCATGTAGGGAGCACTTTAATGGGGAAACCCTCTTTCCTCAGTGCCTCATGATGAGCCAGATCATCAACAGGGTCGTCAGTAGTACATACAACCTCAACATTAAACATCTTCATCAGGCCTCTGGCATAATAATCAGGCTTCTGCAGCAGTGCGGTGCCCCTCTCATAGATTGAGGCGGCGGTTTCTGGTTTGAGTATCTCACTGATGCCAAATACTCTTTTTAGTTCAAGGTGTGTCCAGGCATAAAGCGGATTACGTAAAGTATAAGGCACTGTTTCTGCCCATTTCTCAAACTTCTCCCAGTCAGTTGTCTCCTTTCCTGTACAGTATTTCTCTTCAATACCGTTGGTCCTCATCGCCCTCCATTTATAATGGTCACCCTCAAGCCAGATCTGACCCAGATTGTCAAATCTGCGGTTGCCGGCTATATAGGCAGGATTAAGATGACAATGGTAATCAATTATTGGCTGATGTTCGGCATGTTCGTGGTAAAGCTGGCGGGCAGCATCACTCTGAAGCAGAAAATCTTCATTTATAAACTCTTTCATCTCCGGAGATTGGTTTAGGTTGATGTCAGGTACAATCAGGTATTATGGCTCTATTCTCTGAAGAGCCTCATTATATGCCTGTCAAGGATGTTGCCGGTAACACATTCAGCTATGACATCCTTATTGTCAATTAAGGCTGTAATATACTCTTCATCCAGTTCAGCTGCTACCTTGTAGCCCACATGAATAAGTTGTCTGAAACCAGGGTTATAGTCAGGGCTGAGCTGATCATGTATCAATGCTGCTGCATATCTCTCTGATGACCATCTGTCAACAGTGTCAGGTGAAGGAAGCAGTTCGGGCTTTATGTCTATTACCGTTGCATACGGGGCACATAACTCATTCATGCGATCATACGCGTTCCGGTATATCAGCTTGGCCAGAGAAAGGCCCATGCCTCCTGAAAGCGAAAGGCCAATAACCTCCTCAAGCCATGTGGTACCTGCAGTTTTTATATGAATGCCTTTGTCATGCTTTCTTAGTATCGATCCCATGACAGGATAGATAGAAAACTTATCACTGCCTGAGTGTACGCTTAGCTTCAGGTTCGCTGGTAACTCAAAGTTTTTTACTGCATAATCAATTACAAGTATGTCTTCTTCAAATTCTTTTTTAAACTGCAAAGGATCCCCTTCATAGTCAACGCCTTTATTAAACCTGCCGGTGAATTTAGGTGCAATGGTTTGTACAGGCACTCTCATGTCAGAAAGAAGCTTGAGGATAAACAGCAGATCGAGAGGTGTCTGAGGTTCGTCAACCTCATCCATAGAGACTTCAGTAATAAAGGTGCCCTCTCCCTTTTTTGATGCAATATGCTGGTATATATGTGAGGCCTCAGTGACAGCATAAAGAAACTTCCCTGCAAAATCATTCAGAAATCTCTCACTTACATTAAAAGCCTGTTCTATACCAGGTATTGAGATCACTCCGCATAGACTACGATGATTCTCAACGAATTCCTCAATCTCAGATTCGGATGCTCTTTTTCCGATATAATCAGCAACATCAAGGGTAAAGAAATCTGAAACATCAATAAACCTCTCAACATTGCTCATATTTATATGGTCAGCATCGACGAAAAACTCTCCTTTGTAATTCAGCGCTTTTACAGCTGCATCGGCCTCCTTACGTGTGTCTGAAGGCTCAGAGTGAACTATGTTATGCTCCCTGTTTGACTTGTTCCAAACAGGAGTGATGTCTATGTGGAGAATCTCTTTGGCCTTCATTATAGCCTTCAGTTGAGCCTCTCCCTGGTGAGAGAAGCGGTCTCCTGTCCCTAGTGAATACTTGCCTATCTTTATCATTTCTGTTAGTTTTTAACTCTTTCTATAGTTGTTTTTAAACAAAGGTGATAAACAAGACCAGATTTCCCATTTTATCCATAAATATAGGAAAATCTGTTAACTCCTTAATTATACCCTGTTATTATCATTTTGCTTTTTAGCATCGGCTGTTGATTTATATGATTAATGCCTGACTCTTTTGCCATTGATCATCACATTTTTAAAATGTACTTTTTCAGCACCTGTAATCATATTTTCTCTCTCAACGCCATTGAATGAGCAATTGGATACTGTTACATCAGAAACATTCACAGACTCTTTCAGCCCTTCTATAAATACGCCGTATTCGCTTTGCTGTGATGTGATATTTTCGATATGGATATCTTTCACGTAGGGGGGGAATGATCTGTTACAGCTTTCATCCGGTTCATACAAAAGACTTATATGTACCACCGCCTCCTGACACTTACCTACCACTACATCCTTAATGTTTATGTTTTCGATGGTTCCTCCCCGGCAGTCAGATGTCTTGATTCTTAATACCCTTAGCAAGTCCGGGCTGTCCATCTGACAGTTTTTGACAAAGAGATTGGAGAATCCTCCTGATATCTCGCTTCCTATCACTACGCCTCCATGGCCGTCAGCCATCCTGCAGTCACGTACAATAATGTTTTTTGATGGTATATTCCATCTCCTTCCGTCATTGTTTCTTCCTGATTTAATTGCAATACAGTCATCACCTGTATTAAAGTAGCAGTCTTCGATGAGAACATGATCGCATGACTCAGGATCACAGCCGTCAGAATTAGGGCCGTTACTTACTATTGTTACTCCGCGCAGTATGAAGTTGTCTGTAAGTAAAGGGTGTATAACCCAGAATGGTGAATTTTTTAGTGTTACATCTTCAATAAGTACAGTGTTGCACCGGTAGAAATTAATGAGCTGGGGTCTCAGCGCATCTTCAGGCTCAAATATCCTTTTCTCAACAGGTATATTGTTCTGTTCGCAATATAATAATCTGGCTCTTCCTGCTGTTCTCTGTGAGATCATTCCTTCTTTCCAGCCATAGTCGCTGTTGCCGTTCATCCACCACCACGACAGGTCAGATGCCTGGCCGTCAATGGTTCCCTTTCCAGTTATAGCTATGTTTACTGCCTCAGAGGCATATATTAACGGTCGGGTGTTGTAACAGTCCATTCCTTCCCAGCGTGTGAGTACCGCAGGTGTGTATAGACTTACATCTGTTGAGAATTTAATGAGGGCTCCTTCTTCAAGGTGCAGGTTCACATTACTGTGCAGTGTTACCGGGCCTGTAAGCCATATACCTGCTGGTATATTGACCACACCTCCGCCAGAGGCACTGCACTTTTCTATGGCACTGTTTATAGCCAGAGTGTTTAGAAAAGATGTGTCACTGTTGTCAGCGCCAAAGAGTCTGATGTCGAAGGTGTCATTTGAGAAAGCAGTGGTCTTTATCTCGCTCTCAATAATATCACTCATCTGCCATCTGTCAGAATGGGTGTTGCATTGTGTAATTATCCCTGCTGAAAGAATCAATAATAAAAGTACTGGCCCGGATCTCATTGTCTGCTTGCTTACCTTATTGTAAATCACCTCTTCCTTCACTCTGTCTGTTATTTAATGATGCTATCAAAGTTAAATCCAGTTGATGCCACCAATGTGAAATTTTTTATTTAAACAGTGGAGTTTTTGGTCAGTGAGAATAAAACTGTTTTTGGATAGTTATAATTCACCCAGGCTTTCGTATTCAATAGATGCCATTATGAAGGGAGCAACACCTTTGGGGTCATTTTCTCTTATCTCTTCATTTACATAGTATTCGAAAGAGCCATCTCTGTAAGGGTTTCCTCCAAGACCTGCAACACCACATGTTTTTGTCAGTGATACCATGCCATTCTCATCAACGATGATGAAGTTTCTGATTAATCCCTGATATGCTGCTTTTGCGTTGACAAGGTATTCCTTGTCAAGATATCCTTTTCTTACTCCTTTCAACAGTGAATATGTAAACATAGCTGTGCATGAAGTCTCAATATAATTTCCGTTCTCCCCCGGGCTGTCGAGTACCTGGTACCAGCCACCTGTCTCTGTGTCCTGTATCTTCGACAGGGCCCGGGCAATGTTATTCAGTATTGTTATCAGTTCATCCCTGCCGGCCTCATTCTCTGGTAAAAAGTCGAGTACGTCGACGAGAGCCATGGAGAACCATCCCATAGCACGGCCCCAGGCATGAGGTGACATGCCTGTCTCTTTATCAGCCCATCCCATCATCTTCGACTCATCCCACGCATGCCGGTAGAGCCCTGTGGCAGGGTCATATGTATGTTTTGCAGCCACAATAAACTGGTTGATGACATCAGGGAAGTCTTTGTCTTCATTATGTCGGGCTGCATAATCAGCATAAAATGGCGCTCCCATATAAAGACCATCAAGCCACATCTGCTCAGGATAAATCTTCTTGTGCCAGAATCCCCCCTCAGAGGTCCGTGGCTGTCTTCTTAACTGCTCCCGTAGAGTGTCAGCAGCTATCATATACCTTGAATCACCTGTCTTGTCAAATAGCTTAAGGAGCATCTTGCCAGGGTTGACCTGGTCGATATTGAAGTTAGACATCCTGTAGTTAAAGATGACGCCATCAGCATCGATGAGTGAGTCAGCATATCCTTTGGCGTAGAGAAAATACTTCTTCTCTCCGGTAGCTTCGCTTAACCTGATAAAGGCCAGGCCCTCAAGACCCTGGGTGTAATTCCATTTTTTCTCACTGACAAAGTCAACCATCCAGAGTGCAGGATATCTTTTCATTTCTGAATCAGCCATTCTGACCGACCACCGTTCCTCTGAAGAAGATACTGCATTCTTGTTGCTCTTTGTGCGGCATGATGGTAATACGGCAAGCATGCCAAACATAAAAATAAATGCTGGTAGTACAGATCTCATTGGTTCAATCATTATTGATACAACATAAAAACAACACCAATTTAGGCAACTTCACACCAGCTGTTGTATAAATTTTAGTGTAAAAAGTGCATTAATCAGTTTTTATTATTAGTGTGTTTCTCTTTGTACTCAGACGGGGTCATGCCGTATTTGTGCTTAAATATGCGCGAGAAGTACCTGGGGTCATTATTGCCTACCATATAGGTTACCTGTGATATAGTGAATTCACCTGTCTCGATGAGTTGTGCGGCCCTTTTTATTCTAACCTCCCTGATGAATTCAACGGGAGCAAGACCTGTGAGACTTTTTATTTTTTTAAAGAAAACAGACCTCCCGATACCTGCTGATGAAACCAGGTCGTCAACAGTAAGCTCTGAGTTATCCATGTTCTCTTCCATAATATCCATGAGTCTCTTTATGAATTTTTCATCATACGATTCAACAACAGGAGTGATTGGGCTAATATCAATGTTTGAATGATTCTGGTTGTTATTGAAGGCCGGAATAGATGAGAGGAATAACTCCTGCAGTTTTTTTCTCTGTTGCAGTATGTTATCAACTCTTGCTCTCAGGTATGAGGAACTGAACGGTTTTGTTATATAGTCATCAGCTCCCTGACGCAATGCCTCCAGTTGCGTGTCGAGATCAGTCTTTGCTGTCAGAATAATTACCGGAATGTGTGATGTTGTCTCATCTTTTTTGATTATCTCAGCCAGCTCAAGGCCGTTCATCCCCGGCATCATGAGGTCAGTGATGATAATATCAGGAAGCTGGCTCAGGGCAATCTGACAGCCCTCATTTCCATTGCCTGCCTCAATAACATGGAACCCGTCAGAAAGGATAATTCTGAGAAAGCTCCTCAATTCTTCATTGTCTTCTACTATCAGCAGTAGGGGTTCATTATCTGATTCTTCTTCTGTTATAGTGTGATCATCCTGTTTTATTACCGGCGTTCCATTGGTTATGATGCTCTGTCCGTCTGATATTACAAACTCAGTATCGTTTTCGAAGTGCGAGCACCCCAACCTGAATGAAATGGTGAAAACAGCCCCCTGGCCTTCTTCGCTCTCTGCGGTCAGGGTGGCCTTGTGCATATCTGCCAGTTCCTTACTCAGAGAGAGACCTATGCCAGTACCTGGCTGAAGCGAGATGCTTTTACCTGTCCCGCTGTCAAAACGACCAAACAGGTTCTTTAGCTTCTCCCGGGTAAGACCTGACCCCTGATCAGCTACTGCCATATCAAGAGAATTATCTCTCCTGGTGATGGTGACGGTGACCCTTTTTCCTCCGGGAGTAAACTTAAAAGCATTTGACAACAGGTTATAGACTATTTTTTCAACTTTATCCTTGTCAGCCCATAATGACTCATTATCTGATAAGTCATTTATTTCAAACAAAATGCCCTTGTCTTCAGCTATCTTCGTGAAATTTGAACATATCTCCCTGATGTAATCTGCAAGGTTAAAAAGTTCAACCTTAAGCTTCATCTTGTTGTTCTGTATCTTTCTGAAGTCAAGGATCTGATTGACAAGTCTCAGCATCCTCTCAGTATTGCTTTGTACAATAGATAGTTGTTCTCTTATTTCAGGTCTGAGATCATTGTCTTTAAGAATATTGCCGACAGGAGATGCTATCAGCGTAAGAGGTGTTCTAAGCTCATGTGAGATATCAGTAAAGAACTTAAGTTTCAGGTTTGTGATAAGTTGTTCAACCTCAACTTTATGTCTCAGCTTGTAAAAGGTGGTGATGATGTAGATTACAATGGCAGTTAGTGACAGAAAGAGTACCAGATACATTATCCTTGCAAATATAGTCTGCCAGAAGGAGGGATGAACAACAACAGGGATGGAATACTGGTTGTCGACCCAGATACCGTCAGCGTTGGTAGACCTGACATGGAAGGTGTAGCTGCCAGGTTGAAGGTTACTGTAAGCAGCAATTCTGTGGCTTCCATCCATGATCCACTCCTGGTCAAAGCCTTCCAGCATATGGGAGTATTGGATGTTGTTAGGATTACGGTAGTCAAGGGCAGAGTACTCAATGGCAAGCGTCTTCTGTCTGCTCTGCATTGAGATGGTTCCTGTCTGGTTGCCAGTTATATTTGGCTGAGAAAACAGCTCTGCTCCGCTAATGTCGGTGCCTGATATCTGAACACGCGTTATAAGAAGAGGGGCGATTGTGCCCGTTTTCTGTACCTGTGATGGGTTAAAACAATATATTCCATCGTCAAATCCCATTATTATCTCCGCTGAGGCTCTTCTCAGACCTGTCGACTCAGAGAAATACCTGCTTTCTACGCCACTCTGCGAACCGTATATCTCAAACGATTCTTTTTTCTTGTTAAACTTTAGTATGCCTCTCTGACATGAGAGCCACAGGTTACCATCCATATCGTCAACAATGGAGAGGATAATGTCATCAGGGGCACCACTGCTACGTGTGTAAGATTTAAACAGAGGCTTGTCTGCGGCAAATGCCGGATTCATCACTTTATTCAATCCACCGCCAAAGGTTCCGAGGTAAACTTCATTGTCACGGGAGCAATATATAAAATGTATGTCGTTACCTGAGAGTGAGTTTCCGTCATCAGGGCTGAAAGACGAGGTGTTAAAGACTATCTCTGATGGATCAGTGAACCTCTTGTCAAAATAGATGAGACCGTTTGTTGTTCCAACGAGGATGTGATTATTAAAATCAGAAGTGACATACCTGACTCTTTTGTGGGTGCTGTACGGATAGTTCTTCAGCTTGTTGAATACATTGATGAACCTGGTATTGTTGTCATTAGGGTCAAGATAGTTCAGGCCTCCGTTAAATGTTCCTGCCCATATTCTGCCATAGGTATCTTCAAAGAGTGAATAGACATTGTCATGACTCAGACTATAAATATCTGATGTGTGTCTGAAATTTGTTATTCTATATTCAGGTTTTGTTCCGTCAGGAAGAGGGGTGAGTCTGAAGATGCCTCGTCCTTTTGATCCCATCCATATATTACCTTTGCGGTCCTGTATTATAGAGTAGATAAGGCCGTTAAAAGGTGGTCCGTTGTTGAATGATCCATTTTCGCGGAGTGTTCCCAGGCACTCATTCTCACTGTTGAAGAGGTAGACAGAGCCATCTTTGGTAGCTATCCATAGAAACTTACCACGGTCTTCAAAGAGAGCCCGTACCTCATTCTCAGAGTGTGTGCCTGAGACCGGGTTAGGCCTTAGTACCTGAAACTGATTAGGGAAGAATGTTATTTTCTCAAGACCTCTGCTTATGGTGCACATCCATAAATTCCCCTGTGAATCGCTTATGGCTGAGTGGATAAGATTGGGGAACTTGCGGGCAGCATCGCCTGGTTCGTTGAAGAAGTACTTCAGACATCTTTCTTTCCTGTCATAAAAGGAGAATCCCCCGCCGCGGGGATAGACCCAAAGGTTGTCATTTGTATCCTCAAAGATGAAAAAGGATGGAAGCAATACATTCGGATTTGTCCTTTCTGTCTTCATCCTGAAGTGTTGAATATTTCCGGTGAAAGGGTCGAAATGAGTTACCCCGTCAGCTGATGATTCAATCCATGCTTCGCCAAAACGGTCTATATATGCTGAGATTAAAGCGTTTGTAGGCAAGGCAGGAAAGAGTTGACGGGTATATTGCTTTGTGTCACCATTGAGGATGTTGTATACGATGAACCCATTACCTGAGCTGAGAATAAGGAGCTCTTTACTGTTCAGTGCATGTATTTCTGCAATAGAAGAGCTGACATCGAATTTGTGACTGGTGAATGAGTGAGTGAGGTAACTGAATATTCTTACCGTACCATTGTCTGAGCCAAACCATATATCATTCTCTGACTCATACAAATTGTAGAATGATGATAGTGTTCCTTCATTTGTTTCTCTCTTAAAAGAGAGTACCTCAATTGACTCTTGCCCTGGTACGAGTCTGGCAAGACCTTTATCAGACAGGAACCATATCGTCTGTTCCTTATCCCTGAAGATTCTGTTCATGCTGCCACCGGCAGAAAGTTCATTGTCGAGACGAAACTCCTTTACATCACAATATGGTGAGTTCAGGTGAGATACAATCCTGTAATATCTGTTGTCTTCTGTGATAACCCATGTCTCACCGCCTGTCAGACAGTAAAAGTTGGTAACAGGAGAGCTGTTTTCAGCAGTGGACTTTGTCATATGACTGAAGCTCAGGAACTCTTCAGTAATGGTGTTAAATCTGTGAAACTCACCATCATTTGAGAGAAGCCATAGAAAGCCGAGGTCGTCTTCAGCGATTCTGTCAATTCTGTTGTTTGTCAGGCCGTTATCGCTCTTAAAACCAGCTTTGAATACCTTGAAGCTATACCCGTCAAAGCGGTTCAGTCCATCAAATGTTCCAAGCCATAAGAATCCGTTTTTATCCTGATGCATTGATAGGATAGTGCCTTCTGACAGCCCATCCTCGACAGAATAATGGGTGAAAGCACAACGTGGCTGTGCGGTTGAATCGTCTGATATGACGACAAGCAGCAACAGCAACAGTATAAAACATCTTCCCTGTCTGTTTTTTTTTCTCATCTGGTAAATAAGAAGGAGGGAAGATAATAAAAAAGAGTATTAGTTATAACTGATTTTAAGAGGATTGAGAATTCTTTCGGCATACGATTCGATATAGCTTATCCATTCCCCGCTGTTTTCAAAACCCCATTTACTCCATCCGGCACCAGTGTAGTACGTCAGTTTCATCCCGGGGGCATAGTCTGTTTCCATCAGCAGATGACCGGAGTGCTCTGTAATCTCTGATACAGGATAGGGAATAATTGTTCCCAGATAAGTTATGCCATTATCACCCACATCAAGAGAATAGGTCATATAACCCTTATCAGCGGAGCATGCAAGTGTTGTCCCTTCAGGCCGTAATACAATACCAGCTGCTACATTAAAGGGATGATCAATGCCTGAATATTCTTCTGTTATCATTGTCAACTGACTGCCAGCGTCAAGTGTGATTGTGCGTTTCTCGCATACAGTTGCTGCGTCAGCTGTAAAAGGAGGATAGGTGAGTTCGAAAGAGGTACGCAGGGGGCCATTGTCGAGAGTCCGGTATGTGAGGAAGTTAATCCCAAGCCATAGTGAGTCATTAATATAGGGAGCCATTGCCCCGGCACCCAGAGTGCGGCCTACCTTAAAGCAATCACACCCCTGACCATTGTCATCATGGTAACTGTTTAATCCTTTGAGATATGATCCATACCAGCTATTGACAACCATCTCTGATGTTCTCTTTACCCATACATCGAGACCATTGCTGGGACCATCTTTTTCTATCAGGGCAGGACCGTAAATCCTGAAAGCAATACGGTCATTTTCCCAGGCATAATCATCAAGGCGTTCAGGTACAAATCGTCCATAAGCGAGAGTGTCACTAAGGATCTTAGTTCCGGACTTAATATGGTAATATGATTCTGAAGAGGCTGCCACATCAGCCATGAAAATCACTTTCACCGGCATGGTGTTGCCTTCATAAACTACCTGTGACCTTACCTCTGTGCCTTTGTCATCAGTAACGATGATATGTTGTGGTGATTCTTCCTTTAGCACATCTGTTATCTTATCAAAGGGTATTTCAACTATCTCGCCTTTTCGGTCAGAGGAGGTGGCGTTTGTAACAGTGATATCAATCACTCTGCCTTTACATCCTGTGAGGAGCAGGGCAGCTACAACAAGAGCTACAGGTATCTTCATTATTCTTTACTTAGGTTGTTTTCCGAGGTATGCCATGATGCCGCCATCGACAAATAGGAGATGTCCGTTGACAAAATCAGATGCTTTTGATGCCAGGAACACTACCGGACCAGCCAGGTCCTCCGGTGTGCCCCAACGCCCGGCCGGCGTCCGTCCAATGATGAACGAGTTGAATGGATGTCCAGGTTCGCGCAGAGGCTCCGTCTGTGGAGTAGAGATATACCCCGGGCCTATGCCATTAACCTGTATGTTATACTCACCCCATTCAGAGGCAAGGTTTCTTGTGAGCATCTTCAGTCCGCCTTTGGCTGAGGCATATGCAGTTACAGTCTCG
>QKCK01000060.1 GCA_003245695.1 Bacteroidota bacterium | reverse complement strand
GAATCGGGATATAAAATGTGATCTTCATAGCTGTCAGAACTGATAGGTATAACTTAATGAAGGCATGATTGGCAGAAGGCATACACCCTTAAGAACGGTTTTGTCATTATGATACCCGATATAAACATTTGATATATTCTGCCGGTTATACAGATTATAAACACTCAGATTTATGGTGCTTTTACCCGTCTTGTGGAAGAAAAAACAGTTCAATCCCAAATCCAGGCGATGATATAAGGGAAGCTCATATCCGTTTCTCCCGTTATAAGTAGAAAAACGGGAATAATTTCTGATGTAGGCGGCTCCGTCAGGTATCTCGCTCCATGAATCAGGTCCGACAATATCATCCAAATGGCCTGAAATCATATTCGCCGGGATACGATACGAATCGAATTCATCCAGGATCCCGCCATACATCACATCTGTGGTCAGTGTTCCCCGTTTTCCCGACTTAAGCACAAAAGTACCGGAAAGTTCAAATGTTTTACCCAGACGATGTGATAATGTCAGGCTGAGATTGTGGCGACAGTCATTATTGGCAAAAAATTTATCACCTCCATTTATGAGTTGTTCCGGTCTGTCGAACTGTCGCCAGGACCATGACAGGGTATAACTCAGCCAACCAGTTGTCCGGCCTGTTTTTTTTTGCGCCAGGAGCTCCATGCCATACGACCAGCCTTTACCCGCCGCCACCATTCCCTCCCATCCTCCCGCAGTCGTCAGAAATGACGAACCCTCCATATATTCCAGAACATTAATCATAGTTTTATAATAACCTTCCAGGGAAAAGTCAACTTCTTTACCTGTCCTGTAATTAATCCCTGCTGAAAGCTGGTATGACTTCATAGGGGCGAACTTTTCTGTAACAGGCACCCATATGTCAGAGGGCATTACCAGATTGTTGCTGCTAAGCAGATGAACCCCCTGCTGCATCAATGAGAAGGAGGTTTTCAGCGCCAGGGCGTCACTCAACAGTAGGCGCCCGCTTAAACGTGGTTCCAGTGAATGCCATGCTTTACCTCTTACTGAGAACATGGTGTATCGCAAACCGGTGTTGAACTTCAGATTCTCTCCGGCCGAAAAGTCATCTTCGCAAAAAATTGCTATTGTATGTAGGGCATTTGTCCTGCCCAGCAAGGTATCCGTAGTGTTTTCTGTTATGGAGTATTCACCGGAAGGTTCCAGTTCCTCAGTCCGGACGTACTTAAGTGCATCTACGGTGGGATTAAAGTGTTGTGACGAGAGTTTGCTTCCGAAGCGTATATGATGCAGATCATCGGGAACATAATTAAAGTCTCCTGCCAGGGATATGTCAGCTATCCCTGAATGATAAATAGCCTGCGAGTTCTCGAAATAATAATTTCTACGCTTATCAATATCCAGGTCTACGATCTCATTCTCAATAACAGAGCTCATTTTCAGCCTGTACTGATATTGGCTGTAGCTCAGGTTCACATTACTGTTCATTCGGTTGTTGATGGTTCTGGTCCAGTAGATGCTTGATACCATGTTCCCCCAACGGTTTTCAGTCCTGTCAGATTTGTAACTAAAAGAATTATAATTAAGAAGCTCAAGAAAAAACTTCTGCCTGCTGTCGGACGGCGCTGTTACGGCCACATCATTGCCCAGGTAAAACACTGCCGAGACCTTATCCCGGTCAGAGAACTTACGTGTCAGCTTGGCATTAATATCGTAGTAGCCCATATTGGCAAAAGAAGAAAGGGTTCCGGAATTATCTGCCAGCTTACTGATGACCGGCATTACGATAAGGTCAAGATACGACATACGGGCGGCCAAAATGAATGAAGACTTACCCTGCTCAACCGGACCCTCAGCGTGTATTTTTGATGAGAGTACCCCGATGGTCGCTCCTGCATGGTAATAATCATAGTCGCCCTCCCTGATACCTACGTCAATGACACTTGAAAGACGTGAACCAAAACGGGCCGGGAAGCCTCCTTTGTATAATACGACATTTTGTATGACATCGGCATTCAGGCAAGAGACAAATCCTTTAAGGTGGTCGGCATTGTAGAGCGTAGAACCATCGAGGGTAATCATATTCTGGTCGTAATTCCCACCGCGGACATAAATGCCGGCATTTCCGTCACCGGTCGACTGAACCCCGGGAAGCAACTGCAATACCTTCATCACATCAACCTCTCCGAACAATGCAGGAACACTCTTTATCTGAGCAACAGGCACCTCAATTACACTGATCTGACTGCTGTATATCCCAAAATCCTTTCGTGGGGCGTAAACCACAACATCTTTCAGAAGGGTATCCATGTGCAGGTATATATCCAATATCGTATCTCGCGTGAGGGTAAGGTGAAATTGCTCTTTTGTATAGCCTACATAGCTGCAGTTCAGAGTAACACTCCCGGCGGAGAGGTAAAGCCGGTAATAACCTGTTTTACTGGTAGTACTACCTTTGTACACTCCTGCCAGATAGACATTTGCTTCCTCCAACGCCTCTCCGCTTTCGGAGTCTTTTACATATCCACTTACCATCACCGTTTGAGAATGGACGGCAAGGGTGAAGAAAAAGAAGAAAAGAGTGAGGTTTTGTTTCATGTCTCAGTACTTAAATTTCAACAAGAACTTCGTACCATTGATCGCCTACTGGTTCATTTGTACTGATCAAGAATAAATTATAGTACATCTGATATATTCCCGGGACTTGGAAAACAACGGTATTCATACTCCCGGATGGATTTTGGGTGTACCCTTCTTCTTCATCCCTGCCATTATAAATAACCCATACCCCATAAACATTATTCCCCAGATATGGCGCCAGATAATAATTAGTTACATCTACATATGTTTCGCCATACCCGTTGGGGTCCAATAAACCATGATATTGTATATGAGCATAATAATTTCGGTTTGACATATTTGGGTACGGGCCATAGTCAGGAGCGTGCCTCATCAATGGCATTGATCCCCATTTCGACTCATACATTCCACTAACAGATGAAACAATTGCAGAATGATCGGAGCTATAGTAGTGTATCTTTGTGGCATTAGCAGATGAAACTTGTCCATAATAGGCATCTGTCCAATACTTAGAAATATTGCTATTGTTAGAACCTGGATTCATCCAATATACCCCACTGCCACCATCACTCATATGCCATGCAAAAAAATGGCAATTATAAGTCTGTGTAGCTGTTGCTAAGTATGTTGCCTGGGGGTAGGTGGTTTGACAATACCAGTTCCAATAGTCCTTATCAAAGCCATAATCAGAATATGACACTACTTCGACTGCCTTTCCGAATGTTGTATAAACATAAATGCTTTTTACATTGTGGCAGAAAACAGTAAGAAATAGTGTACAGCATAATATTATCCTTTTCATATCGCATCTATTTTAAATTGATTATCTCAGAAACTATTGTATACTTTGAGTCATCATGGACTTGACCTCCAGAGCTTATAAACTCCTGTAACACTTTCCTGTCTTCCAAATTTACCAGATTCTTTGTAAGTTTTATTTCGGCACCTAATAAAAGAGATTTTCTAATTGAGAATAGTCCGACATCTCTCAGGTGGTTCAATTTGGCATCATATTTTTCTTTCTGGATTCCTTCAAGCCTGTCAAGGTTCTTTGGGCTGAAAATGTTCGGAATTTTTTTCGTAGTGATGATCAATTCCAGAAAGTCTAAATGATAAATTGTAAGGTCCTTAGATACACCTGGATGCCTGGTCGCTTCCACCATTTTTTCTACATTGGTTGCAGCATAAAATTCTATCACTGCTTCGGCAGCTCCTTCTCTTTTTTGTAGCTCCTTGAATCCATTGAAGTTAGTCAAAAGCACATTTACGCCATCTAATTCATTATTGTATGCCGCGTATATACCGTACAAGGGGTGATTCATGATAGTCTGGATCAGGTTTTCTGTTGATATAACAAATAACAAACCTTTGGGTAGTTGACAAGCTTCCAGCATTTCTTCTAGATTGTTATAAGTACGCCAAACCGCTGGATCAGTTACTTTCTCAAAAGTAAACGGTTCATCCTGGTAGGTGATGGTTTCCAGACCAGTAATGTCATCAGATTCACCTGTTAAATCCCCTAATCCAGTTTCATACCCGCAAGAGCATAAGAAGACAAACGGAACAAAGAAAATTAACATCTTTTTCATGATAATAGTTTTTAGTTAATAATATAGTCAAAACCTCACTCATAAATTCAGATTAATTTTACTTTTGATTCGTTAGCATTTAAATAAGCCGATTTAGCACATAACCAAGGTCTTCCTCTTTTCCTGAATTTTAAATCACAAACCACCTGAAATCAGGTTGCATTTAAATTTGTATTGATGTAAATATTGAATTTTCTCTAATAACCCATAGTTGCTTTTCAAAATAGTATAAACATAATATTCCAACCACTATATATTGTACATGTCAGAAATACCTAAATTGTGACACGAGAAATTTGATTATTTTAAACAATTAACTAAATTCTTTTGAAAATGAGAATGCAGGTGCTAATTGTTCGCGAATTTACCTGAGGGCAATCTCCAGCAAGATTGTAAGCTTACCGGATATTCGGCCGATTAAAATTAGATGCTAGCCAAGCCTTTTGACCACCTCCCGTTATCCTGTGCCAGTTAGAAGTAGAAATTCCGGGGCGTTCCATACGATGAGCTCCTGCATTACTTCTGCGAGGTCTTTTGGCCCTAAAGTTCAATCCTACTTCTTTGTATATGCGACAATTAAGAGTGTTTGTCCCGATCTGCCATCTGCCTGGCAGATCGAGGATCCTCGTTTATAGTGCGGGTGTCAGTGTGAGGCCTGAGAAGCAAAATGAGAGGGCCCGCTGTCAGTGTGAGTGTCAGTGTGAGGCCTGAGAAACAGAGTGAGAGTACCCGCTTTCAGTGTGAGTGTGAGTGTGAGGGTTGAGAAACAGAATGAGAGTGTTCGCTCTCGCTCTCACTCTCACTCTGTTTAAGTGGTACCACCAGGAATCGAACCGGGGACACACGGATTTTCAGTCCGTTGCTCTACCAACTGAGCTATGGTACCATTTCGGTCGGCAAATATATTGCTTTTTTATTTTCTCTGCAAGTACTGCCATACACTTTGTGAAAAGCCTTATCAAACTGTTTTCCTGTTATCTTTGTCCATTCTCCTGACAGGCATGGATATTACCTTTCACACTCTCCCGAACGGCATCAGGCTGGTGCATTACCCTACGGCAAGCGAAGTGGCTCACTGCGGAGTGATCATCAATGCCGGGTCACGCGATGAACAGCCCGGAGAACATGGTGTGGCCCACTTCATCGAACATATGCTCTTCAAGGGAACAACACACCGCAAATCGTACCATATCCTCAGCCGCCTGGAAGATGTAGGCGGCGAGCTTAATGCCTATACCACCAAGGAGGAGACAGCCATACACGCTTCGTTCCTGAAGGAACACTATTCCCGCGCCATGGAGCTGCTGGCCGACCTGCTCTTCTCGTCAACCTTCCCTCCTTCCGAGATAGAAAAGGAGAAAGAGGTGGTCATGGAAGAGATCAACTCATACCTTGACACACCGGCAGAGTATATATTCGATGAGTTCGAGGAACTGGTCTTTCCCGACCAGCCCATCGGAAGGAACATCCTCGGCACTCCCGGCACAGTAAGGACAATCACAGCTGAGTCGATCCGCAGCTTCATCAGCAGAAACTACTCAACATCACAGATGGTCTTCTGCTCGGTAGGCGCCATCAGTCCCAGGAATATAATTTCACTGTTTGAGAAATACTTCAGCCAGGCAGAACCCTCCGACGGCATGAAAAGAGACAGGGCTGAATACAGATATTCTCCCGTCAGTGTCGAGAAGAGCAAGGAGACATGGCAGAACCATTGTATCATAGGAAACCTTGCCTACGATCTTCATAACAGCAGAAGGATGGGTCTCTTCATGCTGAATAATATCCTCGGGGGCCAGGGCATGAACTCGCGTCTTAACCTCTCGTTGCGTGAGAAAAGAGGATATGCCTACAATGTCGAGTCGATGTACAATCCATATACCGACACCGGGCTTGTGACAATATATTTCGGCACTGACAGCCGTAACCTGGGGAAGAGCATTGCACTCGTGCACTCGGAGCTCGACAGGCTGAGACGACAGCCGCTGGGCACCCTGCAGCTGTCGAGGGCTAAGAACCAGATCAAAGGTTACCTTGCCAGGGAGTATGAAAACCACGAGAGCCTCATGCTCAGCCTTGGCAAGAGCCTGCTCATCTTCGACCGCATAGACATGATGGATGAGATATTCCGGAGAATTGACGCTGTGACCAGCACCGAGCTTGCTGAGACGGCGGGTATCATTTTTGAAAAATCATCGCTTTCAACACTTATATACAGGCAAAATGGTGAAAAATCTTGACAGGTACATCAGTGAACACAGTACACCTGAAGACGGGGTCCTTGAGGAGCTCTACCGTCAGACGCATCTGTACGTCGTCAACCCTAACATGGTCTCGGGACACATCCAGGGAAAGTTCCTTGAGATGCTCTCCCATATGATCCATCCTGCACGTATCCTTGAGATCGGTACCTATACCGGCTACTCCGCCATCTGCCTGGCACGCGGACTGAAAAGCGGAGGCCAGCTGCACACCATAGAGATCAATGATGAGCTCTATGAGATGAGCACCCATTACTTTGCACTGGCAGGCGTGACCGACAAAGTGACGCTCCACAACGGCAGAGCCCAGGAGGTGATCCCCTCCATGACCTATACCTTCGACCTTGTCTTTATTGACGGTGACAAGCGCGAGTACTGCGAATATTATGATATTGTGTTCGACAAGGTCCGTAAAGGCGGTTTCATCATTGCCGATAATGTGCTCTGGGGAGGGAAGATAGAGAGCAGTGAGGCACTTAAAGATCCTCAAACGAAGGGCGTCGTTATGTTTAATGAGAAGATACGCAACGACCATCGTGTGGAAAAGATCGTTCTGCCGCTTCGTGACGGGCTGATGCTTATCAGGAAAAAATAAGGGTGGTACGGTTTTTGATCGTATTGATGTAAATAGGTGAGACATGAAAAAAGTACTTTTATTCATGCTCGTATTGTTTACGGGCGTTGCGTTATCTGCACAGGACCTCCAGAAGCTGGCAACAAAGGGTGCAGTGAGGTTTTTCGGCGACAAGGATGATCTGACATCCGTCCTTCAGATTGTGCCGGACGGCACAGTGGTTGAAGTCATAAAGGCTGACAGCGTATTCACTCTTGTGCAGCTGGGTGATAACAAAGGATATATAAGGTCAGACAGGCTTACGGCAGCTTTACCTGCATCACCGGTAGTACAACCGGAACAGGAGATGCCGGCAGTACAGGAGCAGCCTGCCCCTGCAATGCAGCAGCAGGAATATGTCACGGCAGACAGGTACGGGTACCTGGTCAACAAATACGGAGATGACCTCGGGAAACGTCTCTACCAGCATAAAGTATGGAAAGGTGTAAGCTCCGACATGGCACGCGACAGCTGGGGTAAGCCCAAACAGATAAACCGTATGTATGTCGACCAGAGTGTTGAGGAGGAGTGGATCTACTCAAAGAAATATCTCTATTTCAGAGATGGGGTGCTGATCGACTGGGGTCCGGTTAAATAGCTTTAGTCAAACTCAATATACAACGGCAACTTAGTGTTGCCGGCCAAAGAAGAGGGTGTCTCAAATGGGCACCCTTTTGCTTTAAGAAAGTTCTCAATTCTGATAAGGGTATTACTGTCACTTTCTTTTGAGCCTCCAAAAGAAAGTAACCAAAGAAAAGGAGTCCGGAAAAGACAACCGCTCGCTGTTTGTACGCCCGCTACACAAAGCCATAAAGGCGCCACCAGACAGCGCGCGGTTCGCACCTTTTCCGGTTTGCCTGCCCGGGTTAGATTCATACAATATAGCGGGGTTCAGTATCTTTAAATAAAAAAAGGAAGCAGATGCTTCCTAATATCTGAGCGGGAAACGAGACTCGAACTCGCGGCCCCGACCTTGGCAAGGTCGTGCTCTACCAACTGAGCTATTCCCGCAATAGTGAGTGCAAATT
>QKCK01000273.1 GCA_003245695.1 Bacteroidota bacterium | reverse complement strand
CCCGTAATTCAATTTATGCAGAACAGGTCTTTTAACTCCGCAACGGAGCGTGTGTAAAGGACGGGCAGACTGAAAATGACTGTCATATCCGATACCCGGATCATCATCCGGGAAGAATCTTTTTATATATTATTCATTGTCATCATTTCTATGAAGTGATTACTGGATCTGGTTTAAAAGACTGTGTACATAATGCTTTTTATTAAAGAATTGTTTATTACAGCAGATGCCTGTATAGCATGTCTTCCTGTTCTTTCTTTGGATGCACAAAGAAAGAACCAAAGAAAGTGCACCACGGCCGAAAAGTCGGCTTCGGCTTCCGCCCGCTACACAAGCCAAGTCCTCAGGGACATACCCGCCACAGCCTTAACCGACTTCGCACCGGCCGTGGACAGCCAACGCGCGTCGCCCTCATCGGAGAACGAAGAATGCGATTACTTTAAAGACAATGGACGGCCCACGGAAACTGGTCTGGGATGAAACAGGAAGGCTGCCGGAACACGGTTTTTAAACCTGATGACAGATTGCTTATAGTGATGACAAAAACCATTTTAACAATTACTGCAATGAAAGACAAACACGACATTATTTTCGATTTTAACCTTGACATGATATGTGACTTTTTTCGTGATCTCGACCGACAGGGTCCAGGCAGCAGGGAGGTAACCCTCAGGGCTCTCAGCTTCATCACCGGCCTGCCCGACCACCCCGTGATGGCTGACATAGGATGCGGCACCGGAGGCCAGACAGTGACACTGGCAGAGAACACCAACGGCACCATAACAGCCATCGACTTTCTGCCGGGGATGATCGAATATCTCAATAACCGCATCAGAAACAAAGGCCTCGAACATAAAATCACCGGCATCGTCGGCTCTATGTTTGAACTGCCTTTTTCTGAGAATGAGCTCGACCTGCTGTGGGCCGAAGGATCTATCTCCAACATAGGCTTCGGGAGAGGCATGAGAGAATGGGGCAGGTACATCAGACCCGGTGGTTATATCGCAGTCACCGAAGCTACCTGGTTCACGCTGCAGCGTCCTGAGCCTATCGCCAGATACTGGAACGACAACTACCCGGGCATTGACACCACCTCACACAAGACTGCAGAGATGGAGGAGGCAGGATTCATGCCTGTGGCTACCTTCGCCCTGGAGGAGTCATGCTGGAGAGATAACTTCTATGATCCCATGCCCGGGCTGTTCGAACCTTTTCTCGAGCGACATGGACACAGTGCCGCGGCACAACAGTTCCTGGAACGCATGAGGGAGGAGATTGACTATTATGAGAGGTACAGTGAATACTTCGGCTATACGTTCTATATAGGGCGTAAGCTGTGATCAGACTGAAATATCAGGGATTAATAACAATAATACAGAGTTGTGATTTGACATACCACCCCGCCCTCGCTTTGGTCGGGCACCCCTCCTTACTAAGGATGGGAAACGTACGTCAGATAGATTCCCGATGTTAGTATTTAATCTCCGGATATAATGTTTGATCCTTAAGCTGTGATAATGAATGTGCCGGGTGATATGGTGTCGCCCGGCACTTTATTTTTTTTGTTGAGTCGTTGAGTCGTTGAGTCGTGTCTTGGCCTCAATATCTCACAAACAACTAAACGTATCAACGCATAAACGCATCAACAATTATTTAAAGGCCTCCATTGCCATCGTCGGCTTGCCGCTGTTGTCGAAGGCACCTTTCTGGTAGCCTTTCCAGCCGTTGTATGCCTCCGGCTCCCAGTAAAATAGTCCCAGGCACATACTGTCACTTATTGCTTCGGCCCTGGTGATGAGGTCGGTGAGGAACAGCTTGGCATTGACCTCTTCGTCCCATGCCATGCCCACCTCGCATATCATCACCTCACAGCCATAACGGCTTATCATGTCGTTTATGTTAGCCACGCAGGCGTCGTTCTG
This sequence comes from Bacteroidota bacterium, assembly GCA_003245695.1. Classification (GTDB taxonomy): domain Bacteria; phylum Bacteroidota; class Bacteroidia; order Bacteroidales; family VadinHA17; genus SR-FBR-E99. The sequence continues at coordinate 26,350 of QKCK01000273.1, read as the reverse complement.
GCTCTGCCAGTCATCGGGCTCAGGGTATAACGACATGCCGATCACATCCCATCGGCCGCTGTTCTGTTTCAGTCCGTCGAAGAGCCACCGGTAGAGGCTGTTCGTCTGTCCGCCCTGCAGGTGTACAATTACTTTCGTGTCAGGGAAGACTGTCTTGGCAGCATCATAACCGGCATTATTCAGGGTGGCATACTGTGCCATGTTGACAGAGGCGCGACCCTCTTCCCATAGCATGCCGTTGCCTGTCTCGTTGCCCACCTGTACCCACTCAGGAGTGATATTCCAGTTCTTCAATGCTGTCAGTATCTCTGTGGTATGGGCTGTCACTGCGGCACACAGGTCGCTGAATGAGAGCTCGCTCCATGCTGCGGGCTTGGTTTGCTGACCCGGGTCAGCCCAGCTGTCACTGTAGTGAAAGTCAATCATGATCCTCATGCCCAGGTCACTGGCACGCTTGGCTTTTATAAGCAGGTCTGTCTTGTTACACCAGCCATCGGTGGGGTTGACCCATACACGCAGTCGCACCGCATTCAGCCCCAGACTCTTAAGAAGGGCAATGCACTCCGTAGCTGTACCCTGCTCGTTATAAAACTTCATTCCCTCACTCTCCATCTCCGTCAGCCAGCTTATGTCGGCACCACGGGCAAAATAAACGGTGTCGCCATCACCAGTGCCGTCATCAGGAGCCTCACCCTTATGACAGGCAAAGCCGACCATGCTTAACAGGCTGAGAAGGATAATTATAAAAGTTGACCTTTGGGAATGTCGGGTTTTAAGTTTCATGATAATGATACCTCACGGTTTTTATTCAGGGTAAAAATAGCTTTTTAATGACAGAGATGAGATGGAAGCTCACCTCCCATCTCATCTCTTTTTACGACTATTGTTTTACAAACGAACATTCGTTGTTTATAAAATCAACAGTCACATCATAGGCACCTGCCTCCAGACTCTGATCGTCGGTGATATTACCACCAAGGTATGTAAGAGAATCAAATGAGCCACCAAAATAACGGTTCCATGTCTGGTCAAGCTGGATGGTGATACCATATGACGAGGCAGCAGTGATGACTGCCGTGCCTGTATAAACTCCTATTGACGATTTTGTGAGCACCACGTCGGTGAAGTTCCATGTATCATTCAGGCCCACAATATAGATCTCGTCGCCGAGGAAGACGAATGAGGCATCGTTACGCGTGTTGGCAATGACATCATAGGTAGCAGCCGGCAGTGAGGCATCGTCGGTGATGTTAGCCCCTCCATACTGGAGTACGCCGTTGCCTCCACCATAGTTCATGTTCCAGTCGCCATTGAGGTAGAACTTGAATCCCCATGATGAGGCAGCTGTTATTGCCACCGTGGTTGAGTATACACCTGCTACGCTGGTCTCATCCATAGGTGTGATAGTGCTCCAGGCATCATTCAGGCCGGAGTAACCCAATCCTGTTATAGCTGTATGGCTATAGGTGAGGTTTGCCAGGTCAGCCTGTATCAGGTATAGTCCAGCCGCCGGTGCAGTGATGTTTGATCCGCTCTGGAACTCCAGGGTTCCTTCTGTGGCTCCCATCTTATATACATCGGTCCAGTTGCCTGACTCCAGAGTCATCTGGTAACCCCACTCCGAGTTCACAAGCACAGCTCCCGCGAAGGTTGAGTCGTCCTCACTCACAAGCTTCAGGTAGTTATCGAACGTCCAGCCTCCGGAGATGAGGTCATCGACGCCAGGCAGGAACAGATACCTGCTTATAGGCTCCACTATTACTGTGGCTCCCTCCCTGACGCTATACTTCCATGATGTGGGGTCAGCGAGGTAGAAGAAAAGTGTATACTCGCCTGCCGTGGGTATGGTGATGTTCTCAGCTGAAGCACTGTTCCATTCGAAGGTGACGGTACTGTCGGCATGGGTTATGAAGCCCATGGTCTTTGCTATTGCTGAGGCGTCGTCAGTACTGGTGGACTTATTATAGAGTGCAGCATCATCGCAGGTGACCTTGATGGTGGCATTGTCGGTGGTTGTGGTGAACGAGACATACCATTTGACACTCAGACGGTCGAAGGTCATGGTGGCGGTGACGTCACCGCTGACAGACAGCGAAGGCATATATGTTGCCGTCCACACTTTTGCTGTGGTGCTCAGTGTGGTATAGTAACAACCGCCCTGTCCAGGGTACCACATGTTCCACTGGTTGCCTGTCTCGCTGGAGAGGGCAAAGGCATTACCATCAACGGCGAGGTTACCCCAGGTAGTACCGTCACCCTCCTGCAGATACCAGTTATACCATGATGTGGCTCCGGTGAAGCCGTAGTACTCACCGTCCTTATCGGGTGAATAGAGTCTGAAGCCTGTGTCTTCCATGCCTGAGGTGAGTATGAGCCCGAGACTCATATCAATAGCGTAGCATGTGACGCTCACTGACACTACGTTACTGTAGTATGGCTCGGTATTGACACCCAGTGCTGACCTGACGCGGAAATACACCGGAGCGCTGATGTCAGCTGTCAAGCCCAGGTTCTTACCGAGGGTATTCAGATAGGCACCTGTGAATGTATAACTGTTATTCTGCGGCGTGATCTGGTACATGGTGCCAAAGTCAGATGATGCTGAAGCCTCAATGACCTCCACCGGTACAGAGCCGGGGAGTGTCATGGAGCTGTTGCTTATGGTCAGGCTGCTACCGCTCCATGCCAGTGCCAGGACAGATGATGACGCTGTCTCTTTGGTAAGTACCACGCTGGCCTCGCTGGCGAGCAGCTCTGATGACTCCAGTCCGGAGACAGTGATAATATCCCCGTCCTTCTCACATGCAGTGAATATTGCAAGAGCGAAAGCAACGAGAATTGATATATTTGTTTTCATAACTCTTTATTTTTTGGATCTAAGTCTGCAGATGATAGTTTAGTATTCTTCATTTGAAAGGTTTGGGTTAGCAGATATCTCTGAGGAAGGTATTGGGTAGATATTGTATTTTGATGCCACTGTAATGCCATCCTTAACACCACCTTTCCACTGCCACAGGTAATCGCCTCCGGTGAAGCACCCGAAGCGTATGAGGTCAGTGCGGCGTACACACTCCCAGTAGAGCTCACGGGCTCTCTCGTCGAGGAAGAACTTAAAAGGAATGCCGTCGGCAGTGGCTGTGAGATCGCTCTCAGACACTGTTGCTGCATTACGATGTGCACGCAGATCGTTGATATATCCAAGGGCTGTAGTAAGGTTAGTGTTGGTACGTGCTGCGGCTTCGGCATACATCAGATAGGCATCTGCCAGACGGAAGAGCGGGAAGTCGGTGTCAACACCATCGGATGAGGTGTTTGATGCTGCCACGTCATCGTCGGTGAGATTACTCCATTTCATCACGAAATAGCCTCCTGTGCGGTCTGTGACACCGTTATCCATATACTGCGACTGACCGTCAGTATAAAACATGGCGCGATCATCATTATCAAGATCGAAGAGAGCAGGTATCTCACCCCTTATGCGGAACATACTCCAGGCGCTGGTGCATCCGACCACGCTGGCTGCCGGACCGTTGTCAGTGTCCACCTCACCACAAACGAGATATGTTGTGGCACCCCATGTTACCACATTGACGCTGTTGACAACAAGTGGAAATATTATCTCATGGCCTGGCCCGACACGTTGGTCGTTATCAGCATTAAACATTTTATAGTATTCTGACTCGAGGGCATAGCCTTCATCCATTACCATACCGGTATAAGTCATACAGTCACTGTAATGGTCGCCTGCCTCATATACCTCTGCGTTAAGATATAGGCGTGCCAGCAGCATCCATGCTGCCGCCCTGGGAGCATGGCCATACTCACAGTCAGCAGCCTCAGGCATGCCCAGACTGCAATCTTTGAGTTCTGTCTCTATGAAGCCGAAGATAGCTGATGACTCCCAACGCTCAGGCAGCACTGAGCTGCCGATAGTATTCTCATCAGCATATGGTATATCATGAAACAGGTCGAGAGCATGAAAGTAAGCCAGAGCCCTGAGGAAGCGAGCCTCATCGCGATAGCCTTTAATGGTGTTCTGCTGTGCCTCAGTGAAGCCTGCGATGGCATTGTCGGTACAGTGTTTCAGAAACTCATTGCATAATGAGATAGAGTAATAACAACGATAATACATGTCTGCCACCCACGGATCAGTGGCATCCCATGTCAGGAACGTCAGGTCACCTATGTTGTCGCCTTCGATCCATGTAGAGCCCAGCTCCTCGGTGCCTGCCTCCTGCACGTTGAAATAACAACGCATATAGTCATAGCCGTTGTTACTGCTCAGGTCAGCATCGCCACCACCCTTCTCCTGCCCTGCTGTGACAAAAGAGGCATAGCACTTGGCAAGTGCCATGATATAATTATCCGGATCAGAGTATACTGATACTGCTGTCTCCTCGATAGCAGGATATTGATCAAGATCACCGTTACAACCGGCGAAAGCCAACAGAGCTGCTGATAAAAAATATAGTATCTTTTTCATTTTCTTACCATTTTGAAATTAGAACCCCAGGGCTATACTCAGGGAAAATATCCTCGGACGGGGATAGAATGAGTTATCCATTCCGTCAGGTACCTCAGGGTCAACACCTGAATACTTTGTCACAGTGAAGACATTCTGTATCATACCCATTAAATTCAGTGAGAAGAGATCAGATATCTTACCGAAGCTATACCCCAGTGTCAGGTTATCCATCTTAAGGAAAGAGGCATTTTCAACATAATAGTCAGACAGATACTGTCTGCTCTGGAATCCAGTTTCGAGGTAGCTGCTGTTAAGGTTATTCAGCTGGTATGCATTATATGACATTGTCCCGAAGGCTCCAGTGTTCATTGACATCCCGTTATAGACATAATTGCCTATGCTGGCACGCAGGCTGGCTCCAAGGTTCCAGTTCCTGTACTGCAATGCAGTGCTGAAACCAAAGATATAGTCAGGTGCTGGGGAATGATAACGATAGAGATCCTTTGATGTAATCTCGCTGTTATCATCTATGCTTGCATATGCACCCTCAATGGGTCTGCCCTCTTCATCATAGAGCTGATGATATACATAAAACATATAAGGAGCATATCCTTCTGTCAGGACCTGGAAGTAATAACTATCGATTGTAGGGCCGGCAGATGAGTTCTTCACTGCAGCACCTTTTATTATTGACAAATTCTTTATTGTCTGTCGTGCGCTGGTGGCATTGAAGCTGACGCTCCATGAGAGGTCAGGCTTGTCAATGACGGTGGCATTCAGTGTCAGCTCAAAGCCTCTGCTATCAACATTACCGACGTTGGTTAGAATGACCTTTTCGAAGTTGGTGCCTGCAGGTGAAGGCACTGAGGCCAGCAGATCCTCCGTCTTACGTGAGTAGTATTCGAACGATCCTGAGAGACGGTCTTTGAAGAACCCGAAGTCAAAGCCATAGTTGAATGCCCTGGTGGTCTCCCACTTAAGGTCAGCCACATAAGCCTCAGGTCTGTAGGTGTTAATGATATCGGATCCAAAGATATACTGGGCACCTGTCTGGCTGAGGGTATATACCGGTATGTAGTTATAATTACCTATTCCCTCCTGCTGTCCGGTGATACCGTAGCTGAAGCGCAGCTTAAGGTTATTCATAACTGTGATACCCTTCATGAATGACTCCTCAGAGAGTCGCCATGCCACTGCCACTGAGGGGAATGTACCCCAGCGGTTGTCTTCGCTGAAGCGTGAGGTGCCGTCGCGGCGTATGGTAGCCGTCAGCATGTATCTCGACGCGAGGGTGTAGTTTAATCGCCCGTAGTATGATATCAGCACATGCCGCTGATCGGTAGGTGCAGATGAGGTCTGTATCTCTCCTGCTATATTATACTCTTCATAGAGCGGGTTAGTGCTCTTCCAGTACTGATAGTCATAACCCACTGTGGCATCGACAGTACTATTTATATCATCAAGCTTTTTATTATAGTTCAGGTAGGTGGTAAGCAGCTTGTTCTCCAGCTTCTGAGGTCCATAGGCATAATCACGTCCACCTGACAGATAGTATTGTGCTGCCGATGCAGGAACATATACCTCGCCTTTACCTTCGGCGTAGTCATATCCCAGGGTAGCATGAAACTTCAGATCAGGCAACAGATGTATCTTGTAGTCAACATCAAAATTACCCACCATACGGCTGACAGTACTGGCAGAGGTGTTCTGTAACAGCAGCCCGAGAGGGTTTATCACAGCCGAGGTGACGGGTGTTCCGCTGTTATCTATTGCCTCACTGTACCCGCCAAAATCTTCCGAGCCTGAATAGACCGGGATAGTGGGATTGAATGTCGCTCCGCCCCATATAGCATTGCCACTGGCAAACCTGTTGTTATTCAGTGATCCCTTCACTCCTGCCGTTACCTTTAGGAAGTCATCAAAGAACGAAGGTGACAATGATATGTTTCCTGTAATACGCTCACTGTTATCTGTTTTGAGAATGCCGTCCTGATTGTAGTATCCTACCGAGACCCGGCATGGCACTTTTCTGACTGCACCGGAGAAGCTGAGGTTATTATCAGTACCTAATGCTATCTTGTATATCTCAGCATTCCAGTCAGTGTCTGAATTACCGAGAAGAGCTATCTGGTCGGCTGTCCCCTCTGTCTCAACCACACTCCTGAACTGGTCAGTGGTAAGCATGTCAGCGAGTTGGGTCTTTACCTGCAGAGAGTTTGTTGTGCTGAAGCTGACACTGAATTTTTTCTCAGAAGCCTTTTTTGTTGTTATGATGATGACACCGTTTGATGCGCGCGACCCATAAATGGCTGTCGACGAGGCATCCTTGAGAACAGTGATACTCTCTATGTCATTGGGGTTTATCAGGCTCAGGAAGTTGCTGCTGTTGCCACTTATACCTCCTGCCTCCAGTGGCACTCCGTCAAGGACTATCAATGGGTCGTTGCTTGCATTCAGTGAAGCGCCTCCACGTATTCGTATTGTGCTACCTGAGTTCGGTGATCCGCTGTTAGACATAATCTGTACACCTGATATCTTGCCGTTGATGAGCTGTTCAGGGGAGCTGATTATACCCTTGTTAAAATCTTTTGTCGATACATTGGCTATCGACCCTGTCAGGTCCCCTTTACGTTGTGTGCCATAACCTATCACCACTATCTCGTCAAGGTTGGTGGACGCAGGCGTCAGTCTGACGTTGAGTATATTATCAGCAGGTATCTGAATGGTGAGAGTCTCATATCCGATAAATGAGAAGCGTATCTCTCTCTTCCCTTCAGGGACACGCAGTGTGAAGGCTCCGTCATTATCTGTGATGGCACCCACGGTGGTGTCAAGGACAAGAATACTTACCCCTGCCATAGGCTCATTATTCTCATCGGATACTTTCCCTGTTACAAGTCTCTCCTTCGCCTGCTGGGCAAAAGAGGGAGTAGCCCAAAACGATAATGACATACATAGCATCATTATCATTGTGGACCATCGTAGTTTTAAACTAGTACATTTCATGGTTGTTTAAGGTTACTTAGGTGGTTATTTAATCTGTATGTGTATTGTATCTGAAACCAGCCCTGCGGCGTCAGCAGTGATAGTGACAGCAGCAGGAGTCAGTCCTGTGTGTATCAGTGCCGTGGCTATGCCAGCCTGGGCATTGACGGTGACAGGCCCGACAATGACAGCACCGTCAGCTTTGAAAGTAACAGTCCTGCTGTCATTGTGTATCACAGTGTTATTACTGTCAGTAACAGAAGCATAGACAAAAAAGAGGTCATTGACCGCTGGCCGGCATCCGCTCTCATCGACACAGAGAGCTATTCTCTCAGGTGCCCGTGGAGTGGTGACAGATTCTTCTGCCACCTTCACCCCATTGATATATCCTGCAGCCTTTACTGTACCCGGACTGATGCAGGAGATATCAAAGGTGAAAGGGGGGTGAGACAGGTTGCCGGTGAAACTGTTGGTGTCAGGCTTCTGTCGACCGGCAAGGACACCATCAACAAATAGCTCAACACTATCACAGTTGCTGAAGACTCTTACACCGTTGCTCTCTCCAGATTGCCAGTGAGAGGCAATAAAGAGGACAGCCCCGGAGAATGGGACCTTGTCAGAATAGTCACGCTGGCTCTTGAAGAAGTAATAGCTGAACTTGGGTATCCTGAAGATATCCATCACTCCTGAGTACTCCTGCTCAGGTGACATGCCCCTGTTATAGTCGAACATCACCCAGTAGGCGTCGGCAAAAGCGTGTGTAGACAGGTTATCATTATGTGCCTCCTGTATGTTAAGCGCCTGTTGAAGCATGCGTTTCTCACCTGCAAAGCGTGGCTGACGGCTGTTACGCTCTTCATCGAGCAGATCACCCCATGCCTGCTGGTTGAAACCGGCATTCTGTGCAAAGTACTCCCAGTCGCCATACTCACTTACCAGCAACGGTTTGTCAGCATGAAGCCCATGCCGGTGCTGCCGCGCCTCAATATAAATGTCATACGACTGCAGCATCCATCCGGCAGAGTAACAGCCTGGATAAGGATACTCTGCATGAGCTATGGTGTTTGCACTGTCAGTGAAAGAGCGTGGCATCTCAGTCTCGTTGACTGACAGCTCCCAGGCCAGCACACACGGGTGGTTTCTGTCGCGACGGATTAGTTCATGACACGACTCCAATGTCAGTTTTTCAAAGCTGCTGTCGCCAAAATACTGCCATCCCAGTATGGCATCAAGGACCATGATCCCCAGTTCATCACAGGCATCAAGAAAGGCCGTTGACATAGGATAGTGTGAGCACCTGACAAAGTCAAACCCGGCCTGTTTTATCTTATATGCATCACGATATTGGGCCTCATCGCTCATGGCATAGCCTACATAAGGATATTCCTGGTGGCGGTTCACACCACTGAGAAAACGTTTTGTACCATTGAGCCACATCCCCTCAGGTGTAATAGCGATAGAGCGTATCCCAACCCTCATCTCATCTGCATCTGTCAACCGCCCATCAGCATATACTTCTGTCCTCAGGTTATATAAAGCCGGATCTTCAGGCGACCAGAGATGAGCCTCCTCAAGAGTACCGTCAGAGACCAATTCTGCGGAGCCCTGCGGGGCAATAATCATCGGTCCATTGCCAAAAGCAGCTACCCTACGGCCATTATTATCTGTAAGTATATGCTTCACCCTCACTCTGACAGGGTTCTCTCCCTGGTTCACTACATGTGACTTAACCTCGAAGTCAGCAACAGTACCACTGATTGCCTTGGTAGCGAAGAAGACTCCACCCCCGGCAACAACACCCGCCTGAACAGGATTGCTTAGATGAACCCTCTCCTTTACGATCATCTTCACATCACGATAGAGGCCACCATACATATTGAAGTCAAGTATCTCAAGTGGTTTGGGACCAGTGACTGGGTTATCACGGTTATCAAGTCTGACAAGAATGGTATTCACAGTGTCAAAACGTATATTGCCGCTTAAGTCAACGACAAAAGGCAGATATCCTCCCAGGTGAGTGACACTCTTAACACCATTGACCCATACCTCTGCCACATTCATTGCACCATCAAACTGAAGTGAGATAATTTTGTCACTCATGTCATTATCAAACACATAACGCTTTCTGTAGAAACAATAGCCCTGCCACTGGTCTCTCACCGTAAGCTCTTCAAGCCTGGCGCTATGAGGTAAGACAACGCTATCCCAAACAGCATCATCCGGAGGCATGGCGAGAGTGTCATCAGCACGGTAAAACTCCCAGCCACTGTTGAAGTTTATATCGACAGGCACCTCATTATGGGCAATACACCCCGTAAGAGCCAGCACAAGCACAATCAACAAATAGAATAGTCTCATATTCTTCGCTCATGTTTCTTTCTGCTCCGGCATTCCCTGATAACCATTATGTTACCTAAGGCTAATACCTCAGCAGCTTTATTATTTATTACTCTATCCATATCTTTTCAATCCTCAGATCAACCTTTTCCAACGATCCGCGTCTCACCACTACCTGTAATGTTTCAGGCGAAGACCAGTCGAAGGGAAGCCTGTTATTCATCATCTTATAAGGCAGAAACTCGGGAAAAGGTCTTGGTATCACAATAAACTCTCCTTCAGCTAATGATGAGAGAGGTATCTTAGCAATATTATCCCCGGGTGTAATGACCAGCTCCCCTGCCATCACCGTACCGTTTGAGTCAACGAGGCTAAGCTCAAGAGGCTGAGGGGCAGATAAGGCTGTTGAAGCATTTATCACCAGATAATTCTTTACAGACATATCGTTTAACCGCCCTTTTATCTTCTCCCTGAAGTAATACTTGAAGGCATAACTGCAGTCAGCTTTATCACAGGGATCATTACATGGCAGAGAGTCAAAACGTATTGAGAGAGATGTTTCGCCAGTGCCATCAGGAAGAAGGTTGACGGTCCTGCTCCATATCTTATATGTGTTGTCCCAGTCAGCTGCGGCATCCCATAATAAAAGAGATGAATCTGCAGGCACCAGTCGCAATGAAAAAGCAACTGTATTGCTGTCACCATTGTACCATCTCACAGGGAAAGTGATTGTATCTGCACCATCGTCAACCATGATCCTGTACCAGAGGAATCCTGCAGTGAGCATCTCATGCGGGATATCTACAGAGTATGATGGAGAGTCCTGAGCTGGAATGTCCAACCGTTTGATCTGATCACCATCATTTATTATTACAGCGACTTTCTTTTCAGGATATGGAGTAAAGAGATCAAATGTCAGGCTGAAAGGCACTCCGCAAGTTATCAGTTCCGGGGTGGTATTTTTCACTACAGTCGTTGTCAGGTCTGTTTCAGGAGCCACAAACTCTCCTACCCTGATATTTTTATATATATGATCTTTATATTCAGAAGCATCTCTTTTCACGTCACTCAGCAGATATACGCCGGGTATTATTTTCATAGTAGCATCGGTTACCTCAGGAGAGTAACTGTTACCTTCATTAACCGGTATTACCAAAAAGGCATTACCAAGATCAGGTAGTCTGACTGTCAACTCATGTTTCATATGTACCACTGCTGCCTTTTGTGTCACTGGCCCCGGGAAGGTGTAAGGGTCATCAATAAGGCAGGCATCAGGCATCAGCTCCAGCCGCCAAAGGCCTTCTGAGAGTCTGTCAAGAAAATAGATTCCTGTGCCATCATATTGCACAACGGGTGACGATCCGCAGCCTGCTATCTCCTTTAATGAGGAGGAAAGAGGAGGAATAGTAGCTGTGGTGTTTGAATAGAAGAATGTACTGTCAGTGACCCATTCGGTCATGTCAGTCTGATAGTCTATGTGAGGTGTAAGGTGATTGTTGTATCCCTCAACACTATTATATAATGGGACATTATGAAACACTGCCGAGGCTATTTTCAGGCTGATGGCCTTCTGAGGCGCATAAGCCATATTCATGAAATGAGTCCCGTAATTGGTATTAAATGAGGCATTAAACATTGCGTCATATTCAAATTGTGCTGCCAGTTGCATACCTGCCTTCCGGAATGCCATTGCCATTGCCGGGTACAGGATGTTACCACCGGCATCGGCAGGATCAAATTCGTATATGATCTTTGCCATCTTCCGGAAAGCTGTGTCAGAGGCAAATGGTATCGGATAAGAGGAGACATGAGGCAGAAAATTACCTCTTATCTGATGACCTGCAACCAGGTTTGTCGGATACCACTGGAAGGTGCCACCCTGAATATCTGCTTCGAGATATGCATCAGCCAGGTAAATGCTGTGACTCATATTATAAAAGAGGGGTTTTGTGCAACCTGTGCTCCTGACCGCTGCCACCATAGTGTTAATGAAGGATGTCACCTCCTCCGGTGACTGAAAATGATGTGGTTCATTGCAGATCTCAAAGCCGATAATATCAGGGTCATACTTATAAGGTATTCCGGTATATGGATTCACATGATCCATGAACTGACGCAGATAGTTCACCTGGGCAGCAATAGCCCCGGCATTGGTAAGGCATTCTGCTTTTCCGTATTTATATGAGAAACCAGGTGTAGGTTCATCCCTGTCAGGCCATCCGTTACCCCAATATGCTATGGGTGTAATAATAAAGTGCATGCCACGCTGCTTCATCTCATTGAGAGTAAAGTCAAAGAGACGCAGATGATCATTGTCAAGCAGGGTTCCTACAGTATCGCTTATCTCAGTGTCCCAAACGTGCACACGATAGAGGTCGAGATCAAGGCGTGCCATATGATAGACATCCTGCCTGACAGCTTCTTCAGTGTTGATACCATAATGGATCGCCATGCGGTACTCGTGTGCAAAAGGCAGGGTGTAGTTTACCCCAAACCCATATATCTCACTGCTGTCAGCACTCCAGCGGAGGATCCCGTTACTGTCTGTATAAAGCTGGCCTTCACTGCTTTGGGCACTGACCATTGACCCCGTAAAAAGCAGAGAGACACATAATAATATGCAGGCTTTGCCGTGAACCATAGAAACAGTTGTTTGGTAATAAATCATTTGCAGATCTGAAAACGCCACTTACCCATCCTTTTTTATGCAAATCGATAAACGGAAGTTAGACAAACGAACCGGAGAGAATGAGTACAAAACAACCCATAAGTAGTACAAAAAAGACATAAATGACTCATTTTGGACAAACTTCATAACAAATCGGACAGCATACCTGAAAGGGCCTGAAAAAGCTATGTCAACTCCTTAATTAAATTAAATTTGTCTGTCAACAATTCATTTTCAATGACTGGACCTTCACTATTATATAAACAGGGAAGAGGTGCATTGTTTTTGGTCTTGTGTATCTTTTTCCCGGTGTTCTCCCTGCCTGCAGGTGCACATGGCATAAAGTATCATGAATTCAAGCCTGTAGACCACAGGCTGGGCATGGATGCCTCAGCTGTTTATTGCATGGTACAGGACAGACATGGTCTTATCTGGATGGGCACTGACCGTGGGTTATATAACTTTGACGGGTACCAGGCCCGCCACCTCTATCCACTCTCACAGTCAGCAGCAGGTAACGAAGGTGCTATATACTGTGCCGTGATGGTAGACACTGCACGTTTATGGCTTGGGAGTGACAACGGGTTGTTTGTCTTTAATACGTATACTGACAGCTATGAGAACTCTCCGGCAGGGCTGCCTGAGAATATAAGATCGATTTCAAGGATCAACGATCACCTGTTCTGGATTGGAAGTATCAACGGTCTATACCGGTATGATAGCGCAACCGGAATTTCTGAGAGGATAGAAGACAGGGCTCTGCCACATCAGGCCATATATACCATTCTCAGATATGATGATGACACCTATTACTTTGGCACTTACAACGGACTGTGTCGATATAGTATCTCCAGCGGCAGGTTTGAGAATGTATCTCTCAACACCAGCCAGCGCTCTTCAAATCTTCTGATACTGACCCTCCTGCCTGATTACCGCCGTAACTGTATATGGGTGGGCGTTGAAGGCGGGTTATATGCATATTATCCCTATTCCGGCGAAACAAAAACAGTATCATTATTTAACGGCAACTCAGTAAAGTCACTGCTGCTTGATAACACACAGTGTCTGTGGGCAGGCACTGACAACGGATTATATATATACGAACCGGCCGGTGGTGATTACAGAGTATTTCGCCATGATGCCATCAATGATCACTCTCTGCTGAATAATGTTGTATGGACCGTCTTCACCGACAAGGAACAGAATATCTGGGTTGGAACTGACGCCGGGGTCTCCCTGTATATCTTCAATGATCATTTTCACACTCAGTCTATAAGTGAGATAACAGGATCAAACGAAGGCAACTACATCATCTCTGTATTGTCTGACAGCAAGAATAAACTATGGCTTGGCGGTAACAACGGGCTAATCATGGTAGAGCGATCAACAGGTAAGACAATATGGTATCAGCAGAACAACAGCAGATATCCTCTGCCACACAACAAGGTCCGTTATGTCTTTGAAGATGCTGACGGTGACATCTGGATTGCCACAGACGGAAGTATATGCCGGTATAATGAGAAGACACTTCAGTTTATCAGATACCAGATTGAAGACACAACACACACACGAAATGCAAACTGGTCATATGCCATCTGCCAGGATGAGACAGGGAAGCTATGGATAGCGACATGCCTTGGAGGGCTTTTTGTCGTAGATAAAAACCAGCTTATAGCATCAGAGGGCAAGACATATGTGGCTGAGAGAAATTACTACCCTAACAACGGAGCCCAGGGTCTGTCAGGTAACATGCTTCAGTTTCTTGCACGTGATACAGAAAACAATATATGGGTGGGAACATATAAGGCAGGTGTAAACAAGATAGACCGCATGAACCATAAGGTTTATCAGTTCAGTACCCTCTCATCTGATATGGCACTGCCGTCTGACGATGTCACCGCCATGATCATCGGCAATGAAGGTATGGTATGGATAGCACTGAGGGACCAGGTGGCAAGAATAGATCAGTATAAGAGAAGCATTAGCATGGTAACTGACCCGAGGATGACCAACTCATGTGTCACTGCCATGGCTGATGATGGCAGGAGAATATGGATGAGCCTGTCGTCAGGACTGTTCTTCATTGAGAAGAGTACTCTCAGGGTGATGCAGATAAATACTTCAGGTAACTATTACACCTCAATATTCTACGACAAGGCTACAGGGCGAATGATAGCAGGAGGCATAAATGAGTATGTTGAGTTCGATCCTGAATCGATGCTGTCAGAAGACCAGCAAAACAATCTGTACATCACCACGCTACGGATAAACAACAGGCTTGAAGATAACAGCTTCATGAATAAACCTGATGAGAAGATAAACGAGAGCATAAGATTTATCAGGCAGATTGAGCTTCCTTTTAACCGCAACAATCTTTCATTTACCTATTCTGAGTTTTCATATAACAGGCAGCAGAATGTTCAGTATGCATACAAGCTTGACAATCTGGATTCTGACTGGCAACTCTCTGCCAGAGGCAATAATCACATAACATATAACAACCTCTCACCCGGTGACTATACGTTGCTGATATCACGTATTGGCAGTGACGGCAATCCCCTTCCTGAACCGTTGAAGTTTTCCATCAGGATAAATCATCCATGGTACTCAACCTGGCTTGCAAAAAGTATTTACATTATCATACTGCTATTGCTTATCACAGGGCTGATAAACTATATCATAGTGCTAAACAGACTGAGGTATGAACGTATTGAGAAAGCCAAGACCATGGAGTTGACAGCCCACAAGATTGACTTTCTTACCAACATATCGCATGAGCTCAAGACGCCTTTGAGTTTGATCATAGGGCCCTTAGGGAGAATAATCGAACAGGCCAGGCCTGCCTCACTGAAAAGTGAGCTGGCTGATGTGAGGCAGCATGCTCTAAAGATGGGGACGCTAATTCACCAGCTGATGGAGGCCAGCAGACAGGAGTTTGATGACTTTGGTCTCATCCTTGCCAGGACCGATATCGTATTGTTTGTCAGGAGCCTTGTGATGGCGTTTGGGAAGCATCTGGACGAGAGAGGTATCAGCATAGCCTTTGAATGCCCATTACAATCATTTTATATAGAAGCTGATATTCTTAAGCTGGAGGTTATTATTAACAACATCCTTTCCAACGCATCAAAGTTTGCACCTGATGGCAGTGTGATTACAATCCGCATTGACACTGCCGGTGGTTTTGCAAGAGTATCGATCACTGATGAAGGACCGGGCATTGACGAACGGGATCTGCCACATATCTTCGAACGCTTTTTCCAGTCGCGTCACTCACTGCCACAGAACAGGGAAGGGTCAGGCGTGGGTCTGGCTATTGTCAGGGAGTATGTACAGATGCATAACGGCAGCGTAAGGGTAGTGTCAGATGGAGAGAGCGGCACCACGGTTGAGATAATGCTGCCTGTAACCCAGAGTCAGGAGGCAGCAGAACAGACCGTTTACAACCAGAAGCCATCTGTCACTGACAGGGGTACCGGCAAACCATTGTTGCTCATTGTTGAGGATAACATTGAGATATCGACATTCATCTCAAAGAGTCTTGCCGATGACTTCAGATGTGTCAGTGCCGTTGACGGGAGAGATGGTCTGCAGAAAGCGTTATCAGAGATGCCTGACATCATTGTCTCGGATATAATGATGCCTGTCATGGACGGCATAGAGATGTGCCGGAAGCTGAAAGAGAACATCAGTACCTCCACAATTCCTGTTGTGATGCTGACGGCCAAAGATGACAAGTCGACCGAGTTGCAGGGTTACAAGACCGGGGCTGACGCTTTCATTGCCAAACCCTTTGAGATAAGTTATCTCTCTGACAGACTCCACCACCTGTTGAAAAGCCACAGCCTCATTGTCAAAAAGGCAAGAGAGAAAGCCATCATACAGCCACGTGATGAAGAGACAATGTCAACAGATGAGAAGTTTCTTACTGTAATAACACAGATAATAGAGAATGAGATAACCAACCCTGACCTCAATGTGAACGTACTAAGTGAGAAGTCGGGGTACAGCCTCAAACAGATATACCGGAGGATAAAGTCACTTACAGGGCAGACTGCTGTTGACTATATCAGGACGGTCAGGTTAAAGAAGGCAGCCATGTTGTTATCGCGTAAGACGTTTACTGTATCAGAGGTGATGTATATGGTTGGTTTCAGCAGTCACTCC
This sequence comes from Bacteroidota bacterium, assembly GCA_003245695.1. GTDB lineage: Bacteria > Bacteroidota > Bacteroidia > Bacteroidales > VadinHA17 > SR-FBR-E99. The sequence continues at coordinate 9,728 of QKCK01000273.1, read as the reverse complement.
TATTTCTCAAAGCGATTCCAGGAGCTCTTCGGCAAATCACCCAGGAGCTATGCCGAGGAGGCGTCAGGTAATAATGTAATCTGATATTCCCATCGGCCATGTTTCCCCTACTGAATCAGAGCCTGTCCCGATCCATCGGGAGGGGTGCCTGACCGCAGGAAGGGCGGAGTGGTATCTATGTAATTTAAAAAGAAAACCCCAGGCTTATATAACCCTTTAATCTGTTGAAGTACATATCATCCCCATTGACACCATACATCAATCCAGCTCTAAGTGGACCCACTACTGACATGTAACCCGCTCCCAGGCCAATCCCCCAGCGATAAAGAATATCATCAGGCCAGCCAGTGTCATCAGTAACAAAGAAGTCGGCAGTCAGGTTAAGATGTGCCTTATCAAATATCTCACAGTCAAGATTCATTCCAAAACCGGCAGCTTTTCTTACCTTTAACTGAAAAGCATGAAAGCCTGTCATAGGTATCGTTCTCTCGTCGACAGCCTCAAAGCCTCCCAGGAAGAAGAAGTTATTCTGTGATGAAACTGAATCGCTCTCCGAGACCGACAGAAAGGTCCCTCTGATTCCCATAGTCCACCTTCCTGCAGAATGATATTGGCATAGAGTCGCATGCAATACAAAGAAAGGATCAAAGCCTCCCTCAGAATAGTAATCACTTTTCAGAATCACGGTATTTGATTCGCACACCATTTTTGAAGTGAGTAACTCTGCTCTTGTAAATGAGAGGTGGGTCTCCAGACCTTTATCTGGGAAGTATTTATGATCAAGGGTGTTTGCATTAAACTCAAGGGACCCGGAGAGATAATGGTGATACAGCCCTTCCAAACCTGACCCGGAGAGATAATCAGGCACCAGTGAGCGTTTTTCTGAAGTGAGTGAGAAGCCTAAAGAAATGTTCCGTCCTATTCGTTGGCTCAGCATTACCCTCTGATAAAAGCATCTGTTGTATGTTCCTCCGGCATCACCGGCCAGCTCCAGGCTTGGGATATATGTGTTTTCGGCATATAATGATAGGGCTAGCCCCAGTCTCTGTCCAGGGTCAAAAAACTGTATATAGTCAGCTCTGACTTTATGAAAGTGCCCTATGTATGAGTTGGCATCTATCATTGACCTCCTGATGAGAGGATTACGCATTGTGAGTCCGATAATCAATCCGGCATGAAGCACCTCGTCGTAGTGAAGTGACCCGTACATTATTGTCCGTGGAGCCTCTTCACATTCAATATTCAGAATCATTGAGTCATTTGCGGCAGCTATTGAATACTTTACCTTATCAAACCATGCATTACCATAGAGACGGTCTATCCTGTCACGGAGGATATCCTTGTCAACCGGATCCCCGCTTTTGAATTTCAGTACTTTTAAAATCTGTTGTGATGATACTCTCTTATTGCCTGAAATAATCACAGTATCAAAGATGATGGCCTCACGCCCAAGAATACTCTCAGGAGGTGGTTTAGTGCCATAATGCGATAGCGAATCAGCCAGTTTAATGAAAAGAGGCTTGAATGGCAGTGCAGCCCTGTAACCTCTGTCAATGATAGTGTCGATATTGACAAAAGAGGCTGACGAGAAGTCTTCGGTCTTTGGTTCTATAATCACATCAGCATACTGCTTCTGATCGTGGTAATCATATATACCTACAGAAAAAAGCAGCTGTGTCATAACATCAGTAAAGGTTTCTATCTCTTCTTTCTCATTGTAATGTCTACCGGTATATGATCCAATAACGAAGTCTGCACCCATATCCCTAAGTTCGCTGACAGCCAGGTTTCTCAGGGCACCACCGTCAATATATGGGATGCTGTCAATTTTTATCGGTGTGAATATCGTAGGCACGGCTGAGCTTGCACGCAGGGCATCAGGCAGATATCCGTTTCTCAGCTCTGTCTTGCGACAGGTAACCAGATCAGTGGCAAGACACATATATGGTATTGGCAGGGCAGAGAAGTCATTTATCCCGGCAGCGGGCCAGGCATAGTAGCTCAGTACGTTTTCGAGCTGCTGACCATTATTAAGGCCAATGGGTAGCATAGGTTTGCCGGAGGTCAGGGGCAATGCCACCATGCTGTTATAAAAGTGCTTTTTCTCGGGATAGATGATCTTATATTCAGGTAGTTTGTTTGATAGTATAAGATCCCAGTCAAGCACGCTGCAGATCTGATGGAGGCTGTCACCTGAGTAACCAATGGCATATAATCCTCCCACAATGCTACCCATGCTCACCCCGGTAATGAAATCAGGCTGCAGCCCGGCCTCCTCCATTACCTTTATAACACCTATATGTGCCAGCCCACATGCCCCACCTCCACTTAAGGCTAATCCTATCCTGGGACGGCCCACTGACTGTGCCGATATAATTGCATCTGGCCCGAATAATCCTGAAAACACCACCACAGCCACCATGCACGCCCTCATCAGGTATACCCTCAAATTAACAGCCCAAAGCCTCATCTCCGTAAGCTGGTAAAAGGTAATTCGGTCAGTCAAATTTAGTCAATCCCTATAACTGACAGGGAAATATTGGATGTTTTTTAAATCACCTGAGTATCAGCCACTATTGTTGTCGAAATTGGCTAAGACCATTTTTTTTTGTAACTTGCAGAATAGTTTATGACCAGGTACATATTTTTATTCTTTTCTGATATCGGACTGTTGGTGCAGATATACCTGGTAATGACAGCCTTCAGGCTGTGAACTGCTGAAAATAATCGTTGAATTACCGGAAAGCATGTATTTATTGCGGTTTTTCAATAGCTAACTATCTAAATACTATGAATATGGAAGAATCACTCAAGAAATGGATTGACGCAATTATCCCCTGGCTGCTGGAGCATGGCATTAAGATCGTGGTTATTGCAATCGGGGCATGGATATTGAACAAGATTGTATGCAGGATAATAGTGAGAGGTGTGAGGGTGGCTGTTGTAGCCGACAGCACAACATCTAAAGAGGCAGAGAAAAAAAGAGAAGACACTCTGATCAGGATCTTTACCGGCGTCAGTGCCACTGCGTTTACAGTAATGGCCATCCTGATGATCATGCAGGAGGCAGGGATGGAGATAGGCCCCATATTGGCAGGTGCCGGGATAGTAGGTCTGGCACTCGGTTTCGGAGGCCAGTATCTGATAAAAGACGTGATAACAGGCCTCTTCATCATACTGGAGAATCAATACAGGATAGGTGATGTCGTCAACTTCGATGGCACAGGAGGGCTGGTTGAGGATATCTCACTCAGGAAAACCACCCTGAGAGACCTTAACGGCACCGTCCATCATATACCTCATGGTGAGATAACAAAAGTAGCCAACCTGTCAAAACAGTATGCCAGGGTAAACCTTGACTTGGGAGTATCGTATAGCTCAAACCTCGAACAGGTAATAAACGTCATTAACAAAACAGGCAATGAACTGGCCGAAGACCCACAGTTCAAAGACTCAATAATATCACCACCACAGTTTCTGCGAGTCGATGACTTTGCTGACTCCGCCATAATAATAAAGGTACTGGGTGACACAAAGCCATTGAAGCAGTGGGAAGTAACCGGCGAATACCGCAAGAGAATAAAAATTGCCTTCGATAATGAAGGCATCGAAATTCCATTCCCGCAGGTAGTTGTACACCAGCCTCAGAAATAGGCAGGTGACAATACACCATAATACTCATTCCCAAACCTATTAGGGGGAGAATGCAGTTAATCTTTTAATAACTTAAAAAAACTTTATGAAATACAGTGATGAAACTAAATTTAAACGGATCGTTATTGTCGCATACAGGCTACCATTCAAACTAGTAAAGAAGAAGAGTGGCTTCCAGGCCATACAGAACTCGGGGGGACTTGTTTCTGCTATTCTTTCACTGGCAGAGAAGAAAGACAAAACCAGTAAGATAGTATGGGTTGGCACAGGAGAAGAGGAACTGGGTAATAAAGACACGCATCCGGATTTTGATCTATATCCTGTTACTATACCGTCAGCTATAAATGATAAATACTACGGAGGCTTTTGTAATGAGACCATATGGCCACTATTTCATTACTTCCCGTCACGCACTGTCTTTGAGCCCTCCTATTTCGAGGCTTATAACAATGCAAACACTCTTTTCTTCCAGAAGTTAAAAGACATTATCGAGCCCGGTGATTTTATCTGGGTCCACGACTACCAGCTGTTCCTGTTGCCGGAGATGATAAGAAAAGCATTTCCTTCAGCACAGATTGGCTTTTTCCTTCACATTCCCTTTCCTTCTTTCGAGTTATTCAGGCTTCTTCCGACCAAATGGAGAGAACAAATACTCTCAGGGATGACCGGAGCTGATACAATCGGATTTCATACAAACGATTATACCCAACATTTTATCAAGTCAGTAAAAAGAACCCTGGGATATAAGGTTGAACGAAACTACATAATGATAGATGATCGTCTCTGCAAAGCAGACACATTCCCAATAGGTATCGACTATGATAAATTCCATAATGCCTGTGTGACAAAAAAAACAATCAACTGCAAAAACAAATTAAGAAGTCATATCGGAAACAATAAACTGGTCTTCTCAATTGACAGGTTGGATTATTCAAAAGGGTTTTTATACCGGCTGAAAGCTTATGAGAGATTCCTCGAGAAGTATCCTGAGTGGCACTACAAGGTAATCTTCAACATGATAGTAATACCATCAAGAGATAATATTTATGGTTATCGCAAGATCAAAAAGGAGATAGAAGCCACTGTTGGAAGGATAAATGGCAGATACAATAATCTCAGCTGGATACCTATCACCTACCAGTATAAATCAATACCGTTCAATGAGTTGGTTGCCATATACAACATGAGTGATGTGGGGCTCATTACGCCGGTTCGTGACGGAATGAATCTTGTTGCCAAGGAATATATAGCATGCCAGAAGGAACATTATGGCATGCTCATCCTGAGTGAGATGGCCGGTGCTGCAAGCGAGCTGAGTGAAGCGATAATCATTAGCCCCACCGATGCTGACGAGATAGCAGACTCATTAAACCGCGCACTCACCATGCCCGAGGAGGAGAAGGAGATAAAGGTCCAAAAAATGCAGAACAGACTATCCCGGTATAATGTCTTCACCTGGACAAAAGATTTCTTCAACCAGGTACAAGAGGTAAAGAGAGAACAAGACTCCTTGCAGTCAAAATACATGGATGCCACGATAATGAGCCAGCTTAAGGAAGAGTATAAAAAAACTGACAGACATCTGCTCATGTTCGATTATGACGGCACCCTTACTCCTATTGCCAATACACCAGAGATGGCCGTATTGAGCGAGACAATCAGGGATGCTCTGAAAAAGATAATATCAGATAAGAATAATGTGGTAGTGATAATCAGCGGACGCAATAAAGAGTTTCTTGATAAACAATTCAATGGGTTGAACGCCATCCTTGTGGCAGAGCATGGTTACTACATCAAATACCCTGACAGAGAATGGAATACCACAGTGAGTATTGATCTCTCATGGAAGAGCAAGGTACTGCCTTTGATGGATGATTACGTTGATAAGTGCAGCGGCTCTGTCATTGAGGAGAAACAGGCATCACTGGCATGGCACTACCGCAACGCCGAAGACGAGATCATTTCCCTGAGGATAAATGACCTCAGGAACTCACTCTCGTCAATACTTAAGAGTGAAGACAAGCTTCAGATTATGGAAGGAGACAAGGTACTTGAAATAAAAAGCATGCTTTACGACAAGGGCACTATTGCCGCAACCCTTCTCAGAAATGGCAGTTACGACTTCGTCCTTGCTGCAGGAGACGATCGCACCGATGAAGATCTGTTCAGGGCATTGCCGGAAAACGGTATAACCATAAAAGTAGGTGCAAAACCCACCAACGCCCGTTTCAACATCAGGGACCAGAGACAGATAGCCGGGATACTTAATCTCTTTGTCAATGAATAAGAAAAAAAATGGACAATGAATATGAGTGAGCAAACAATGGCATCATCAGGTTTCTTATGACATCATTTTACCGGGCTGCCTTCTGTACGACCTATCCATGAGAGGTCAATTTCAGAACCGAAATGTTCTTTAAAGATATAATAATACAACAGCTCCTCTTTTGTGTTTATGTTCCAGCCATTAGGGAGAAGGCGGTTCTTACTGAAGTCGCTATCGGTGATGGTATCTTCAGCGTATGATGACACCAGTTCCTTGACTCCGGCGCCCTCCCAGAACTTGGCCTTAGGCCGGTTCAGCACCGGTTCAGGCAGGTGTCCATCAAGCGCTTTGCGCAGGATCCACTTCTCAGTGGTTCCATTGAGCTTATAACCAACAGGTATGGAGAAGGCATATTTCACAACATCAGGATCAAGGAAAGGAGTATGAGCTGTAGTGCCGAAAGCTGATGAGCAGCGATCGACTCTCTGCAGGGCAGTATTATGGAGATCACCGGTAATCTTCGTCAGTTCATACGGCAACAGGTCGCGGGGCAATGCCTTAAGATATTCGTATCCGGCAAACAATTCATCGCCTCCTTCACCTGAGAATACCTCTGACACATATTGTGATGCCTCTTTGGCCGCCAGGTAATTGGTTATGCTGGAGCGAACCAGCAGGGCATCAAATGACTCAAGATGATAGATGACCTCCGGGAGTGCTGATAACATTTCCTGTAAGCTGACAATCACCTCATGATGTTCAGTACCAAGATAGTCAGCTGCCATACGTGCATACTCCAGATCAGGAGCACCTTCCACCCCTGCTGCAAAGGTGACAAGGGGGTTAATATACTGTGACGCGATAGCGCATATAGCACTGGAGTCAAGTCCGCCTGAGAGCCATGAACCCATTCTGTCAGCGTTTAGAGAGAATTTAACAGAGTCGTCAAGGAGGCTCTTTAGAGTATATGCCGTTTTGACGGGGTCTGACACCTGCTCCTGGCGGAGAGAGCCGAGCTGAAAATACTCCTTCATCTCCCTGCCATTAAAGGTGTTTCCCGGAAGGAGCTCCTTTACGCTCTCCACAAAAGAAACCAAAGCCTTCACCTCAGAGGCGAAGTAAAAAGTATCATCACTATCCCAGCCATAATACAGTGGTGTAACACCAAGTTCATCACGATATAAAGTAAATAATCCATCCTCCGGCTTGGCCCATGCGAAATGACCCGGTCTCTTATAGTCACAGACGATATCATTAGTCAGATAAGCCGTGACATTTTTATCTTCATGATCATTCCAGGTAATACCAACTGTTGTACCCTCCTTCTCAAGAAGAGTCTTTTTTGCTGCACCTCTGTGACTCATTTTTGAGAGCATCGCTGATACTTTCAGTTTTGAGTTCTCTTTTGAAACACCTGCTATGGCTGCCATGATATTACTTTTTGGTTTAACACTGTGACTGATTCAAGAGGCCTTATCCAGCCTGATAATTCTATCAGCTTCATTAAGAATATTCCCTGTCTCATTATCAACGGCATAACAGGCTCCCTCTATCACTTTTGTCTTTATCTTCCCACACAGATGAGTATTACCGTGGAAATGGGGAGTATCGAGAAGGCCTGTCTTTATTGCCCTTGAAATGGTAAAGGGGTCTGACCAGGGGTCATCGCTGTGTGACACACCAATCTCCCTGATAGCGTTTAGCAGTCTGCCAGCCTCATCAATGAGTTCATTCTTCCTGTTCACCACTTCCGCAGATGATGTAAGGTCGGGCATTCCATAAAGCACATCATGTAAAACACCATGAACAATATTACAGCTATGTATCAGTTCATCAGGCAATATAGCATGATCGCCTTCGCTAAATCCCACCACATGGAGTATATGAGGCTTGAGAGACAGGCTCACCACGGCTGATGCTGCCAGCTGTCCCTGTGCAAAAGAGGGGCTTGATGAGAAATGTGCCAGTCCGGCTCTCACCTGCCTGAATACTCTGAAAGAGTCATCTGACAGGCTCTCTATCATCTCGTTCTTTGCAAGCATCTTGGCTATATCCATTGCTGGTCTTGTTGCTGGTGGGGTGTTAAACATATACTGTGAGATATAATTACTGACGCCCATCTTACGGGCGTTATAGGCAGCAAGAAAGGCCATTGCCACTGCCAGTGAGTCGTGTGCATCGCGCAGACTCCATTGATGTGATTCATTCACCTCAACCGGAATACCCCTGACAGCATACCAGCGCATCACCTGTTGATGCTCTGTCATCGCCTCTTCCAGCGTTCGTGACGAACGACCATCCATAACGCTGTACCAGCATAGAGGTACTGCAGCCCAGGCATTGTTTATTGTGTCAACACTCATCTCAGCCCATCTGATAAGATCGCGGGTGCCTGAATAACAACGCACCAGAGGATAATTGCCACAACGGGTGCTTCGGTAGATAGCTGCAAGATCCTCAGCACTTCTTATGGGCACTCCTCCTGCACCATCCTGCGCATGATCCATCTGATCAGGGTTAAAGAAATGTTCCTGGGCATTCTGATCAGGGCCTATTGATAAGATATCAAGGAGGCCTGCCTCAGCAATCCTGGCAGCACCATCAATGGTCTCACCCATAGTCGGCCTCCCAAAATGATGACGCAGCAAAGGATATGGATAGCGCTGACTGATACGGTCTACCAGTGTGTCAGCATGCTTAACCTCTCTTACATCTCCTTTATCACCGCGCAGAAAAGCCTTCAGGATATCAATGGACTCTGTCCCGTCAAAGACGGCAGCAAAAATGGCTGTCTCTCTTGCCACCCTGGCTACCGGAGGTGTCCCACCAAATATCACGGGTATCTTATTAAGTCCGCCAGATGATATCTCATCATTCAGCTCATGAAAAAGGGCTTCAGCCGTCCCGGGCGTCAGTCTGTAGCTTACAGCCACCATAGAAGGACGCCGCTTCTTCACTACCTCCACCAGCTTCTTCACTGTCACTGCCGGACCGAGAGATAGAGTCTGGTATCCCTCCTCCTCTGCCAGAGAGAGAAAATGCTCCAACCCGCTCACATGAACACAATTGCCTAATGCTGCACCAATGATTGTCTTCATAACATCCGTTTTATATGTTTACTATTCCTCGGGTGACAGGCTGGCAAAGGCAGAACAGCATAATGCTATTATGACAGTGCCTCTCCTATAGCAATAAGTCTCAGATCTCTCAGCGAAAGATCTCTGATACCAAGAGTATCAACAGTGCGTCCCGCAGCCATATAGTCTGATGAGTTTAGCTGTGAGCCCAGGTGAATTATTGAGTTGATTGTCGGTGTCGGCACATTGAACTTCGCTCCAACAGAGGCTATAGGAACAAGACTATAGGGTATGTCTTCCTCTATATACCGCATCTTGAGAGTCCGTGGAGCAAGTATGCCCCGGTACCCGGCATTCTTCTGCATAGCTTCAAAGAGAGTGTCGCCGGCAGCACTGTAAGCCATATAAAGCCACTGGCGTGCAGTGATAGCCCTTATACCCAGAGCCTCAGCAACCGCTACCCTCTCGTTGTCAATCTTCTCAAGCACCTGTGTTACTGACAGTGTTGCCCCCTCGCGATAGAACTGATAATCAATGTCATGTTCTATCCAGCCTGAATTAAGTACACACAAGGCAGGATGAAAGACACTGCCTATGTTTTCAAAGCTTGTTTTAAACACGTTATCGCCAGGAACAAACTGGGGGTAATATTCACGTAGCTTATCTATAACCCTGGGGATAAGATGAGCTCTTACCGACGCTACGGGTATTGAGTGTTTTATACGGAATAT
>QKCK01000065.1 GCA_003245695.1 Bacteroidota bacterium | reverse complement strand
TGTATTTTCCCGGGTTATCCAGAAAAAGACCTATGTATGCACATGTACGGAATCCCACCATTACCGGGTCGACTTTAAACTCAGAGCCTTTTATCACCCCTATTCTTATCAGGCGCTGTACTCTCTGGTGTATTGCGGCACCTGATACATTACAATCGCGTGCAACCTCAAGGTATGGTATGCGTGCATTCTTGGTGATAATATCCAGAATCTTCCTGTCCAGGTTGTCAATTTGTAAACTATCTGAAATGATTTCTTTCATTATGTTTTGTTTTTGGTTTTACTTGGTTTACTGCAAATGTAAAGTTAAAACCATATAATTTACATGATTTTTAACATAAACCTTAAAAACAGCGGCTAAAAATGAAAAAAATTAAGTTTTGACAATAGTCTGACCCAAATGCTCATATTTTAATATTTCCAACGATATCACCCGGGGAGTGGAAGCCATTAAGTTGGAGATATTCAGCTATGCCTTTTACCACCTCGCTGGCGGTAACAGGGTTGATAAAGGAGGCAGTGCCAACCTGAACTGCTGAAGCACCTGCCAGTATGAACTCAACAGCATCATCTGCATTCATTATGCCACCAATGCCAATAACAGGAATTGATACTGCCTTTGCAGTCTGCCATACCATCCTGAGGGCAACAGGCTTTACAGCCGGACCCGAAAGACCTCCGGTTACAGTCGACAGCTTTGGCCTGCGTTCTTTTATGTCAATGGCCATACCCAAAAGAGTGTTAATAAGAGATACTGCATCTGCGCCCTCTTCCTGGGCAATAACTCCAAATTCAGCTATGTTGGTTACATTAGGAGATAACTTTACAATAAGTGTCCTGGAATAGACATCACGTACTGCACGAATCACCTCTCGTGCTGAAACAGTGTTGGTGCCAAAAGCCATGCCTCCCATTTTGACATTGGGACAAGATATGTTCAGCTCAATGGCCGGTATGTTTTCAAGCTTCTCTATTCTTTTTGTAAGTTGCACATAATCATCAATATTACTTCCATTTACATTAACAATTACATTAGTTTCATATCGGCTTATCACAGGGTATATCTTAGTTTCAAAATAATCAATACCCTTGTTCTGCAAACCTACTGCATTTAACATGCCAGATGGCGTTTCAGCCATACGAGGGTATGGATTTCCCTCACGAGGTTCAAAAGTGGTCCCCTTGACAATAATAGCTCCCAGGGATGAAACATCAAAGAAATCATCAAACTCGGCTCCGTAACCAAAGGTTCCGGAAGCAGTCATAACCGGGTTCTTCAATACTAATTTTCCTATTTTAACAGAGAGATCTACCATAATAAGGTTCTGATATTAAATACCGGGCCCTCTGTACATGTACAAACATGCCCTTCAGATGTGTTTACGACGCAACAAAGGCATGCTCCTATACCACATGCCATAAGATTCTCCAGAGATACCTCACAGAAGATATCTCTTTCTCCTGCAGCCTTGGCTATGCTTTTCATCATAGGCTCCGGGCCACAGCAATAGATACGGTCCCAGTTGCTCTCCCTGAAAGCAGGAATGTCCGTTATAAAGCCCCTGGTGCCCTCTGTTCCGTCTTCAGTGGCAATAAACACTTCACCGATCTTCCTGAACTCTGAGAAATCAAGAATCCTGCTGCTGTTTCTGAAGCCCAGTGCTACTGATACCTCAGCTCCACATTCACGTGCTTTCCGTCCGAGATAAAGCAAAGGAGCCATCCCACATCCACCTCCGGCAAGCATCACTCTCTCTCCCTTACCAGGCAAAGTAAAAGAATTACCAAGAGGATAGATAACATTCAATGTATCACCTGGCTTTAGTCCGGAAAGCATCCTGGTACCCTCACCAAGAACCTGTACCAGGAGAGAGACTGAATCACGCTCATAATTTACATCATGCACAGAAAGCGGCCTGCGCAAAAAAGTCTGCGGCGCATTATCAACCCTAACCTGAAGAAACTGCCCCGGAAGTATCACCGGCAAACCAATCAGCGATTTTGCCTCCAGTAAAAAGAACCCCTGATTTATCTGTCTATTGGCCAGTATAATAAGATCTTCTACACGTTTACCCATCGGCACAACATTTTTCTGACAAAAATAAGCAAATTGATATAGTTATGAAGGGGTATACTCGGTAAAGGTTTTATCAGAATAGATAAATAAAACCTTTTCAATAACAACACCTCTCTTTTCATTCAACAACTTCTTTTCGCTTGTCACCTCTTCAGGCATCTCTTTAGGTCTATCCACAACCTCGTCAGAACCGGATATTTCGGCTCCGGTATTGATATTCCCAACAATATTTGACTGTAACGATTCATCATTGTCAAATAATGTGGGCTGTGATATTGTTTTATACATTGATCCTCTGCCAAATAAGAGCCATTCTGATGAAAGGGCAGGGTATTTAGACAGCATTTTTAATACAAAATCCAGACTTGGATTATTCCTTCCCGATAAAATATGCGAAATACCAGAAGCCTGTACTCCAATCTCTTCAGCAAACTGAGCATAACTCTTGTTTTCACTCTGCAGAAAACGTTGTATTCTGTCTTTCATATCCATTAATTTATTGCATTACAAATGTAATTGAAATATATATTACACTTGTAACTTTATGATATTTACTTTTGTAATCCATAATGCATTTTTAATATACACAGAGCATTTAATTATTAGAAAACTATCTGTTTTTGGTATGATAATAGTGGTAATAATCTATACTATTAGTTTAGTTTAGTTATATATGATTACTGATTATCAAGATATTATAACGTATTTCTAAAGGTTTTTGTAGTAATTTCAATGAATAAGAGTAACCTTATCTCATCAATACTTAATATGACTAATTTTATGATATTGATTTACAATATATTATAGCTTCTTTAATTGATCTGTTTAGTTGTGGTTACTTTTGTAATGCATTGTTGATTTACTTTTGTAACCTATGTTCTATAGGCATTATATCTTTCGTCGTTTACATTTGTAATTCAGTGGTTGGATTTACTTTTCTACATGTCGGGCTGAGATTTATTGCATGTTTTTAATCAGGCTGAGATACAGACTGATCATAGAAAAGACTGAGAGGACTTTGCCTGGATAATTTGCAGGCAGATGGGCAGGCGTTTCCGAAAATCCGATTCTGGAGGGGTTAATTGCTGGTCATTATCCTTATAATGCATTGTATTTCATGGCTATAAGGACAAAATTCAGTTACATGTCAAAGTAATGAATCGGTTGTCAGAAGGAAATTTACGGGGAAGAATCTATAACGTGTAAAAAAAAGAGAGACAAAATTGTCTCTCTTTTTAAACATGGTAAATTATTCTGCTTTTATTATGAACATGATCCTGAGCAACCACTCTCTTTGCTGCCGCATGATGAGCAGCCTCCGTTTAATGAATCCAGTTCTTCCCTGGTTGCCTCTCTTACGTCAATCACTTTGCCTGTGAAGTAGAGGTCCACTCCTGCCAGCGGATGGTTGAAATCCATTGCAACGAATGAATCGGCTATCTCAGTCACTACCCCTACCATTCTGTTTCCATGAGCATCCATCATGGGGACGGAGTTGCCCACGAAGCATATCTCAGTATTCAGTTTGCCTTCATCCTCAAAAATATTTTTCGGGAGGTTGACCACCATCTCCTCTCTTCTATCTCCATATGCATCTGTGGCTGTGAGTGCAAATTCAAAATCAGAACCATTCTCCTTTCCGTCGAGGTTAGCCTCAAAAGCAGGAAGCAGTCTTCCCGATCCGAAGATAAAGGTCAATGGTGACGACTCGTTTACGCTCTCCAACTCTTTGCCATCTTTTCCGCCCTCGTGTAACGAATAGACAAGAGATACTACAGTGTCTTTTTTTAACTTCATAATTATTTGTTTAATTGATAATTTACATACTTTATTTGCATTAAAAGATCATGCTAATCCTGACCTCAGGTGTGCCATAAAAATCATATTCCGGGTCATTCAGAACCCATAATACAGAAAACTCAACTGCAGCACCGGGACCAATTGGCTGGGCAACACCTGCTCCAGCCTGAAAATAATGCTCCACAAATCTGCCGTCATTACCTGATGTATAATCAAAGAACGATCTCTTAAGGCTTAATATTTTGTATTCACCCTGAATGAAAAGTCCCAGGTGTGTTCCGGCAGGTATTATGTTATCAAGGTCCTGTACCAGGTAGAACTGGGTATAGCTCCTTCCGCCGTATATTATCGTTCTGTCATACCTGTCGCTGTAAAACTGAAATGAGGGTCCTGCTGCTATGTTTAATCGCGGTAACAGCCAGAATCCAACCACTGGTGCCATATCTATATTTGTCACTGTACCCAGCTGAAGTGAAAATGACCCACCGAAGAAGGTACGCTGTGAAACTGATGGTTTATCATTCTTTTCTGCCTGGGAATACAGGTTTATTGACATAAGTGGAAAAAGCAGAAGTCCGATTAGCCTGACCCTCATTTGTTCTCGTTTATGGATACAAATAAAGTGAAAATTAGTACATTTACCGTAATTGATTGTAATTAAATAGACACTTGTTCAAATAACTACCTGTATATCAAATGAATATCATTATTACCGGTGCCTCAGCCGGAATTGGAAGAGAAATTGCCATTCATCTTTCTGAAGATGATTCAAATAAAATAATTGCAGTATCAAGGAACAAAACAGCCCTTTTAAGCCTGTCAGAGGCTGCTGAGCATAAAAATATTATACCTCTGGCACTCGATATAAGAAAAACAACTGAAACCCGTAAAAAGCTTAAAAATGCGGTAAAAGACAATATGGAGAGTGTGGACATACTTATCAATAATGCCGGATTATTGATAAACAAACCGTTCAGGGAATTAAGCGACGGTGAGATTTCTGACATCATTGATGTGAATTTTTATTCTCCGGCATTAATCATACAGTTAATGCTTCCGATGATGAAAAGAGGCTCTCATGTTGTGAATATAGGAAGTATGGGTGGATTTCAGGGAAGCAGTAAATTCAAGGGTCTGTCAGTATATAGTGCAACCAAGGGTGCCCTGGCTGTATTGACAGAGTGTCTGGCCACTGAATATCAGGAAGATGGCATCGCCTTTAACTGTCTGGCACTGGGCTCTGTATCTACTGATATGTTAAAAAAGGCTTTCCCTAAGTATACGGCATCAATGACAGCAGTTGAGATTGCTGAGTTTATTTCTGATTTTGCATTAAACGGGAATAAATACTTCAATGGCAAGGTAATACCTGTTGCCAAGAATGTTCCTTAGGAAGTTTTAAATAGTATTTGGTTCATATTGCATCGTGAATATGCAATATGGTACATTTTCGATATTATCCCTTATAGTCCTTTACTTCGACCTTGCCTGTTATTGCCAGCAGACCGTTATATGCAAGTGCTTTGAGTTCATCTTCACCGGGATATACAACCACAGGGGCAAATGAGCTCACCATCTCCGCTATTTTTTCTGTATTGTTCTTTTGGTAGGCCATTCCGCCGGTAAGGATTATTGCATCTACATCACCATTAAGTACAGCTACCATAGCCCCTATCTCTTTTCCAATCTGGTATGATGCTCCGGTACGTATTCTCTCAGACTCACAGTCACCTGCCTCTGCTTTCTCACAAATATCCTTAAAGCTGTTGGTTCCAAGGTAAGCTACCATACCGCCTCTCCCGGTGATCATTGATTTTATCTCTTTGTGGGTGTATTTGCCGCTGAAGCACAGGTCAGCAAGTTGTCCGGCCGGTAATCCTCCGGAGCGTTCAGGAGAATAGGGTCCATCACCGTTAAGTGCATTATTCACATCTATAACCCTTCCTTTACGATGGGCTCCCACGCTTATGCCTCCTCCCATATGGGCAATCACAAGATTCATATCCTCATATCTTCTACCCTGTGAAGCAGCGTAAATTCTTGCCACTGCCTTCTGGTTCAAGGCATGAAAGATAGATTTACGACTGAAAAGAGGATGACCGGCAAGACGTGCGACAGGTTCCATTTCATCCACCACCACAGGATCAACGATATAGGCTTTTATGCCAGGGTATTCCCGGGCTATATCTCTGGCGATCAATGCCCCAAGGTTACTTGCATGCTCTCCGTTTATCGCCTCCGTCAGATGCAGTACCATCAGGTCATTTACCTCATATATACCCGATTCTATAGGGTTAACCAACCCTCCGCGTCCAACCACGGCATCAATAGTGCTTATATCTATTCCTTTCTCATTCAGGGCATCAACTATCATGTTTTTCCTGAAAGAGAACTGGTCTGTCATCTTATCATACCGTTCAATTTCATCCTTTTCATGACGTAGGGTCATCTCAAACAGTACCTCTTCACCTTTGAAAAGTGCAAACTTTGTCGATGTCGATCCCGGGTTAACAGCAAGTATAAGGTTGTTTTCCATATCGTATATCATGATGCCATCAAACAGGCAAGGGTTATACAGTAATACTTTGACAATTCACTTTCGCTTCTTGACATAACTATCACTGGTTTATTTGTGCCGCATATTATACCTGCAAGTTCACTGCCGGCAAAAAGCATAAGGCTTTTATAAAAAGGATTACATGATTCCAGTGAGGGAAAGAGAAGCACATCGGCATCGCCATTGACGGGTGTTGTCACTTTTTTTATTTTTACACTCTCCGGGTCACAGGCAAGAAAAAGGTCAAGCGGACCGTCCATGATACATTCACCAAAACGTCCCTCGCCTGCCATTCTGCACATCTCACTGTAATCAAGGGTATTTGGAAAATGATCACTCACCTTTTCTGATGCGCCGATGAGTGCTACCTTGGGTTTGTCTATTCCAAAACGGCGGGCGATGGATATTGCGTAGTCGGCCATCGCTACCTTCTGGCTTAATGTAGGGAATGGTATCACTGCCGTATCTGTTACAAACAGCAGTTTCTTATATTTAGGAACTTCAATTGCACATACATAACTCATAACAGAACCTGGTGGCAGCAGACCCTTTTCCTTGTTCATCACAGCCCTCAGAAATTTGTCGGTACCAACCAGTCCTTTCATAACAATATCAGCATCGCCATTGACAGTCATCTCAACTGCCTTTGCTGATGCTTCTATCTCATCTTCTGCGTGGATAATCCTGAAGAGTGAGGTATCAAACCCACAGGAAATACAGGTTCCTATTATTGCCTTTCTGTCGCCTATCAGTATTGCTTCAGCAAACCCCTCATCTACAGCCCTATACAATGAACCTATTGTATTAGGATCCTGTGCCCAGGCAACAGCGATCCTGAATTTTCTTGCGGACGATCTCACATATGAGGCCAGGCCGCCAAGTGTATTTATCATATTGTCTCTTTTCTTGAGATAGCTGCTGCAAGCATGATACTGTCATACTTTGCCTCATCAGAATCACTTCTTGAAGTAAGTATGATTGGTGCTATTGCACCGAGGATTACTGCTGCGACTTTAGCTTTTGCAAAGAATACCAGCGACTTATAAAGCACATTACCCACCTCAATGTCGGGCATAAGCAACAGGTCGGTGTCTCCTGCTATCTCACTCTTTATACCCTTATGGATGGCACTCTCAAGGCTTATTGCATTATCGAAGGCGAGGGGGCCGTCGATAATGCAGTTGTTTATCTGGCCCCTTTGATTCATTTTTGACAACAGGGCTGCATCGAGAGTTGCCTGCATACTCTCATTTACCTTCTCAACAGCACCCAGGATTGCTACTTTGGGAAGTTCATAGCCTAGTTTGTTAAGGCACTTTACTGAATTATTTACTATTGCTATTTTATCCTGAAGATTGGGCTCAATGTTCATTGCCACATCAGTAACTGCAATGATTTTATGATATGCCTCTACCTCAAAAAAAGCAATATGTGAGAGAAGGGATCCTGAACGAAGCCCCCATTCCTTGTTCAATACTGCCCGAAGCAGTGTCGAAGTGCCTACCTTGCCCTTCATAAGGACATCAGCTTGCCCGCTTCTGACCATTTTTACTGATATCTCGGTAGCCTGATCTATGTCTGGTTCATGAACCATCCGTATGTCTGACAGGTCAAAAGAACAGTCCTGAGCTATCTTTAAAAGCTCTTCCCTGTCTCCAACAAGAATAGGTTCTACAAGATTGTCGCCGGCAGCTTTCATCACGGCGGCAAGTGCATTCTGATCCTGGGCAGCAGCCAGCACAAGCCGTTGCCTGTGCTGGTTGCCAAGGAGATTCTTAAACTCTGAAAGATGTTTCAGGGCCATAAGTGTCTTCTTTTGGTTTTATGATAGTTTCTCTACTATACTCTTTGTATCTGAGGCAATTACATATTCCTCATCTGTTGTAACAACCATAACCTCAACCTTTGAATCGGCTGAAGAAAAAACAAGATCCTTTCCTTTTATGCCATGGTTGACCTCTTCATCAATCCTGATGCCCATATACTCCATATCTTTACAGATCATCTTCCTCATATTGAAGTCATTCTCCCCGACGCCTCCTGTAAAGATAAGCAGGTCCAGTCCATTCATTGCCGCAGCGTAGGCACCAATGAATTTCTTGACCTTGTATGAATACATCCTGAGGGCAAGTATTGCCAGCGGATTACCTTCAATTGAGGCAGTTTCAAGGTCCCTCATATCGGATGAGAGTTGGGAAATGCCGGCAACACCACTCTTCTTATTTATTAGATTGTTAACGCCGCTAACGCTAAGACCTTCTTTATCTGCAAGATACAAAAGAACGCCAGGATCTATCTCACCGGTTCTGGTTCCCATAATAAGTCCGTCTACCGGGGTGAATCCCATTGAAGTATCTACCGAAGCTCCCTTGTCGATTGCTGTAATTGAGGCTCCGTTGCCAAGATGACAGGTTATGATCTTCATGTCATCGATATTTTTGTCAAGAATCTTACATGCCTTTGTGGCAACAAATTTATGGCTGGTACCATGAAAGCCATATTTCCTTATGCGGTATTTTTCATAATATTCATAAGGAATTGCATACATATATGCAAAGTCTGGCATCGTCTGATGGAAGGAAGTATCAAAGACAGCAGTCTGAGGTATTCCCGGAAGGATTTTCTCCACTGAGAAGATTCCTTTCAGGTGAGCAGGGTTATGAAGTGGTGCCAGCTCTCCGCATTTCTCAATCTCTTTCTTCACATCATTGTCAATGAGTACGCTCTCCTTGAAATTTTCTCCGCCATGTGCCACACGATGACCAACTGCCTTTATCTCATGTACATCTTTGATAACACCATGTTTCGGGCTCAGAAGTGCCTCCATCAACATATTTATTCCCACAGTATGGTCCGGAATGTCAGTAACCACCTTATATGGCTCCTTACCAGACGGCTTATGTGTTAGTATGCCGTCAGTTATCCCTATCCTCTCAACAAGCCCCTTTGCAAGAACAACCGAATTGTTATCGGTCATGTCAGTAAGCTGGTACTTGATTGATGAACTTCCACAGTTTAATACAAGAATGATCATGATTCCCCTTTATTTTTTTTGTCCTGCAGCCTGATTGGCTGTTATTGCTATTACGTTAACTATATCACTTACAGAGCACCCTCTTGATAAATCGTTGATAGGTGCAGCCATTCCCTGAAGTACCGGTCCGATTGCCTCGGCATGGGCCAGGCGCTGTACCAGTTTATAGGCAATATTGCCTGACTCAAGGTTAGGGAAGACCAGTACATTTGCGCTACCTGCAATCGTACTGCCCGGGGCCTTCTTTACACCTATCTCAGCAATTAAGGCAGCATCTGCCTGTAGCTCACCGTCAAATTCAAATTCAGGCGCCATCTCCTTTGCCATCCTGGTAGCATTCACCACCTTATCAACCATGGCATGTTTTGCACTCCCTTTTGTTGAGAAGCTCAGCAGTGCCACCTTTGGCTCAACCCCTACTATGGCTTTTGTCGTACGTGCTGTGGCAACAGCTATCTCTGCCAGCTCCCTGTCAGTCGGATCAGGATGAACCGCACCGTCAGCAAACACCAGGATGCCATCTGCACCAAACTCCTTGTCTTTCAGTATCATTATAAATGCCCCTGAAACAACAGAAATACCTGGCGCAGTCTTGACATACTGGAATGCCGGCCTGAGAACGTCACCTGTTGCATGATCAGCTCCTGAAACTTCTCCGTCAGCATCCCCGCTCTTGATCATCATCACTCCAAGGTAAAGAGGATCCTCTATCAGCCTTGATGCCTCTTCCCTGGTCAGTCCCTTACTCTTACGAAGTTCAACCATGAGATTAATATAGTCTTCCTTCCTTGCATGACTTTTCGGATCAATGATGGTTGCCTTTGTAATATTCTTAAGATCATATTTCTGAGCAAGCGCCTTTATCTCCTCAGGGTTTCCTATAAGGATAATCTGTGCAAGACCCTCGGCCAGTGCTACATCAGCAGCCTTTATGTTTCTCTCCTCAGTACCCTCAGGCAGTACAATGCGCATATTGTGTTGCTTCGCATTGTGCTTAATTCTTTCAAGCAATTCCATTGTATATCAATAAATTAATAAAAATTATTACCGATTCTAAAAGTACAAAAAAAAAGTCGTAGCAGATATATATCTTTTTATGATTATTATCAGATTTTGAAGAATATATAGATCGGGTCCAAAATATATCTGTTTATAAATGGCGCGAGAAGCTACTAATACATATTTTTGAGGATAATTATATCCTGTTTTATGGTGGAACAAATTACTGATGAGGCAATAGAGTCTCTAAGGAGATCTTTTGATGGTGAGATTCTTATAGATGAGCTCTCCCGCATATTATACTCTACCGATGCCTCCGTATACAGGCAAAAGCCCTTTGCTGTATCTTATCCCGGAAGTGTTGAGGATATCCGAAGGCTGGTTCATTTTGCGTCAGATAACAATGTTGGGATAATACCCAGGGCTGCCGGAACCTCTCTTGCCGGACAGGTTGTGGGAAGTGGCATTGTTGCAGATCTTTCCAGGTATTTTACAAAAATTTTAGAGCTGAATACCGAGGAAAAATGGGTAAGGCTTCAACCTGGAGTGGTACCCGATGAACTGAACGCCTTTCTGCGTCCGTATGGGTTACTTTTCGGTCCGGAGACATCCACATCAAACAGGTGCAACCTCGGGGGCATGACCGGTAATAATGGTTGTGGACTGCATTCCCTTGTTTATGGGTCAGTAAGAGATCATATAATTGAAGCAAGAGTAATACTCTCAGACGGATCTGAGGCTCTCTTCAGAGAGATTGACACTGAAGAATACCGTGAGAAGCTGGCATCAGACAGCAAGGAGGGTGATATATACAGGGCCATAGACCATATATTAAGTGACGGGCAAAACCTCATATCAATTGCTGACGGATATCCTGAACCCTCAGTGCAAAGGAGGAACACCGGCTATGCACTTGATGTTATTGCAGGCAGCAAACCATTTGACAGTAAGAGTAGTTATAACTTAAACCTTTCAAAGCTCATTGCCGGATCTGAAGGAACGCTTGCAATTGTAACCGAGCTGAAGCTGGGGCTTGTACCACTTCCTCCGCCCGTGAAGGCTTTATCTTGTGTACATCTCCATGAAAGAAGAGATGCCTTCAGGGCCAACCTTATTGCACTGGATTATAATCCACAGGCTGTTGAGATGATGGACGACAAGATACTAAAGCTTTCTGAGAAGAGCCCGGGTCAGCTTAAAAACCGTTTTTTTATTGAGGGTACACCAGGAGCTATTGTTATTGTGGAATTCTGTGCAGATACAATGGAGGAGATCACCGCCATTGCCTCAGAGATGGAGAGAGAGATGCGCAGTAAGGGTCTTGGATACGCCTTCCCTCTTGTATCTGGGAGCAATGTGTCAAAAGTCTGGAATCTCAGAAAAGCCGGCCTTGGAGTACTCTCAAACATGAAAGGGGATGCAAAGCCTCTGTCACTCATTGAAGACTGCGCCGTTAATGTTCACAAGCTCGGTGATTTTGTTGATGAGATTGAGGATATGCTTCGTCAGCTGGGAAAAGAGTCGGTCTATCATGCCCATATTGCCACAGGGGAGTTGCACATCAGACCAGTATTGAACATTAAGGATCCGGCTGAGGTTGGATTAATGCGTATAATTGCCGAAAAGACCGCTCGAATAGTAAAAAAATACCGTGGTTCAATGAGTGGCGAACATGGCGATGGTCGTCTCAGGGGTGAGTTCATTCCAATTGTTATCGGAAGCAGGAACTATGAGCTTAACATAGAACTTAAAAGAGGCTTTGATCCGCAGAATATATTCAATCCGGGTAAAATAACCGACACCCCTCCTATGGATGAATCACTTAGATACATCCCCGGAAAGCTGATTACTGAACCCAAAACATGGTTCGACTTCTCCTCTTCGGGAGGGTTTATCAGAGCAGCTGAGAAATGCAACGGTTCAGGAGACTGCAGGAAGAGTGTCTCTGCCGGAGGCACAATGTGCCCTACGTTCATGGCTACAAGCCACGAGAAAATGACCACCAGGGCCCGCGCAAACACTATCAGGGAGATATTCAACACATCTTCCGACCCCTGGGCTGACACTCTTGTTTATGAGGTTCTTGACAACTGCCTGGCATGCAAAGGCTGCAAAAGTGAATGCCCCTCTGAGGTTGATATGGCCAAACTGAAGTCTGAATTTCTTCAGCACTGGAACGATATTAAGGGTGTCTCGCTCAGAACATGGCTCATTGCCCATCTGCCACATCTGAACTCACTACTTTCACCTGTTTCCTGGTTTTATAACTTTTTTGCATCAAACCGACTTACCTCTCTGATGATTAAGAAGATAACCGGATTTGCAAAGGAGCGCTCAATACCTTTGCTGGCAGGTATGACGCTAAGAAAATGGATAAAACAAAATCTTGACACTCTGAATCCTCGTAATCCCGTTGGTGAGGTATATCTTTTTATCGATGAGTTTACCAATTACAACGACACATCAGTGGGCATCGCAGCCATCAGGCTCCTTACCTCCCTTAATTATAAGATAATAACAATCTCACATCCTGAAAGTGCCAGGACATTCATTTCAAAGGGGTTTCTGCGCAAAGCCCGTAAAACGGCAGAGAAACAGGTGGCTGTTTTCAGTCCGCTGATAAACAGTGAAAGGCCTCTCATTGGTCTTGAGCCATCTGCCATTCTCGGCTTCAGGGATGAATACCCTGATCTGGTGAGAGATGAGATAAAAATGGCAGCCAGAGAGCTTTCTCACAATGTATTTCTCTTCGAGGAATTTATTATCAATGAATGCAGGAAGGGGAACATCTGTTCAAATGACTTCACTGAGGATGAGTGCCAGGTGTTGGTTCACGTTCACTGTCAGCAGAAGGCTGTCTCTTCTTCTGCAATCTCTGTTGAGGCACTCTCTATCCCGCGTAATTACCATGTAAGGGAGATACTTTCAGGGTGCTGTGGTATGGCAGGTGCCTTTGGATATGAGAAGGAGCATTATGATCTGGCAATGAAAATCGGGGAAATGGTACTCTTTCCAGAGGTAAGGGATGCAGGTGAAGGGGTGGTCATATCTGCTCCCGGGACCAGTTGCAGGCATCATGTCAGGGATGGCACCGGAAGGCAGGCAAAGCATCCTGCAGAGGTATTGTTCGAGGCTCTGAACCGATAACCTCAGATATTTATTGAAAAATCATCAGCATCATCCAGCGCCGGTAATGATTTTCTGATCTTACCGACAAAGTCCATATCTATAACAGCTGTCACAGCCCCCTCTCTATCCTCTGGCAGAGAGGCAGTTATCATACCTGTTGGATCGATTATCATCGATGAACCCGGATAATATGTACCATCTGGTGAAGTGCCTGTTCTGTTGGCTCCGATAACATAACACTGATTTTCTATTGCCCTTGCAATGAGAAGCGATTTCCATGCATGAATACGGAGGCCGGGCCAGCTGGCTGAGTATATTATAACATCCGCCTCGCCCCTGTTTCTCGACCATACCGGAAAACGGAGATCGTAACACACCTGCAGACTGAACCTTACTCCCATGTACTCACATGTAACCTTATGGTTGCCGCTATGATATACATTATGTTCACCACTGGAGGTATGAAGATGTCGTTTGTCGTAATGGCAGAGTGATCCGTCAGTAGTGATAAATATGAATCTGTTGAAAAACAGTTCGTTCTCCCTGATCGGCAAAGTACCACATATAGCTGTATTCCTGGTAGTAGCTTCGCCCTTCATCCATTCCACAGTCTCTCCGTTCATCTCCTCTGCCATCTGGATAGCATTCATTGAAAAACCTGTGGTGAACATTTCAGGCAGGACAAACAGATCTGTGTCTCTTTCCGAATTATCCATCAGAGACTTCAGTCTGTCCATATTGGATTGTTTAGCCTCCCACAAAGGATCATATTGTATGATTGATATTTTCATGATAAAAAAAACAGGCTGTATGCCTGTTTTCTGATTTTTTATTTTTTCTCTTTCGAACTATACTCTGTCAGAATACTGTTTATCATTGGCTTATAATAAAGCCAGAAGAATCTCCTCCCATCGTCGGGGTTATCTGAGTATAATAATGATTTAAACCGGCTGATATTCTTCATCCTTGATGTCCAGTATGGTATTTTGTTGGCTGAGAAATCCCCTGAGAAGTAGTAGGTATTTCCCATCCTCGGTTCGCGTATCACTGCCGGGAATGAGGCTGTAAGTCTGTTCAGTGCAAGAAGCGTATCACCGGCAGGTAAAGTATTAATAGTGAATTCAGAGATAACATTGTTTGATCCGGGATCTATTATCTCAAAGTCCCTGTCAAAAGGCACTGATGCAGCTACCTTAAACTCTGAGGTAAACTCTTCCGGTGTATTTATAACCGGCATAGCGCTTTTCAGGTGTGTACCCTCTTCAAGCACGATTATATTGTTCTCCTTCAGAAGAATTATACCGGCATTTTTAAACTCCCATGGTTTCATGTACTGATTCCTGTACATAGGAGCAATCCACACCGGAAACCCTTTTGAGAGAGTATCAAGTGAGGAGTAATAGTGTCCTATCCATCCTGTTGAGGATATATCCAGCAATCCTTCTACCTTAAATCTCTCCAGACCAGCAGTTGGAAAATCAAAGGTATTGTATTCAAGCATTACAAGTTTATTGCGGTTTCTCATCTCAGAGAAGAGAAGCCAGTCGGTATTATTAAGTCCTCCATAGAGTTTCCGTGATCTCCTTGTCTTCTTTATCCCCGGATACCAGTCGTTAAAATAGACACCATAAGTATCTGTGTAATATAAAGCATCATTTTTTTCTGCCATGTCCATAACATCAGCAACGCGGAAGTCTCTTTTTTTGAACTGGCGTTCACGTACCGGCCTCATAGGAACAAATCCGTAATAGTCCCAATTGGTTGAGAAACTACGTTTTTTGGATTTATTTACAAAGCGTTCACTTGTAAGAACATAGACAAGTGAGCGGTGGTTTAGCCTTTCAAAGGTTGGTACTGTTTTATCAAGAATAATCATATTCACCGGCTTTTTTTCCTGAAAGGCCCAACTGATAAAGTTAATTGCAGGAAATATCAGGATCAGTACCAGAATAATAATAATTATCAGAAGAGGTTTTTTCATAGTCGATAAATATTTGAACCTATCAAATACTAAATTAGGTTTCCTCAATGGCATTATACCATGTCGGATTTTAATTTGTTAAAAGTATTAATTTATTTCGTTTAAAGAAAATATTTTTCCTGAAATTGATAAAAGTGCCAGTAATCGGCATCCTAGAAACCTGCTGCCGTGTCATCCCCCCTCATATCTGCCCCTGCCTTCAGAAGGCCATCAGACGATACAAGTATTGCATCTACCCTACCGATTGGCTCACGCGGAGAGAGATTGTAGCCCATATGCTTTAAATTATCAATCAGCACTGTATCAAACCTTCCGGATTCGATATCAATCCTGTCGGGCAGCCATTGATGATGAAATCTGCCGGCATTAACTGCAGCACTTATGTCCATGTCAAAATCGACGACGTTTAGTATCACCTGAAAGACCGATGTAATGATTGTTGATCCGCCTGGTGAACCCACAACCATAAAAAGCTTTCCATTCCTTGAAATAATTGTTGGTGTCATTGAGCTAAGCATCCTTTTTCCCGGTTGTATTTCATTGTATTCCCCTCCTGTAAGGCCAAAGAGATTTGGCACTCCGGGTTTGGATGAGAAATCATCCATCTCGTTATTAAGAAGAAACCCTGCCCCTTCCGTCACTATTGCTGAGCCATAGCTATTGTTCAGTGTTGTTGTGCAGGCAACGGCATTTCCGTACTGATCTGCTACAGAATAATGTGTTGTCTCTTCACTTTCATAAAACTGCGGAGAGCCATGGGATACAGATGATGAGGGTGTAGCCTTCATCATGTCGTATCCTGACATTCTTTGGGATAGGTATTCTGAATTCAATAATCCGGCCACCGGCACATCTGCATAATCAGGGTCACCCATAAACTCAGCCCTGTCGGCATAAACACGTCGTTCGGCTTCAATCATAAGATGTATTGATTGCGGGGTGTGAAATCCCATAGTGTCTATTCCGTAAGACTCTGTCATTCCCAGAAGCTGAAGAAGGGCAACACCTCCGCTTGAGGGTGGTGGCATGGATATTATCTCATAACCTTTATATTCTGCAACAATAGGTGTCCTCCATACTGACCTGTACTCAGAAAGATCCTGATATGTTATTATTCCATTACCCTTTCTGCACTCATTTACAATCATTTCAGCCGTTTTACCTTCATAGAAACCTTCACGGCCATAATCTCTTATTCTCTCAAGTGTCAGCGCCAGATCCGGTTGCCGCAGAGTATCACCCTTCTTCCATTCACCCTCCTTCACAAAAGCTGTGGCACCACTGTTTCTTGAGAGAAAAACGGTGCGCATACTGTTAAGTGATGCTGCCTCTCTCTCTGAAAGCAGGTAGCCATTACGTGCCAGATCAATTGCGGGCTGAATCAGCTTCTTCCATGGCATCTTCCCATAACGTGTATGTGCTGTTATCAGTCCGTCAACGGTGCCCGGTACTCCGGCACCCAGATGGGTGTTGAGACTTAATCCTTCTGTCACATCACCACCGGCGTCAAGAAACATATCCCTATGTGAAGCAGCAGGCGCCTTTTCCCTGAAATCAAGTGCCGCGGAAGTTCCGTCTGCCATTCTGATAATCATGAAACCGCCACCTCCTATATTGCCGGCAGCAGGAAATGAGACGGCAAGCGCAAATCCTGTGGCTACAGCTGCATCAATGGCATTTCCGCCCTCTGACATTATCTCTGCCCCTATCCTTGAAGCATCAGGATATGCCGATACCATCATGGCATGCTCTGTTATTATACCGGCTCCCTCCGAAATGGCTGTGCCTCCCGGTGAGCATGAGATAAGTGCTGCTGAAATCAATAATAAAAAAAGAGCTGTTTTCATCATTACTACCTGGTATTTATATTATTATTCAGATGATTTAGTGATATTCCAAATATTGCTGACACCACTCAATTATTCTTATGCTAATTTATTCTAATTTGGTTTCCTGAAAAATTATTAAATAAAATGTTCTCAAACCAGCCACTGGCAGACAGACTAAGACCAAGAAAATTAGATGATTACACCGGACAGGATCATCTGGTTGGTAATGATGGCGTACTGAGAAGGATAATTGAAACCGGCAATGTTCCCTCTTTTATTCTATGGGGCCCCCCCGGAGTAGGAAAGACAACGCTTGCCAGAATTGTTGCCACCAGCCTTGAGAGGCCATTTTACCAGCTCAGTGCAGTACACAGCGGAGTGAAAGAGGTAAGGGAGACAATAGAAAAAGCGAAGAGCCAGCAGTTTTTCGGGTCACCAAATCCTATTCTCTTTATTGATGAGATTCACCGTTTTAACAAAAGCCAGCAGGATTCTCTGCTGGGAGCTGTTGAGCAGGGTATCCTCACTCTGATAGGTGCCACAACCGAAAACCCATCCTTTGAGGTAATATCCCCGCTGTTATCAAGGTGTCAGGTCTATATTCTCAAGCCGCTTGACGAGGATATGCTTAAGAAACTGGTTGACAGGGCTGTTATTACTGATTATTATCTCTCACAATACAACATAGAGATTGGTGAATACGAGGCTCTTATCAGAATCTCAGGAGGAGATGCCAGGAAGCTTTACAACGCTCTTGAGTTGACTGTATCACTGGAGGCGGAGAAAGGCACCAGGGAGATTGTTATCACTGATGCCATGGTTCTGGGCCATGTACAGCAGAATCTGGCTCTATATGATAAAAACGGAGAGCAACACTATGACATTATCTCAGCATTTATTAAGTCACTGCGGGGCTCTGACCCAAATGCAGCAGTTTACTGGCTCGCCAGAATGGCCGAGGGTGGTGAGGATCTTAAATTCATAGCCAGAAGGATGCTTATTCTTGCTGCCGAAGATATTGGTATAGCCAACCCGAATGCCATACTCATTGCCCAGGCCTGTTTCAACGCAGTTAACGTAATTGGCTGGCCCGAATCAAGGATAATACTTTCGGAGACAGCTGTTTATCTGGCCACCTCTCCCAAGAGCAACTCTGCATATATGGCTATTGACAACGCCATCGCTGCTGTCAGGGAGCATGGAGACCTCCCTGTCCCACTCCATCTGAGAAACGCACCAACCAGGCTCATGAAGCAGGCCGGGTACGGCAAAGACTACAAATATGCCCATGATTATGACAATAACTTTGTAGCAGATAATTTTCTTCCTGACAAGATCAAAGGCACCATCTTTTACCAGCCCGGAAACAACACCCGTGAGCAGGAGTTAAGAAGACAACTTGCTGAACGCTGGGAGAAAATATATAAATACAGTAAATAGTACTGACGGAATTTGTAATTTTGACCACATGAAACTAAATGAAATAGCTATCCCTGGTCTGCAACATACCGACTCCGGTAATTTCATACTCATTGCAGGCCCTTGTGTGGTAGAATCACAGGAGATAGTACTGCGGACAGCAGAAAAGGTTAAAGAGATAAGTGAAAAATACAGGGTGCCACTCATTTTCAAGGCATCATACCGTAAGGCAAACAGATCAAAACTTGATTCATTCACCGGAATAGGTGATATGAAGGCCCTTGAGATACTTTCAGGTGTGAGGGAAAGGTTCGGATTGCCTCTTATAACCGATATCCACACTGCCGCAGAAGCATCCTTTGCTGCCGGATATGTTGATGTTTTACAGATACCTGCCTTCCTGTGCAGACAAACAGATCTGCTGATAGCTGCTGCAGCAACAGGAAAATGGATTAATGTAAAAAAGGGACAGTTTCTTTCAGGTCATTCAATGAAGTTTGCCATTGAGAAAATTACAGAGTCAGGCAATACCAATGTAATGCTTACCGACCGCGGCAATTTTTTTGGTTATAATGACCTTGTGGTTGATATCAGAAATATTCCATGGATGCAGGAAACCGGCTACCCGGTGATAATGGACATTACACATTCACTCCAGCAACCCAATCAGTCAGGCGGTGTCTCCGGTGGTCTCCCGGCCCTGATTGAAACAATAGGCAGGGCGGCAATTGCTGCAGGTGCCGATGGAATATTTATTGAAACACACCCTGAGCCTGAAAAGGCCCTCTCTGACGGTGCCAACATGCTCCGGCTCGACAAACTGGAAGAGCTGGTAAAAAAACTCGTATTAATCAGACAAACTATTAACACCTTCTAAATAAACAAAAAGTAAATCATTATGAAAAAGTCTTTTCTCGTGCTTGCATTATTAATCGCAGCTGTTTCAGTAAATGCACAAACAGTTGAGGAGATTGTAAAAAAGAACTCTGTAGCAACAGGTTATGATGTTTTATCAAAAGCTACTTCACTCTATGTAGAGGGCAGAATTTCACAGATGGGAACAGAATTACCTCTGACCATTTATGTTAAGCAACCCGATAAGATTAAAGTGATAATGTCATATAACGGAATGGAAATTATTACTATGTACGATGGTGAAAAGGGGTACATGATCAATCCTCTTTCAGGATCATTTGAACCGACAGAGATCCCTGCTGACCAGATTGAGAGCATAAAAAAGAACAACATGCTTCTGAATCCTATAGAGATAGCCTTGAATGAAAACAGGCTTCAGTACCTTGGAGATGAAGATGTTGACAGCAAACCTGCATACAAACTCATGGCATCAAATGGTGAAAAAGAACCTGTATATTATTTTATTGACAAGGAGAACGGACTTCTTGTAAAGACCTCTACAAAGGTTTCCCAGATGGGACAGGAGATGACTATAGATACCTACAACTCTGATTTCAGTGACAACAATGGCTATAAATTCCCCAAGGTTTCCAGGTCATTGGCTAACGGCACCATGGAGGCAGCTGTAATCTACTATGACAAGATTGAAGTAAACAGCAATATTGAGGATTCAGTATTCACATTGTAATCAGCAATACCTTTTAGAAATAAGTGAGGCTGCTCAGAAGGGCAGCCTCTATTTTTTTTAAAAACAATGGGATCAATAAAAGCAGGTCTGTAAGCCGGGTTCTGTCACCGTATGACACCTACGAGAGGTTTTTTACGGTTTTCCATCATTTATCTGGCCCTGCAATTGCTTGCAGGATCTAACGATCTACCCCCCGGCTCGGGCGGGCCGCCCTCAAACACCGGTATACATGATCTTTCAACCCATCAGGTGTACGGCTCCCGATGTCACCACCGGAACCGGTGAGCTCTTGCCTCACCTTTTCACCCTTGGCAGGCCCTGAGACCTGCCGGTTATTTTCTGTTACACTGCTATACCCTTTCAGATATCTTCCCGTTAGGAAGGATGGTGCCCTCTGTTGCCCGGACTTTCCTTTCTCTGCCAAAGGCAGAAAACGATGGAACAACCTGCATGATGCAAAGGTATGATAATTTAAGATGATATCTGTTCTTTATTAATCACAATTTGAAGAGTCTGCCTGCAGTTGCTCCATGCATGCCGTGAAAGTGCCTTTAATCCTGTTTTACTACCTCTTCAGGTCATCTTGCACCTTTGGATATAATCACCCTTGTAGCTCCCCCATATCCATATTTTCGAAATGAAGCATCATGATATTCTATTGATGGGTAGTCTTTTATAAGTATTCTTCTCAACTCATCCTTTAGGACTCCGGTGCCTACACCATGTATAAAGGTTATCTCTTTTAAACCGGCTTTTATAGCGGCATCAAGTTCACCACGGAAGCGGATAATCTGAAGATCCAATGCAACAGGTAAGCCAGCCCCAAATGATGGGTTGCCAATATGCAGATCCACTACCCGTGTACTTCCTGCACTCTTTTTAATAATTGGGGTACTGCTTTTTTTATTATCTTCCTTTTTCTGCTTACGGTTCTGATTAAAAAGGCTCTCCGGTGTCATTAATGCCGGAATCAGCAACTTCCCCTCAACCTTGAACTCCAGTCCGTCATCTCCTGACAGCAACACTTTTCCATCAGCTGAAATCTCTGTCACCCTGTATGTTTCAGTATCATCCATCATCTTAACCTTATCACCCGGCTTTAGCTTCATAATCTGAGGAATTATTCTGCAAAATTAGCTATTTTTGCCGCACTTTCAGACTATGAAACCCGATCCCAGAAATATCAGAATAGCTGATTACACCTATACCCTTCCAGAAGAGCGTATAGCTAAATATCCCCTTGATGAAAGAGATGCATCAAAGCTTATCGTATTCAGTGGTAACACAATAAGAGACAAGCAATTTACCGACCTGCCCGGATTGCTTCCTGAACAATCACTTCTTGTCTTCAATAACACCAGGGTTATAAGGGCAAGGCTCTTTTTTGAGAAGGAGACAGGTGCCAGGATAGAGATCTTCTGCCTTGAACCACTCACTCCGTTTGACTTCTCACTGAATCTCTCTTCAGGCCCGGGAGTGGAATGGAAGTGCCTTGTCGGCAACCTTAAAAAATGGAAAGATGGCGAAGTCTTCTGCACCTTCCTCATAAATAACAGGAAACATATTCTGAGAGCCGGTAAAAGAGAAAAGCTGGGAGAGGCCCATCGTATCTGCTTCTTCTGGGACGATAGCACCATAACCTTTGGCGAGATACTTAATACTCTTGGCCATATTCCCATCCCTCCCTATCTCAATCGCCAGGACGAAGACAGCGACATTACCCGCTATCAGACAATCTACTCAAAGATAGAAGGTTCAGTTGCTGCACCTACAGCAGGACTTCACTTTACACCTTCTCTGCTTGAGCTGTTGGAAGAGAGAGGTTTCAGAAAAGCAGAGGTGACACTTCATGTCAGTGCAGGCACATTTAAACCGGTGAAAACTGAAAAGATATCAGGTCATGAGATGCATGTTGAACATTTTATTGTCACCAGGAAAAACCTCGAGGAGTTGATTGACAGAAACATAGTTGCAGTGGGAACCACCTCAGTGAGAACCCTGGAGAGTCTTTACTGGCTGGGGGCCGATATCATTGCAGGCAAGAGAGATGAGATACTCAGAGTGTCGCAGTGGCAACCTTATGAAACTGATACAGAAATACCTTCAGACGAGGCTTTAAGAGCTCTGCTATCTCTTCTGGATGAGAAAGGCATTGAATCACTTCAGGTGGAAACAGGTATCATGATTGTTCCCGGATACCGGTTCAGAATAGTAAAAGGGCTCATCACCAATTTTCACCAGCCGGCAAGCACCCTGCTGTTACTTGTGTCTGCCTTCATAGGTGACTCATGGCGTGATATTTACAACCATGCACTAAACAACAACTACAGGTTTCTCAGCTATGGCGACAGTATGCTTCTGATCCCATAGGAAGTCGAAAGTCAAAAGTCAAAAGTCAAAAGTCGAAAGTCAAAAGTCGAAAGTCGAAAGTCGAAAGTTGAAAGTTGAAAGCTGAGGAACGGAGTGACGAAGTCCCGCGGAGCGGGATCCGATATCACCTGATGCAGACTAAACGACTAAACGTATCAACAAATCAACGTATCAACGTATCAACGCCTCACCATCCCCTGGTGAATTTTCAACAAGAATGGCAAGTTTATCTGAGAAGGTGTTTATATCCTCTTCAGTAGTGTCCCAGCTTGTCATAAGACGATATTCATCAGTTTCCTCATTCCATGGATAAAAGAAATACTCTTTATTTATCTCCTGAGCCACTTTACGGGGCATCTGAGCGAAGATCGCATTCGACTCAACCTTTTGGGTTATTTTAACACCCTTAATCTCCCTGAGCCTCTTTTCAAGCATTTTTGCCATATTATTTGAATGGCCAGCACATTCCTTCCATACATTGCATTTAAAAAATGCTATATACTGAGCTGATATAAAGCGCATTTTAGAAGCCAGCTGCATTGATTGTTTTCGCAGGTACCGGAACCCTGAAGGCATTCCGCCTCTCAGAAAACAGACAGCTTCACCGTACATCATTCCGTTTTTGGTTCCTCCAAAAGAGAGGATATCAACTCCGGCATCAGTGGTAAAGGCCCTGAAAGGGAGATCGAGATATACTGCAGCATTTGACAGCCGTGCACCATCCATATGCAACAGCATATCATTGCTGTGAGCATAATCAGCAAGGGCCTTAATTTCATCAACAGTGTACACCGTACCCATCTCCGATGACTGTGATATTGAAATGACTTTAGGTTGTGAATGATGTTCAAATCCAAATCCATGCATATGTTTTGACAGATATTCGGGCCTCAGTTTACCGTCAGGGGTTTCGACAGTAAGCACCTTACAGTTAATTATCTTCTCCGGAGATCCGCACTCATCGCTGTTAATATGTGAAGTGTCGGCTGAAAGAACCGAGTGCCATGAACGTATCATACCTCCCAGTCCCAGGACGTTTGCGGCGGTGCCTGTAAAGACAAAAAACACCTCTGTATCACTCCCCAGCTGTTCTTTAAAAACAGATCTGGCCTCATCAGTATAAGGATCATCACCGTAACCAACAGCATGGCCTCTGTTTACCTTCATTATCTGTTCCATGACTGTGGGGTGAACACCTGAATTGTTGTCACTGGCAAATCCCCTCTTGTTTAAAATGTCGTTCATTTCCTGGATATTTATTTGTGCAATTTAGCGAATAAAGCTTCAGTGTAATTGTTAAAATCTGTTATTTGAATCAATTGGCCCTACAGATGATTGAGAGTAGTAATACGCAGGGCTCTCATTTTTTTTATTTTTGCAGAAAACATCTGATTGTGACAAGGTATTTCGTTTTTATGAGCTTCAGGGGAACAGCCTATAACGGCTGGCAGTTACAGCCGGGTAAAGCTACGGTTCAGGGGGTTGTAAACCGCGCTTTCTCTACCATTCTTGGTGAAAAGATAAACGTTACAGGTGCTGGCCGTACTGATACGGGAGTTCACGCATCATTCTTCTGTTGTCACTTTGATTCTTCAAAAAATGATCTTGACAATGACCAGCAACTTATCTACAGGCTTAATGGTTTTCTCCCCGGCGATATAGCTGTCACATCCATTGTAAAGGTCAGGCCTGAATCCAATGCACGGTTTGATGCCACTTCGAGAACATACTGTTATACTATACTTAAGGAAAAAGACCCATTCCTTGCTGATACAGGCTGGCTCTTATTCTGGAGCCTTAACATTGAGAAGATGAATGAGGCATCGCGATTGCTTCTCCGATATAGTGATTTTACAAGCTTCAGCCGGCTTCATGGTGGCAACAAGACAAATCTGTGCAAGGTATCTCATGCCTGCTGGGAAGATGAAGCAAGGCAGATAAGGTTCACCATAACGGCTGACAGGTTTCTGAGAAACATGGTGCGGGCTATTACCGGGACCATGATAGCCGTTGGTCGTGATAAGCTGAGTGTCAGTGACTTTGAAAAAGTAATCCTCGGCATGAACCGCGGACTGGCAGGACAGTCAGCACCGGCACACGGGTTATCTCTTACCATGATAAGTTATCCTGAAGATATTTTTATCTGACACCTGCAGCACTCCAGATATTCCAGGCCAGTTCAGCCTGAAGGTGAAGCATCTCCATGCCGTTTATTATAGTGCATCCTCTTGCCTCTCCTCTTTTCAGGAACTCTGTTTTGAGTGGATTATATACAACATCATACAATACCTGATGTGGTTCAAGCAGATTATAGTCTATGGGAGGGCATGAAGTTATATCAGGATGCATACCCAGCGGTGTCGTGTTTACAATCAGGTCGCTGCTTCTCAACAATGATGGTGTAAGATCTGAATAGAGTATTGTGTTTTTGCCAGGTGTTCGGGAAACTTTCATAACCACAGCCCCCAGCTGTTCAAGTGAATAGGAGACAGCTGCAGAGGCTCCTCCTGTGCCAAGAACCAGTGCCGTCATTGCCCTTTTTCCAATATGCCTCTCTACTGTGGTCCTGAATGCAGGTGCATCACTGTTGTATCCTTTCAGTTGCAGAATACCATCATTCCGTGTTACTGTAACGACATTCACTGCCCCTACTCCTTCAGCAACGGCATCGAGTGAATGCAGATACCCCATAACCTCTTTTTTGTAAGGTATGGTCACATTAAAGCCCTGCAGATCAAGATTATCATTCAGTATCCGGGGTAAAAGATCTATGCTCCCGATTGGAAACTTTCTGTATGAACAGTCTGTCAGTCCCTCACGAATGAATTTCTCCGTAAAATATTCTTCTGAAAATGAATGGCCCAGAGGGTAACCTATTATACCAAAGAGTCTCATAGTAACTCTTCCGGGAGGAAACTGAAGAAGGTATCACTTCTCAATCCTATACGTAATGCTTCAAGCGAGATTATCTCTGATGGAGCTATATTACCCAGGTTAACGTTGCCCCCGAAATTTTTAATAAACCATGCCTGCTGCGACTTCTGAGGAGCTTCCCAGATAACATTATGAAAACCCACATTATCTGATATAGAGTTGATAAGGTCTAGATTTATTGACCCATCGTCATTATATATGCCGATAGTGCCTGTTTCTCTGGCCTCAGCAATAACCTTTACCGAACCTGCATTCAATTCTGATTTCATCATTGAAACCCACTCATCAGGAGAATAAACAACATCTTTTTTCTTTGAGCCCACCTCTGATACTACTGTGAACTCTTTTGCAAGGGTGCTTATATAATCAAGTTTCTCCTTGTGTTCAAATTCATATGAGCCATCTGATATCTCAACCATGGTTATACCAAGAGAGCGTAACATCTCAACATATTCCTTAAACAAGCCCCTGATAATAAAAGCTTCGAAAAGAGTACCGCCAAGATAAACCTTCATTCCGGCATCATGGTATACCTTGATTTTCTTGTCAACGTCAGGAGTAATTATGGAAGTTCCAAAACCCAGCTTAACATAATCAGTGTGTTCACTTCCCACTGCAGTAAAACTCTCTGCATCTCTGAGACTCAGTCCTTTATCCATAACCATGGTGAGTCCGTCCGTTCTGGGTTTTGTCCCCCTGTCGGGGATATAGGTCAAGAGTGATCTTAGATTTTTCATAGGTAGATACTATAGATTGAACAATTTTTTCAGGCCGGGGGTCATTCTCTCTTCCGGGAAGAGAGAAATAAAATCGGAGAAGAGTCGTTCGTCAAGATCAGAGGCTCTGGTTAGTGTCATCATTGCCTCATCATAATCAGCGATATGCAGATAGCATGAGCCAAGTACATATGACAGGCCCGGAACATCCCCGATTATCTTTCGTGCTTCCTCAAGAAGAGGTATGGCTGCTTTAAATGAGCCCAGCAGTATCACAATCAGACCCATTTCAAGCCATGCATCATCATAATATGGATCAAGTTTTAATGATTCTCTCAGGCATCTGACAGCCTGTTTGAAATCCCTGACACCTATATATGCCTTACCAAGAGAGAACCAGTAATCTGCATTGTCTTCATCAAGGCTTACGGCCCGCTTGAAATATGGAATACTCTCGGCTGCTTTATCCCTTGTAAGTGAAAGTAAACCAAGGCCATACCATGGATCAGGAAACTCAGGAGTAAGATCAATGGCTTCAAAGTAGTATTTGCGTGCCATATCAACATCGCCGGTTTTGTCATAGCATTCAGCCAGATATGTAAGTCCTTCAAGACTTTCCGGTTCTTCTGTGACAAAATCGCTGTAAGCATCAAGAGCTTCCGGAAAACGTTCGAGGTTACTTAAAATATTTGCCTTGTTAAACAGGGCAAAGGTATTATCAGGATTGATAGCCAATGCATATTCATAGGCCTCAAGGGCAAGAACAAACTGCTCAGTCTTGTTATATATTATCCCGAGATTATACCATGCACTGTCTGAATAAGGCTCTTCATCAAGATACCTGTTGTAATATGATATGCTGTTCTTATAGTCGTTTATCTTATCATAAGCATATGCGAGGTCATAAATATGCGCCTGGAAATCAGGCTCCATCGTTGACAGTCTTAAGAGATACGGAATCAGCTGTTCGTAATAATTAAGATTCTGCAACACAGATGTTATGCTGAAAAGGATATTCTCAATATCATCATCTTCAGTCTGAAGTGCCAGATCGAACATTTTTCCGGCTTCACTGATATCACCCAGCATCGCAAGAGCAGTTCCCTTACAGAGGCTTATCTCATAATTTCCGGGTTCTATGTTTTCAATCCTGTTGCAGATTGTGAGTGCCTCCATAGCTCTTCCTTTATCAAGAAGAACCCTGGCCTTTCTGATCTGGATAGGAACAGAATTGGGATGCAGCTCACACGCAAACGACATGGCCTCATATGCCTTCATCGAATTATCAACGTCCAGATAGTAGTCTATAATTGCCTCAAACTCAATGACATCAAAGTAACAACTCTTGTTACTTCTACGCATCTTTTCAAAGCGTAAAATGATCTCCTCGACCTCACCATCCTGTACAAATCCGTATTTGTCTTCTTCCATTTCGGCCTATTTTCATGACAAAAGTAATATTAATTGTGGCACGGTGTTTACATCCCCCCCTCAATTATCAACACGGGTTCCATTTTATGAACACCGGAAAAAAAGAACAGATGTATAAATAAACCAACGCAACCATCTGCCTCTTTTTTTCATCTTATAATTGAAACAACAGTTGAATTACTTAGTTTAGAACCTATATTACCCTAAAATTAACCTAAATTCTACCTTCTGAAACCGGACCTTTTGTCCGGTTTTTCTTTTGCCCCTCCTTTTTTTATAACTTTGTATCGTTGCAATAAAATAATAAACAATGAAGACCAGTCTCTACTCTGTTGCTGTAATTGCCATTCTCTCCCTGGCTCTGGCTGGATGTAAGGAAAAGAAGATAAAGATCAAATATGAATACGGTTTCTTTCCTGACACAGTTTTGAATCTTGAAGGAATAAATACGGTTTATG
The DNA here is from genome assembly GCA_003245695.1 of Bacteroidota bacterium. GTDB lineage: Bacteria > Bacteroidota > Bacteroidia > Bacteroidales > VadinHA17 > SR-FBR-E99. Next base: position 200 of record QKCK01000065.1, on the reverse strand, counting down.
ATGATTATAATGCCTCTGTTGAGATGGATGACTACTATTCCCTTCAAAGCACTTTGCCTATTGTTTTTTCATCAAACAGAAAGAGCTCAGGAGCCAAATTTGATCTTGTATACGGGGAGATAACATACACATTTGACAAGGTTACAGGTGAGTTCACCCTCGGTTCTGAGATACAGTCAGAAGATTTTTTTGAGACTCTT
>QKCK01000319.1 GCA_003245695.1 Bacteroidota bacterium | reverse complement strand
TATTCCCCGGGTCATCAGTTTCAAACCCTATTGATTTTCTGGCCACAGGCACTGCCCAGCAGTTAGGAGAAATAATAGAAGCCTGTGAAAATGACTTCCACCAGATTGATGCTATGGCGGTAATATTTGGTAGTCCAGGACTGTTCGCAGTGGATGATGTCTATGAACTGCTGCACGAAAAAATACATAAATGCAGAAAGCCGGTCTATCCTATCCTTCCCTCAGTAATAAATGTAAGACGTGAGATTAATGATTTCACCTCCAGAGGTAACGCCAATTTTTCCGATGAGGTACTATTTGGTAATGCCCTCTGCAAACTATACAATACACCATCACCGTCATCAGCAGATTTTATGAGGCCGGTTGTTGAAAAAGAAACGATAAGAAGTGTTATTGAAGCTTCGGTTAACGGTTATCTTGGACCAGATGAAGTCAGACAACTTCTTGGGGCAGCGGGTATAGAGTGTGTTCAGGAGGTGGTAGTCTCTGACGAGGAACAGGCAGTAGCAGAGTCACTAAAGATGGGATTTCCGATTGTGATGAAGGTTGTGGGTCCGGTACATAAATCCGATGTGGGTGGTGTGTCGCTCAATGTTAAGAGCGAGAGCCGGGTAAGAAGTGAATTCTTACGAATGATGAAGATCAACGGAGCAAAAGGCATTCTGATGCAAGAGATGTTAAATGGCATGGAGCTATTTTGCGGTGCCAAGCGTGAAGAGAAGTTTGGTCATCTGCTAATGGCAGGTATGGGAGGCATCTTTATTGAGGTGTTCAAGGACGTGGCTTCAGGTTTGGTCCCGGTATCTCCTGATGAAGCTGCTTCAATGATACAATCGCTCAAATCATACAAGGTTATTAAGGGCATCAGAGGGAAAAAGGGAATAGATGAGAAGACTTTTGCTGATGTTATATCACGGCTGTCAGCATTGCTTGAGTATGCCCCGGAAATTTTTGAAATGGATATTAATCCGTTACTGGCTACTGAGGATAGAATAATTGCCGTTGATGCACGTATCAGAGTGGAGAGATAGCACCAAATATGGTATTTAATGAAAAGAAAAGACATTTTATTTATAGTCCTGTTTGCTGGCATCTTCCTTCCGCTGATAATCTTTGCTGGAGCTTATAATTATTATGCAGCATTCAGTAAAGAGTGGGCCTTCCTTTCAAGCTTTCTTAAGTTTGCCCTTCTGGCAACCATGGGTGAGATGCTGGGTATGAGGATACGTACAGGAAAATACTATACCTCTGATTTTGGGTTATTACCCCGGGCCATTGTCTGGGGTTTCCTTGGAATATTCACCAAAGCAGCCTTTATGATTTTTTCAGGTGGGGTGCCGGTTATTGCTGAGTATGCCGGTATGAGTGATCCTTCTGGAGTATTGTCGTCTGAGATATCGGTTCAGAAAGTCTTACTGGCATTTCTTATTAGCTTTTTTCTGAACATAATATATGCTCCTGTGTTAATGATAACTCACAAGGTTACTGACAACCATATTATGTCAACAGGAGGTACTGTCAGTGGATTTTTAACATATGTAAATGTCACTGAGGCGCTTAAGGGAATAAACTGGGATTCAATGTGGGGTTTTGTGCTCCGGAAGACCATTCCGTTATTCTGGATTCCTGCACACACCATAACATTTCTTCTTCCCTCTGAGCTACAGATTTTGTTTGCCGCACTGCTTAGTACTGTGCTTGGTATGATACTGGCATTTGCATCACGCGTAACTGAGAAATAACCGGTGAAAACAAGAAAACAGATTGAAAAATACTCAAAGTTGACAAATGACATTATTATGGGCGCTAAATATTTTTAAATTGCGACTGTTTTAGAGGCCCGGAAAATTGAAAATTTATGAATAAAACCCCTATAAACAGAGAAATAGTAAGAAAAGCCAGGGAAGCCTGTGGTGTTTCGAATCTTGGGAGAGCAAGCATCAGGGAGATAGTAAAACTGGCAAATACTATTGAGAAAGAGAGTGGGGTGGAGTTCATAAGGCTTGAGATGGGAGTACCGGGTCTACCGGCTCCGGCAGTTGCCGTTGAGGCAGAGATTGAGGCATTAAGAAAGGGCGTCGCCTCTATATACCCTGATATTGAAGGTATTCCGGAGCTTAAGAAGGAGGGATCACGTTTTGTAAAGCTTTTTCTTGACCTGGATGTCAGTCCCGAACATATTGTTCCCACTGTTGGTTCAATGATGGGAGGCATGGCCACCTTTATGGTTGCCAACAGGAATGATCATAAAAAGGAGGGTACCTTATTTCTTGATCCCGGATTTCCGGTACAGAAGACACAGGTGAAGATTCTGGGCCAGGAATACCAGTCTTTTGATGTATACAATTACCGTGGCAAGGCATTGAAGGATAAGCTTGAATCATATCTTAAAACAGGTAAGGTCTCAACAATTCTGTACTCAAATCCAAATAATCCTTCATGGATCTGTTTCACTGAGGAGGAGTTGGAGACAATAGGCAGACTTGCCATGAAATATGATGCTCTGGTTATTGAAGATCTGGCATATTTTGGGATGGATTACAGGGTTGATTGTTCAGTGCCGGGAAAGGCACCATATCAACCATCGGTTTCAAAGTACTGTGATGACTATATAATCCTGATATCGGGTTCCAAGGCATTTAGTTATGCAGGACAGAGGATTGGGATGATGGTTATATCTGATCATCTCTTTAACCGTCGTTATCCTGATCTGAAACGTTATTATTCATCAGATATTTTTGGCAGGGCGATGATATTTGGTGCTGTATATTCGCTTTCCTCGGGGGTGTCTCATTCGGCTCAGTATGGTTTTTCAGCGATACTTAAGGCTACTAACGATGGTATTTATAATTTTGTCAGGGAGACCAGGGATTATGAGCATAAGGCTTCTCTGATGAAAGGTTATTTTATTGAGAGTGGATTCAGAATTGTGTATGACAAGGATATAGACCGGGATGTGGCTGATGGGTTCTATTTCACCATCTCATATCCTGGTATGAGTGGTTCACATCTGCTGGATGAACTGCTAATCTACGGTATAAGTGCAATAGGTCTTGAGATAACAGGAAGTGAGAGAATTGAAGGGCTCAGAGTATGTGTTTCTCAGATACGTCATGACCAGTTGTCGGTATTGGAGATGCGGCTTAAAGATTTCATGAGAGATCATCCGGTTGATTCTAGTAAAAAGATTATTAACTAACAAAATCATAACAAGATATGGCTAAGGTTAAAGGAGCTGTGGTTATCGACACTGAAAAGTGCAAAGGATGTGAAGTATGTGTAGTCACATGTCCCACACAGACACTTGCTCTTTCACATGAAGTGAATGGCAAAGGATATAACTACTCTTATTCTGCCAATCCTGAAGCTTGTATTGGATGCGCGAACTGTGCAGTAGTATGCCCCGATGGCGTTATCACAGTATATAAAATGAAGGTAGAGTAATAAGAGACAGAAATAAAATCAACAAATAAATGGAAAAGGAACTGAAACTAATGAAAGGCAACGAAGCTATTGCTGAAGCAGCGATACGTTACGGTGCTGACGGTTATTTCGGATACCCCATCACTCCTCAGAGCGAAATTCTGGAATACCTGATGGAAGCTGATCCAGAGAAGAGCACGGGTATGGTTGTATTACAGGCTGAGAGTGAGGTAGCGGCTATTAATATGGTATATGGGGGAGCTGCCTGCGGTAAAAAGGTAATGACATCCTCATCTTCTCCTGGCATAAGCCTGAAGCAAGAGGGAATAACATATATAGCAGGGGCAGAGTTACCCTGTCTCATAGTAAATGTAGTACGTGGAGGACCAGGACTTGGGACAATTCAGCCGGCACAAAGTGATTATTTCCAGGCAGTAAAAGGTGGAGGTCATGGTGACTATCATCTTATTGTCCTGGCTCCGGCGTCAGTACAGGAGATGGCTGATTTTGTAGGATTGGGATTTGATCTGGCTTTTAAATACCGCAATCCTGCTATGATATTATCTGACGGAGCTATAGGGCAGATGATGGAGAAGGTTGAGTTAATGCCATACCAGAAGCGCTCTGAAGATCTTCCTTCATGGGCAACAACAGGCAAGCCGGAGACACGTGAGCGAAACATCATTACCTCACTTGATCTTGATCCGAATGCACAGGAGAAGTTTAATCAGAAACTGATTCAGAAGTACCGTGAGATTGAGGAGAAAGAGACGAGATATGAAGAGTTTCAGACAGAAGATGCTGACTTTATATTTGTTGCCTACGGTACCAGCGCAAGAATATGCCAGAAGGCTGTTCAGTTGGCCAGAGAGGAGGGAATTAAAGTAGGATTACTGAGGCCTGTCACTCTCTTCCCTTTCCCAAAAAGAAGGCTTAATCAGCTTGCCGATAAAGTGAAGGTGATGATGGCTGTAGAGATGAGTGCCGGCCAGATGGTAGAGGATGTGATGCTCTCTGTTAATGGCAAAACAAAGGTTTGTCACTACGGCAGGATGGGAGGTATGATACCCACACCCGATGAGGTGGTTGAGAACCTTAAACAAATTATTAAAGGAGAATAGATCATGGCAGAATTTAATCCAAAAGATATAATAAAACCGGAGAATCTTGTCTACAGAAAATCAAAGGTTTTGACTGACAATGTGATGCATTATTGCCCCGGTTGTGGTCATGGTACTGCTCACAGAACTCTGGCAGAAGTGATTGAGGAAGAAGAACTCCAGAGCAGAACTATTGGCATTACACCTGTGGGATGTTCAGTACTGATGTACAACTATCTGGATATAGACATGCAGGAGGCAGCTCATGGAAGGGCTCCTGCTCTTGCCACAGCTGTCAAACGCCTCATGCCTGACAGATTTGTATTCACATATCAGGGTGATGGTGATCTGGCAGCGATAGGCACTGCAGAGACTATACATACCTGTAACAGGGGAGAGAATATACTGATTCTGTTTGTAAATAATGGAATCTATGGTATGACCGGTGGTCAGATGGCCCCCACAACCCTGCTGGGGATGAAGTCTTCAACATCACCCTACGGACGCGATGCAGCGACTATGGGCTCCCCGGTTAAAATGGCTGATCTGGTAGCACTGCTGCCGGGTACCTGTTATGTAACCCGTCAGAGTGTTCATACTGCCGCCGGCGTCAGAAAACTAAAGAAAGCCCTGAAAAAGGCAGTTGAATACCAGAATAAAAACATGGGTACCTGCTTCATTGAAGTTGTTTCAAACTGTCCTTCTAACTGGAAGATGACACCTGTTGCAGCTAACAAATGGATGGAAGAGAATATGTTCCCGGCTTATCCGCTTGGAGACATCAAAGTGCCGGCTGGAGAATAATTTTTTTATCAAACTAAACTGAAAACTATGACAGAAGAGATAATTATAGCAGGTTTTGGTGGTCAGGGAGTGCTTTCTATGGGTAAGATAATGGCTTACTCAGGTGTGATGCAGGATATGGAAGTTAGCTGGATGCCTTCCTATGGCCCTGAGATGCGGGGCGGTACCGCTAATGTTATTGTGATACTAAGTGATGAGCGTATCAGCTCTCCCATAATACGGAAATTCGACACAGCTATCATACTCAACCAACAAAGTATGGATAAGTTTGAGGATACAGTTAAACCGGGTGGTATACTTATATATGACAGCAATGGCATAACACGTCATCCGGAGCGCGGGGATATTGCAATATACCGTATCGACGCTGCCGAGGAAGCCTCTAAAATGAAAATGCAGAAGGTATTCAATATGATTGTACTCGGCGGATTCATGAAAGTAAAAAGCATACTGAAAATGGATAATGTTGTAAAAGGGTTGAAAAAATCACTGCCTGAACGTTACCATAATCTTATTCCCATGAATGAGGAGGCAATAAAACGTGGAATGGAGATAGTCATGAAAGTTAACTGACACATCTTTAATATAACAAAAATGGGGCTTCCTGAAAGAAGCCCCATTTTGTTACCTCTCGTCGTAGTGCATTTCTTTTAAATATTTCCAGACTCTTGACGGAACAAACCAGCTGATATCTTTTCCTTCCCTGATTGCATCCCTGATAAAAGAACCGGATATCTCCATCAGCGGTGCTTCTACCCTGGTTACCTTAGCTATATCCAATATACTTGCAAGCGCCTTATCATCAGCATTACCCGGGTTTACTCTTGGATAGGTAATTATGGCATATCTTTTTATTATCTCTTCCGGATTCTTCCATTTATGTAAAGTCAACAGGTTGTCTTCTCCCATTATCAGGATAAACTCTCTGTCAGGATACTTCTCGGCGATATATGCCATGGTATCGATTGTATACGAAGGCTGTGGAAGATAAAACTCGATATCACAAGCCCTGAAACGTGGGTCATCTTCTATTGCCATATGAACCATATAAAGACGGTTCCTGTCATCAAGCAGAGTAGTCTTTTTTTTCAATGGATTATGTGGACTTACAACAAACCATATCTCTTCAAGGTCTGAGTATTCCACAATATAATTGGCAATCGCAAGATGTCCAATGTGTATCGGATTAAAAGAACCAAAGAACAGACCTGTTTTCATCAGTCATGTTTTAAAAATCCAGTTACAGCACTCTCTGTCTCTGAACATGCTTTATTTAAATCGTCATTAACAATGATGATGTCAAATTGTCCGGCAAGCTTCATCTCTTCCGATGCTTTGTTGATACGCATCTCTATCTTGTCGGTTGTGTCAGTGCCTCTTCTGAGAAGCCTTTCTCTCAGTTCTTCAATCGAAGGGGGCATGATAAATAGTGACAGTGCTTTGTTGCCAAAGATATTTTTCAGATTCACACCGCCTTTTACATCAACATCAAAAATTATACAGTTACCTTTTCTCCATATTCTCTCTATCTCGCTCTTAAGGGTGCCATAGTAGTGATCAGCATAAACCTCTTCCCACTCAACAAAGTCACCTGCATCAATTCTATTCCGGAACTCATCTGCTGTAAGAAAATAGTACTCCTTTCCATCCTTTTCCTCGCCTCTGGGGCTCCGGCTCGTTGCTGAGACAGAAAACTCCAATGGCAACCCCTTTTTAAGAAGATATTTCACGAGTGTCGACTTACCTGCGCCTGATGGTGCTGATATAATTATCATCTTTTCCCTCATTCTGCTCCATCATATTTTACAAAATATTAAGAACCTGTTCTTTTATTCGTTCAAGTTCATCTTTCATTCTTACAACCAGTTTTTGCATCGAGGCGTCATTGGCTTTTGAACCAATGGTGTTTATCTCTCTACCCATTTCCTGCGCAATAAAACTGAGCATTTTCCCATTGGATCCATTATTACCCATAGTTTCAGTAAAATAATCGCAGTGTTTTCTGAGTCTCACCTTCTCTTCGTTAATGTCGAGTTTCTCAAGATAGAAAATCAATTCCTGTTCAAACCTGTTCATGTCAATATTCTCAGTCCCGACAGTCTCTTTAAGAGTATTTGATAATTTTTCTCTGATCTTTGTTATCCGGTTACCCTCATGTTCTCCAATCTCATCAAGTAACTCCAGTATTCTTTTTACAGAGCCGGAAAGATCGGCTTCAAGAGCCGTTCCTTCTTCTGTTCTGTACTTATCAAGCTGGTTAAGAGCATCAGTAATAAGTGCAGTGACGCTCTTCCACTCTTCCTCTGACAATTCAGGCTTTTCACTCTTCAGTGCCTCCGGCAGACGCATAATTATTCCCAGAGCATCGTTACCAAGTGATAAACCAATCTCCTCCGCTGCCTCAGAGAGCTGCCTGTAATAGTTTTTGATACTGGTTTTGTTTATAACCGGAGTCAGTTCCTCATCCATAATATCAAATGATATATAGAAATCGATTTTACCTCTTTCCAGTTTTCTGGTAATTATGTTCCTTATCTCTATCTCCTTCTCCTTATATATCCATGGGAGTTTAGTGTTAAGGTCAGCCTGTTTGCTGTTTAATGATTTAACCTCAACGGTTATCTTTTTCTGAGGTGTTTCAAGTATGGCTTTGCCATACCCTGTCATTGATTTTATCATGAATGATTTGTTAACATAAACAAAGATAGTTTTTTTGAGCTTATCAGAGAAGAGCAAGCTCAACGGTAAAATGTCTCATAATGGGGGCTTCCCATCTTATTGCCATTCCTTTTCTGATATCTTTTCTTCTTTCAT
>QKCK01000208.1 GCA_003245695.1 Bacteroidota bacterium | reverse complement strand
GGGTAATCTTTGTCAATGAGACTGAAAAAATCACTGGTATGGGATGACAGCGGGTGGCCCAGGTTCAAAGTTAGGGGGTCTGAGCCGTGTAAGCCCTGAGACATCAAGCCATGAAGCCCTTGAGTAATCAGGGATAACAGGATAATAACCTATTCTAATCTGTAACGTATTAAAAAGAAGCTGGTCATTTCTGATTCTTACACCACCACCGATAGCATAAATCCTTGTTTTGCTGCCTTCGCTGAGACTGCCATTTATTGTAATACCTGCATCTGCAAAGGCATAAAAAGCAAATCTGAAGCCCATCAGTGGCTTAGGTGTAAATATTACAGGTTCAAAGCTAGTTATAAGTCGGTGATCGCCACGAATAGAGTCACTTGTGAATCCTCTGATGAGTGATGAGGTGTTATAATACAGGAATTCATTAGTGTAACGATTAAAACCTCTTATGTATGAGATATTTATAAAATTACGCATTTTATACTCTCCAAGTCTCAGAAGTGGTGTGAAATACCTTAACCGTGCCTGGAACAAACCCTGCTCTGTCTGTCCCTGATTGTAAAATGTTGAAAATCCTGTACCTAAATAAATGTATCCAAACTTATCATAATAGTTACCATAAGCAGCTTCAAATCCCACATAACTTCTTTTCTTGAACTCATTGTCTTCAAACCCGCCGTCAGCTTCAAGAAGATATCCGTAGGGAATATCTTCGGTGCGGCCATAGCCGTATATAAGGGCAGTGTTGAGAAATTTCTGGGAGGAGAAAGCGACAGAGCCAACTATCAATTTGTATTTCTGAAGCGGGTAATATGAATTGCTTGTTATTTCAGGTTTATTGTAGACATTGTTGTTAATATATCTGGCTGAGAAGATGAATCTTGTCACACTGCTTCTGTCTACAAGAAACGATCTGGCGAACCAGTAATCCTGGTAAGAATATCTTACTGGTTCTGGAACTGCCATGGTGTCAAGGTCTTCAGAGGTATAGGTCCTTGAAATATTTGCATACCACGAATATTTTGTTTCAGAGCTTACAAAAGGCCTGATAATTGAGACACCAGCTGTTGTCTTTCCGAGTCCGTCAGAGAGATCAATAGTTAGGTTAGAGAAGGTATGCCATATGTTTTTTATACTGTAAGTTGCACCTATACCTGGGTAAGAGTAGTGTTTAAAATCAAATGGAAAGATAATTTCAAATTCATGACCAATACCTGCAAAATTTCTGTCAAAGAATGATGCCTTTCCCATGGATATCTGTTTAAAACTCAGATCGAACCCAAGCGGATATGACTCCCTTACAACCACCATAATGTCAACTTCTGTTTCGGATACAGGGACTACTATTATTCGGGCATCTTCGACAAAGGGAATTTCCCTGAGCAGACGTTCGTTATCAGAAAGGGTGAGTGATGATAGCTTTTCGCCGTTCTTAAAGATCAGATATTTCTGGAGTACGAACCTGCGTGTCTTAATGTATGTTGAATTGAGTATCTTCTCTGCCCTGGAGGGATTATAATATATCGGATTATCGACATCACTTCCGAAAGCATTCACCCTGATTATCTGAGAATTTCTGATAATCATGCCTTCGTACTGATCAAATGGTTTTGTACTCGATAATCTGGATTTTGTACTTTCACTGCTATCAGCAGTTACGATAAGGAAATCATATAGTAGTCTGGTAAATTTGTTCTTATCAGCTCTTACCCTGAGAGAATCATAAAACGACACTCCCAGGTTATGGTTTTCAGTAACAGTCTGTGATGTTACCTCAATAGACAGTGAAAACAGACAAAATAGCTGGATGAAAAGAAAATAAGCGTATCTTTTTTTATTGTGATTTCTGATCACTTTAATTCAGAATTGTTTACCAGTACATCATCAGAGTTAAACTGAAATCCCAGTCTTTTACCAGTCACAAGTCGTGAGTTTTGTATTTTTGATTCCATCTGACCGACAGAGGCAATTTTCACGGTGTCATAAGGAGGAACGAGAAGGTCAAACTCAAGAGAGTATTGAATTGCAGTGAGAACAATTTTCTGCAGGGCTTCTTTGCTTATCTCTTCGCTTCCGAAATTGGTAAACAACAGTCCCATCTGCCTTTTCCCCTCAACGAAGTATTGCTTCTCATGATTTATAAATATTCTGGCGATAAGGTATCCAAGGTCGTCAAGTCTTGAATATTTGAAAGAGTCAGCAAGGAAGTTATAAATACTTATAATGCCGGAGTAGGCATTGTTTTTATCTTTCTGGATATATGCCGTTTTCCATGCAGGGTGTTCCCTGTCAAACTGGAAAATATTAGAGTGCATACTAAACAGCAACATGTCACCGGCAACCTTCAGTTGCGCGTCAAAGTTACTCCTGTCAGTATATTCAGTTCTGATCCTGGGGTCTACCCCAGTGAGATTTGCATTTATATCCTTTGATATTCCTTTAAGAACCTCTTTTATGGTAAGGAAGGCATTTGATGTATTGTCAAATACTCCCTGTTTCAGGACTGATTTATCTTTCAGGGTGTTTACTATTGAACTCTTCTGATCAACTGATTCATCTGCCATTATCAATAAGTGTTAGTGTATCGACTGGCACTAAATTACTATTTTTATTGATAGAAAAGCAAACGCCATCTTAATTCACAGTTAAGATGGCGTATAGTGTTTCTGTTAATATGGTGCTAATATGCTCTTGCAAACAGGACCCTTCTTTCTGAAGGTCTCCCGGTTCTTATGCACTTACCTTCCTCATCAGGGCTGTCAAACGGTATTACTCTGATCGTGGCTTTTGTCTCATCCTTGATAAGCTCTTCTGTTTCGGGAGATCCATCCCAATGTGCCATTACAAATCCGCCTTTGTTTTCAATGATGTCTCTGAATTCATCCCAGTTATCAGTATAATATGTATTTTCTTTTCTGAAGGTCGTTGCCTTCTGCAGGATGTTATTATGGATATCCTCTAAAAGGTTTTTGATATGGGCTATCACGTTTTCAGTTTTTATTGTCTCCTTTGTTAGTGTATCACGACGGGCAACTTCTACTGTACCCTGTTCAATATCGCGAGGTCCAATGGCTATTCTGACAGGAACACCTTTCAGTTCATAGTCAGCAAACTTAAATCCTGGTTTATGTGTATCGCGGTCGTCATATTTTACCGTCATTCCTGAGTTTTCCAGGTCGCTCTTCAGTTTCAGGGCTAGCTCTGAAATTTTCTCAAGTTGATCATTCCCCTTATAAATAGGTACAATAACTACCTGAATAGGTGCAAGCCTTGGTGGAAGTACCAGTCCGTTATTGTCAGAGTGTGCCATTATCAATGCACCCATCAGGCGCGTCGATACTCCCCAGCTGGTAGCCCAAACATAATCAAGTTTTCCCTCCTGATTTGTAAACTGTACATCAAATGCTTTGGCGAAGTTCTGACCAAGAAAGTGGCTTGTTCCGGCCTGCAGTGCCTTGCCATCCTGCATCAGGGCCTCAATGGCAAGTGTCTCTTCAGCACCGGCAAAACGCTCATTGACAGATTTTCTTCCCTTTATCACCGGGATGCACATGTAATTTGTTGCAAAATCAGCATATACATTAAGCATTTTTTCTGCCTCTTCAACGGCTTCCTCCCTGGTGGCATGTGCTGTGTGCCCCTCCTGCCAGAGAAACTCAGCGGTGCGTAAAAAGAGTCTGGTTCGCATCTCCCATCGCACAACATTTGCCCACTGGTTTACCAGAATCGGCAGATCACGGTATGATTGAATCCAGTTTTTGTATGTATTCCATATTATCGTTTCAGAGGTAGGCCTTACTATCAGCTCTTCTTCAAGCCTGGCTTCAGGATCCACTATAACGCCCTTGCCTGTATGATCATTCTTGAGCCTGTAATGTGTGACTACAGCACACTCCTTGGCAAATCCTTCTACATGTGAGGCTTCCCTGCTGAAAAATGATTTCGGGATGAAAAGCGGAAAATAAGCATTGACATGACCTGTGGCTTTGAACTTTTTATCCAGCTCAGCCTGAATCCTTTCCCATATGGCATAGCCGTATGGTTTTATAACCATGCATCCACGTACAGCAGAATTCTCTGCTAAATCAGCTTTTATTACAAGGTCATTGTACCATTGAGAGTAATTTTCCTCCCTGTTTGTAAGAAATTTTGCCATTTGTCTGGTATAGTATTTGAATATTTGTTAAATAGCATTCTTTGAGTTGGCAAAAATAGGTAAAAGTTGTAGACTAAGAAACTGATGACCTCGCATGAAAGAAAAAATTGTGCCTGTATCTATAAATTCTTTTCATTTTATTTTTACTTTGATGGCACTCAAATCTTCTTCATATCTTGAGCAAGGTCTGTTAACTAATAGTAAATATTGTTATGAAGAAACTAAATCTCTACTGCCAGAATCCAGGAAAAGAAACTATAATATTCAGATGGAGAGATATAACGGAATTATAAGAGCTGATTTTAACTTTATTTGGTACGGTATTTGTTCTATTCAAATATGAAAACAGGAGGTAAAGATGAAAAACATCAATTACATATGGCCGGCAGTTTTACTGATCACAGCATCATGTTCAACACAGATGTTTATGGCCTCAGACTATGATGACCTTTATTACAGGCCATCAAAAGCAAATAAGAACGCAGTTAGTCAGCAGGTTGCCCAGAAACAGGATATTCAAGTGGCAAGTGACAAAAATATTCTGATGAGTGGTGATACTCTTGTTGCTGATGATTATATTGAAGATACTCTTTATTATGATTACGATAACGAGTATGTAGCTGTTGGAGATAATGATAATGATTATATCATTGTTACACCGGGAGAAAGGCTGATTCTTTTCAGCAACTCTTATTTCTATCCATACTGGAGAGATCCGTTCTATTATGGTTATTATCCATATGACTATGGATTTTATTCTACATGGTATTATTCCTCATGGTATTATTCACCCTACTGGTATCATTCATATTGGTATCCTTCAATCTGTTACGGTGGATACTGGGGCGGATATTATGATTATTATCCCTATTACTATAACCATGGTGGATGGTTAGGTGACTATACCTCATATGGTTCAAGACGCGGTGGATACAGCTCACTCTCGAGCAGTTCTTATGGTGGTAATACAGGGCTAAGAGCTGGTTATTCACAGGTTCCTGGAACAACAACAAGAAGTTCCTCTTATTCGAACCCGTCATCAGTAAGTGTCACCCGCAGAAGTGTCACATCATCAGGGACAACCATTAATAAATCTGCAACTACAGCCTCATCACTGCAGGAAAGCAGAAGAAGCGCAGGTACTAATACCGCTACACAGACTCAGACTCAGACTTCAACCAGAGCTTCATATCAGAATGCAAACAGATCATACAAACCAAGTTATACCAACCCGCAGGTAAGCTCACGGCCATCATATAATAATAGCCGAAGCTACTCTTCAGGTAGCACTGCAACAACAAGGGCAGGATCAGGTAGCTCTTCCGGATCTTCTACCTCCGGATCAAGAGCCTCCTCTTCTTCAACCAGAAGTTCTGTACAATACTCTGCACCAAGCAGAAGCAGTTCTTCCTACTCAGGCAGGCCATCAGGTTCCTCATCTTCTTCCTCCGGAACCAGTAGCCGTAGCTCTTCATACTCATCAGGTTCTTCTTCCAGATCTTCGTATTCAGGTTCCTCTTCGGGTTCTTCTTCCAGATCTTCGTATTCAGGTTCCTCCTCGGGTTCTTCATACTCCTCAGGCTCTTCTTCATCAGGGAGCAGCAGGAGCAGCTCGTCAGGAAGCAGCTCGTCAGGAAGCAGTTCATCAGGAAGCAGCAGAAGACACTAGGAAACCTCTTTTTGATTTGTCTTAACGTACATTCTATTGCTAGTCAGAAGCTATATCTGTATCTAAAAGCGTAAAACTATGAAAAGAAAAATTCTGCTTATATCAACAATAATTGCCATTTCACAGATGGTTACGGGTCAGAATTTAGATGATGCCCTCAGATACTCACAATTAAATTACCAGGGGACAGCACGGTTTGCTGCAATGGGGGGAGCTTTCACTGCTCTCGGTGGAGATCTCTCTGCTGTTGCTCTTAATCCGGCCTCCTCAGCATTGATAAGAAACTTTGAGTTTGCCTTTACTCCTCAACTCTCTTATAACAATGCCACTACTTCATTTACAGCCACAACAGATGACTTTGTCTCACGCATGTCGCTTGCTCAGATAGGATTTGTATCCTCACTTAGGCTGGGTTCAGGCTCTGGTCTGCGTGGCATTACCGTTTCCTACTCCTACAACAAGAATAATGACTTTAATATGAGAGCCACTATCAATGGCATAAGTACCGCCAGTTCAATGGCTGACTATTGGGCAGCACAGGCTGATGGCTCTTATACAGGCGACCTGTCTGACAATACCGCAGGTGGTTATATGGCTTATGAGACATGGCTTATAGATACACTATCAGGTTATTATGACAGATATGCATCGGTTTTCTCCCAGTATGGAGATGCTTCTTATACTTATGGTCAGCAGACCACAAGAATTATAGATAACAGCGGAAGTAGCGGTGAACATACTATTGCATTTGGAGCAAATATTGGTGATAAACTATATCTTGGTGCCTCCCTGGGCGTGACCTCTATAAAATACACAGGTCACTATCAACACACAGAGAGTGATAATTCAGGGCTTATTTTTGATTTTGTCAATTTTACTTATACTGACCATTTTGAAGCAAACGGCGATGGAGTCAATTTTAAGATAGGTGCTATATTAAGACCTGTTGAATCAATCAAACTTGGCCTCTCATTCCATTCACCAACTGTATATAATATTGATGAACGTTACTATTCGAATCTTACTTCGGTTTTCGATGGAGATATAGGTGACAATAAGACATACTCAATTAGTAAAGATCCCAGCCGGTACAGCTATAAGCTTAAAACGCCCGCAAGAATCAACGCAGGTATTGCAATTCAACTTGGGTCATCTGCAATAGTAAGTGCAGACTATGAATTTGTTGATTATTCAAATGCTGAGTTAAGTCAGGGATCTGATGGATGGAGCTTTGACCCCGAAAACAATGACATAAAAACTGAGCTCAGAAGCACCGGCAATATTCGTCTGGGAGCTGAATACCGTCTGGGAGCATTGTATCTTAGGGGTGGCTACAGATATTTAGGATCAGCCTTTAAAGAGGGAACACTTAATGAAGACAGAACATCCCAGGGCTATTCATGCGGTTTGGGATACAGACAGAAAGGCTTCTATCTTGACTTTGCCTACTCAGGCCTCAAGTCATCTGAACAGTATATGATGTATCCTGATGATTATCTTGATCCTGTGGGATTCGAAACACATAGGAACACCTTTATGGCAACTCTTGGATTCAAGTTTTAAAGTAAATTATATTTCCGACTTCAAACCAGGGACTCATGTAATATTGCAAGGGTCCCTGGTCCGTTATTAAAAAGTATATCAAGGATACTCAAGCCCGGAGTAAAACCAAATCTGTCAGAGAAAACCTGTGTGTATTCTTTCTCTTTATAACCTTTGACAGTTGTCTTTTTTTTTGGGGTGATGCTATATCTGAAGTCGTCAGACATATCTGTTTCTTTTGAGAAACTGTCAGTCAGGTTACACTCTGTTTTTATCCCGATACAATCCTTTATTGTTTCAGTAACATTCAGGTTAAAATCAAGCAGTAGGGTACAGTCGTAGTTTATTGCGGCTATAATATCATCAATATAATATTCAAAGTAGGGGGCCATGGCATAGGCAGAGGTTATACTTCTGACATGCTGTTTTCTCCAGTCACGGCTGATGTCTATCTCAATCTCACGCAGTGGTGTTTTATGGAAGCTGCCTCTGAGAACAGGTATTGACAGTGTTAAAGGTCCGTTGGCACCCAGAATTACACATCGGTTTCTGTATGTCTGTTTCAGATAGTTCTCCCATTTCTCAATCAATGCAATGTTGTAAGCTGCCAGAAGGCTGAAGTATACCGGAGGTGCGAAATATGCTGTTGAGAGCAGTAACTGCCTCATAATCTAAAGTTTATTTATCCTGCTGGCGGAAAAGCCGGCTCCAAAACCATTGTCAATATTTACAACCATAATACCTGCAGCACAGCTTGTCAGCATTGAGAGCAAGGCAGAGAGCCCTTCGAAAGAGGCTCCGTAGCCAACACTTGTAGGTACTGCAATAACAGGCATGTTCACTAACCCTCCTATAACACTGGCCAGAGCACCTTCCATTCCTGCAATGACAATTGCTACACGACATTTTTTTATCTCAGGCAGCTTGTCAACAAGTCTGTGAATGCCAGCAACACCTGCATCATAGATGCGTAATACATTGTTTCCAAGTAGTTCTGCTGTAACAGCTGCCTCTTCAGCTACCGGGATATCAGATGTGCCGGCTGTTATCACTGCAATGCTTTCAGGAGATATGACCAATACTTTCCGGCTGAGGCTCAGTATACGAGCCTGTTCATAATATACTACTTCCGGCAGGTTTTGCATCACATACTCTGCTGTTGGCCTGTCAGCACGGGTACCAATTATGTTATTCTCACTTCTGCTCATTACCTCAAAGATGGTTCTTACCTGCTCCATTGTTTTCCCTGCACAATACACTATCTCCGGATAACCGGTTCTGAATTCGCGATGTGTGTCTATGCGTGCAAATCCAAGGTCAGTATAAGGAAAATCACGTAACGTTTCCATTGCCTCGTCTACTCCCTTTTTGCCATCTTTGATATCATTAAGAAGCTTCCTGAGCCCTTCAGCATTCATCTTATTAGCTTTTTTTATTCATTCGCCCTGAGACATATCCCTCAAGATCGAGAGTTATATATTTATATCCCAATTCCTTCATCTTTGCAGTAATATTTTCCCTGGTCTTTTTCACCAATGCTGCATTAATATTTTCCTTGCGTAGTTCAATCCTGACCAAATCATCGTGGACCCTTACACGTGATCCGCTAAGGCCAAGATCTGAGAGGAACACTTCAGCTTCTTCTGTCTTCCGAAGCTCCCTCTCATCAATTGTTATATCATGTGGAAAACGGGTAAGGAGACAGGTGTTTGCAGGTTTGTCCCATGTAATCAAACCTTCTCTTTTTGAAAATTCCCTGATCTCATCCTTTGTCAGACCAGCTTCCATTAGCGGGCTTAAGATGCCAGCTTCCTGTAATGCTTTTAATCCGGGACGGTAGTCATTAATGTCATCTGCATTTGTGCCATCATAGATGTTATCAAAGCCATTCTCCGAAGCTACTTCAGCAATATGGGAGAATACCTTTTTCTTACACAGATAACATCTGTTAACGGGGTTATTTCTTATCTCGGATGGAATATCCATTCTGATCACAATATGGTCTATCCCCCTGATGTTACAATACTCACTTACACGAGCCGTCTCTTCCTCAAACATATAAGGGGTAGAGATGGTGACCGCTATTATTTTAATCCCCTTTATGCCTGAGGCATAATGCAGGAGAAACATACTGTCCGTTCCTCCTGAACATGCTATTACTGACGCTCCCCTTCTCTTCAGATAGTTCTCAAGCTTAACAAGCTTCTCTTCACTCTCCATTATCTAAACTGTATAAGCCTTTTCAGTAACTTCGCGGATAACCTCTTTCATTGGTATGTCATTGGCAGCAGCTATTGCAGAGCATTGGTCTGCCTCTGGCTTCAATGTTACCAGTTTGCCGTTAAAAAAAGACCTTTTAACCATTACTCTGCCAAAGCGGGTCTCAACCTCAATTATCTCTCTTTCAAGTATCTCCTTACGAAAGGGTATTACTCTTATTCCGAGGGTAGTTGATTCGGTAAACAATATCTCCCTTACTCCTGTCAGATGCTCTTCCTCACATATTATACTGATAATAAAAGCAGGTCTGGTTTTTTTCATCATCACCGGGATAAACAGCACATCCTGTACCCCTATGTCAAAAAGCCTTCGGGAGATATAATCAGACAATTCAGGGTTCATATCATCAACATTGCATTCTACCATTAATGAATTTGTTGATTTTATTTTTCCCTCTTCAATTTCACCCAGATATGCCCTTAACATATTAGGTAAATGTGGATTCTCTTTTTGCCCTATACCATAACCGGAAGAGAGTACCTTATATCTTAACCCCTGGGGAGCCGCTTCAGCAAATGCAGCCAGTATCGCAGCCCCTGTCGGGGTGGTGGCTTCAAAGTCAACACCCCCATGATGAATATTGAATCCCTTAAGTAGTTTAACTGTTGCCGGAGCAGGTACCGGTAAAATACCATGCTGGCATCTCACTTTGCCGCTGCCTACCTCAACATCGGAGACAAATATCTTTTCAATTCCCAGAGCGTCAAGGCATATCGCAGCTCCAACAATATCAATAATGGAGTCTACTGCCCCTACCTCATGAAAATGAACCTCTTCTACAGATCTGTTATGAACCTCAGCTTCAGCCTCAGCAACCCTGGTGAAAATTCTTAAGGCAGAGGATTTAACCTTATCATTCAGGCTACTGTCATTAATTATTAACCTTATATCATTCAGATTCCTGTGAATGTGGTTTGAATGGCATTCATTATTGTGATCGTGTTCTGTCAGGGGGTCAATATGATCATCATGATGGTGATCATGATCATGATCGTGATGGTGATGATCATGGTGATGATCATCAATCTGTACTGTTACTTTTGTTCCTGTAATCCCGTGAGAAAGAGTTTTTTCAATTTTTAAATCCCAGCCATTAATGTTGAGAGATCTGAGGCCTGATAACAAGGTGTCTGCAGATACACCCAGATCCAGCAGTGCCCCCAGATTCATATCGCCACTTATCCCTGAAAAGCAATCATACATGAGTATCTTCATAACCTTAAAAATAAATTTTTATAGAGTGCGGCATGTTTCTTGTGGCTGCTAATATAAGCATACAGGCGTGATAAATGTAAAAAAAAATGTGTATTTTGCACCTTCCCAAAAAGGATAAAAAACTAAAAAATGCTCAATGACCTACCGCTATCTTGTGTAAATGCAGGTGGATTACCTTATATGCATTAGATGTGGTAGTTTTTTATGTCTCTGAAAAAATCATAAAAAAATGAAGCGAAGAAATTTTCTAAAGAGCTCAATGGGTGCAGGCATTGCAGCGGCTGCTGCAGCTAGTATTGGTAGCTATGGTAAGGTTTTTGGAGCAGAGGCTCCAAAGATGGCATCAGATTATGATATTGTAGCAGTTAAGGGACCAGATCCTGCCTCCATGTTTGATATAGGTATACAGGCAATGGGAGGAATGGGGAAATTTGTCAGCAAGGGACAACGTGTGGTTGTAAAGCCGAACATTGGATGGGATGTAGTTCCGGATCGGGCGGCAAACACAAATCCTGAACTGGTTAAAAGAATTGTGGAACATTGTTTTAAAGCCGGTGCAGGTGAAGTATTGGTCTTTGACCATACCTGTGACAACTGGATTAAATGTTATAAAAACTCAGGAATAGAGCAGGCAGTAAAAGATGCTGGTGGTAAGATTGTGCCGGCAGATTCAGAATCATATTATAAACCTGTTACAATACCTAACGGGAAGAGACTGACATCAGCCAAAGTACATGAGGCTATCCTTGATTGTGATGTTTTTATCAATGTGCCTGTTCTGAAGGTTCATGGCGGAGCTATTATGACCGGAGCTCTTAAAAACATGATGGGGGTTGTCTGGGATAGGGGATTCTGGCACAAAAACGATCTTAATCAGTGTATTGCTGATTATGCTCTCTATCCAAAGAAACCTGTATTGAATGTTCTGGATGCCTATAATGTCATGCTTAGAAATGGCCCGAGAGGTGTCTCTGTTGAGGATGTACAGAATATGCAATCGCAGCTCCTCTCAACAGACTGGGTGGCAGTAGATGCTGCTGGTGCAAAAATGCTGAGTCTTGAACCTAAAAATGTGAAATATATTCCAATTGCAGCAGGGATGGGCTTAGGTAAAATGGATCTTGAGAAAATGAATATTCACAGAATTAAGATTTAAAAAAGCAAAAAGTGAGATCCTCTGCATTAAAACATATCCGTATTATTTTTTCAAGTATCCTGCTTGTTGCTTTTGTCTTTATGTTTGTAGATTTCAGGGATGTATTCCCGGCAAAACTGCATAGATGGCTTTTATATATTCAGTTTATACCCTCTTTCCTTAAGTATACCATAGCAGGAGTAGCTACTGCAACCGGCTTTCTGGTGATAATTATTATTACCATTCTTACCGGCAGGACATACTGTTCTTTTCTATGCCCTCTGGGATCATTGCAGGATGTCATCAGCAGGGTTGGCGGTTGGTTTAAACGCAGATACAGAAAATATGGTTATAAAAAGCCTTATACAATTACACGCTATTTTATTCTGGCGCTTACTGTTGGGATAATGCTCATGGGAGGAACCTATGTACTTTCTATACTTGACCCATATAGCACCTTTGGCAGGTTTATGACATTCTTTATTAAACCTGTTGCATTATTCCTGAATAATCTTATAGCTAACATATTGAGTAACTTTGATATATATGCTGTTTATAAAGTTGATGTCAAATTCTATGAACTGGCAGTATACACAGTACCTGTTGTATTCCTTCTTCTGGTAGGAGTTCTTTCATTTCGCTACGGAAGGCTTTATTGCAATTCAATATGTCCGGTAGGTACTTTTCTCGGGCTTTTAAGTAAGATATCATTTCTCAGAATGAAATTTGATGAGAAGGGCTCTTGTACCAGATGCGGCCGGTGTGCTGTCTCATGCAAATCATCATGTATTGACTTTCTTAACAAACACATTGATACAAGTCGTTGTGTAAACTGTTTCAACTGTCTGGATTCCTGTAGTGAGGGAGGCTTGAAATATGCTCCGTTCTTTAATCTGAGAACCGCAAAAGTGAAAGAAGAGGTAAAAACTGATAGCTCGCGACGCCAGTTTGTTGCAGGAGCGGCCGTTTTGATGGCAGGATTGCCTTCATTATTGCGAGGACAGGATCAGGTTGTAAGGAGTGCAAGAGCATCTACTGTAAAGGAAGACAGACTTTATCCTGTTACCCCACCGGGATCTGTTGGCATTGAGAATTTTACATCACGTTGTACTGCCTGTTCACTCTGTATCACAATATGCCCTACAAAGGTTCTTCAACCATCTATAACTGAGTACGGAATTACAGGGATGATGCAACCACGTATGGATTTCAAAACAGGTTTCTGCAACTATGAATGCACAAAATGCAGCGAGATATGTCCTACAGGTGCCATTATGCCACTTATGCTTGAAGCCAAGAAGCAGACACAGATAGGAAAAGCTGTTTTCATCAGGGAAAACTGTTATGTCTTTACAGAACACACTGCTTGTGGAGCCTGTTCTGAACATTGCCCGACGAAAGCAGTTCATATGATACCTTTTGATGACTTTCTTACTATTCCGGAGGTTAATGATACCATTTGTATCGGTTGTGGTGCCTGTGAATATGCTTGCCCTGCCTCACCTTTTAAGGCTATTTTTGTTGACGGAAATTCTATTCATGAGGCAGCTCTGAAACCAGAAGTGAAAAAGCTGGAGACAGGAAACGATGATTTCCCATTCTGAATAAATATATGAGATCAAATTGCTACTGTCTTGTTATTGTCCTGATGCTGCTGTCTCCCGGGCTACAAGTTGCCGGACAGTTATGGTTTCAGCCAGGTACAATCTATACTAATGATAATAAGGAACTGGAGGGAGAGATTGATATAAGAGGGTTGAAAAGGGAACCTTATTCAATAGTATTTAAAGCTTCAGATGAAGCTGAACCGGTAACCTTTGCTCCAACAGAGATAAAGGGGTTTAAAGTCGGAAGCGACCAATATGTTTCAGCCTATATAAAAATGGATACCTCCCCGTCAAGCATGGAGGAACTGCTGAACTATAAATATGGACCGGATGGACGTTTTCAGAAAGCATATTATGAGGCAAACAGAATAGCAAAGGAGAAGCTGGTGCCAAAGGGTGTTGTAAGGTTTACGGAAGGTGATTCAGTATATACCATAGTTCCGGTTAATAAAGAGTTATACGCATTCCTTAAAAGACTGGTTACCGGAAGCCTTAATCTTTATTATTTCAGAGATGAAGTATTCAAGGAACACTTTTATGTAAGCTCTATGCCAGGGCAGTACGAAGAACTTAACAGAATGTTTTTTGCTGAGTCAGTACAATCAAAGAGCCAGACTCTCTGGAATTATAAAGTATACGGTGTGGTTTACGAGATAGAGTTTTTTAAACCTCAACTTATTAATTACATGTCTGAAAATAAGTCTCTGTGCCATAAAGTTATGAAATCGGAATTTGATCAGCGATCGCTTGAAGATATTGTTTTTGAATACAACAAGAGCACTGGCGAAGGAGCAGAACGTCTAACCATACAAAGAGAAAAGAACAAATTTAACTTTGGATTGTCTGCCGGGGTGGGAGTTGGCAATATTGAATTCATCAGCCTTGGCGATCCACTGAAGTATATTGATTTTGACTATAAGCCAGTCTATTCCTTTGGAGGAGCTGCAGAACTGGTCTTCCCGACTCTTGAAAGGAGATTTTCTTTAGGAACAGAGGCTACCATGTTTTACTCTGAAACAAATGGAAGCGGCTCTAAACCATATTATTCATATGAGGCTGATTTTGAAATGTTGTCCGTAAAATTTGAACCATACCTGAAGGCAAGACTTCTTGATGGCGGTACCACTCCATTCATTAAAGGCGGGCTTTTTTACTCCTTTATCCTTCTGAATAATAACTCGCTGTCAGAATCATATTTTGATGTCACTACAACAAGAGACGCAATTGAACCTGAGAATTCTAAAAAGCAGGAGCATGGCTTTTTTGTTGCTGTAGGATGTCAGATAAATAAATTAAATCTTGAAGGAAAGTTTGAAAAGGGGAATGGTATCCTAAAATCTTATTCAACTGATAGTTCAACAAAAAACTTCGTTTTTGCAGTTACCTACTTTTTCTGATTTTCAGTACATTTGCTCAGACAATAGTGTATTTCCTTAAAAAAGACCTGCCGGTATGAGAGTGCGATTTTTAGTTTCGCTGATCTTCATTTTCATAGTATTGAATAGTAATAGACTTCTTTCACAGTCCTATTATCAGCCGGGAACAATAATTGCGTCAGACAACAGTGAAAAGAAGGGCTTTATAGATACTGGAGGCCTTAATAAGAGACCATATACTATACACTTCAGGGAAAACGACACATCAGCCATTCTCACATTTACCCCTCTTACTATTAAGGGATTTAAGACAGGAGGTGATTATTATATCTCCGCCATTGTCATGTCAGACACTTCACCCAGGAGTGTAAGCGAACTTCTTAAAAAGCAGATAGCTGAGATAGGGATGATGGAAAGGGCGTTTAATGAGTCTAACAATATTTCTGTACAGCGTATTACACCTGACGGACCAGTGCGGGTTGAGTCCGGAGATACAATCATGACTCTGGAGCCAGTTAATGTGGAGGTGGATGTATTTCTTAAGGCTTTGGTTATTGGCAGGAAAAACCTTCTTACATACACAGACACAGACTTCAAACAACATTTTTATATCAGTGATGGCATGGAGTCCTGCCAGGAGCTGAACAGGGTGTTTTATACCAACGATTTTACTGATCAGCTTCAGGTATACAACTGGCAGACCAACAGATTTATTACTGTTTATGAGATTGAATTCTATAAAACTCAGTTGTTGAAGATTATGTCTGACAGGCCTGATATGTCTGAGTCGATAGGAAAGCTGAAGTATACTCAGAAGGCATTGGAAAATATTGTGCTGGAATATAATAGCTCATTCAGTGACTCAACAGGGATACTGTTGAAGAGTAGCAGTAAGATGGTGTACAGTTTTGGTATTTTTGCCGGTGCCGGTGCTACGAAGCTGAGTTTTGAGGGAGACGAAAGCGGGCACCCTGTCTCTGCAATAGATTTTGACAACGCATTGTCATATAATATAGGCAGCTATGGTGAAGTCATTTTTCCAAAGTATAACCACCGCTTTTCTCTCTATACATTACTCTCCATGAATTACTTCATGACTAAGGGGAGTGGCACAACGGTTATTGGCTCTGTGCCTTATTACTCAGAGATTGAGATTCTCAGCGCCAGGTTAACTCCAATGATACGATACCGGCTATTGAAAGGCGACCTGGTACCTTTTGTCAGTATGGGCGCCTTTTTTACATATAATATTAAAGAGTTTGATTCAATAATAAATTTAAAAACAGGAGACATAAATCCAGCTCTTGAGGAGATGAAAAAAGGGCAGCAGGGTTTTGTTGCCGGTGCCGGCTTGCTTTTCAAAAATGGCGGTATTGAGTTACGCTTTGAAAAAGGAAATGGATATTCGAACTATATATCTCTCTCTGGTTCTGAAACGACTTTTTCATTTTCTCTGTTTTCTGCATTCTAGCTGTCGTTTTGTGCAACTTTTTCCCTTGTATTAATCTGTTATACAACATTCTGGTTCATTATTTTATCTTTTAAAACATGATTTTTGTCTTTTAATGATCATTGTAATAACCTAATTTTGTGGTGGTTGTTTTAATAG
The DNA here is from genome assembly GCA_003245695.1 of Bacteroidota bacterium. Classification (GTDB taxonomy): domain Bacteria; phylum Bacteroidota; class Bacteroidia; order Bacteroidales; family VadinHA17; genus SR-FBR-E99. Next base: position 12,026 of record QKCK01000208.1, on the reverse strand, counting down.
TCATTAAAATTTCATAAAAACATGAAACCAACACATATTGAGCATATTGGGATTGCAGTAAGCTCACTTGAGGAAGCTATTCCGTATTATGAAATGGTATTGGGTCTGAAGTGCTACAGCATTGAGGAGGTTGCTGATCAGAAGGTGAGGACTGCATTTTTTATGGTAGGGCAGACGAAGATTGAGTTACTGGAGTCGACTGATCCGGAAGGGACAATAAGTAAGTTTATTGAGAAGCGGGGAGAAGGGATACATCATCTTGCCTTTGCTGTCGGGAATATTGAAGAGAGTTTATCGGAGCTATCATTGGCTGGGGTAAAGCTTATAGATCAAAGTCCCCGCAAGGGAGCCGAGGGGTTATCAATTGCCTTTCTGCATCCCAAATCAACTTTTGGTGTTTTAACAGAGCTTTGTGAAGACAAAAACAAAAAATAAAGAGTAATTCAATGAATAGTCAGGAAAGAATAAAGCAGCTCCTTGATTTCAGGGAAAAAGCCCGAAAAGGTGGAGGTGAGAAACGGATTGATGACCAGCATTCGAAGGGCAAGCTTACCGCCAGAGAGCGTATAACGCTACTCCTTGATGAAGGGAGTTTTGAGGAGTATGATATGTTTGTAACGCACCGGACAGAGGATTTTGGATTGGCAGACAAGAAATTTCTTTCCGATGGCGTAATAACAGGTCATGGGACTATTGATGGTCGCATTGTATTTGTCTTTGCCCAGGATTTTACTGTCTTCGGTGGTTCTTTATCTGAGACCTTTGCCCAGAAGATATGTAAGATAATGGACAAAGCAATGAAAGTTGGGGCGCCGGTGATAGGTATAAATGATTCAGGAGGCGCCAGGATACAGGAAGGAGTAAGGAGTCTAGCCGGTTATGCTGAGATTTTTGAGAGGAATATACTGGCTTCCGGATTAATACCTCAGATATCGGCCATTTTTGGCCCTTGTGCCGGAGGAGCAGTATATTCTCCCGCTCTAACTGACTTTATCATAATGAGCAAGAAGAGCAGTTATATGTTTGTAACCGGCCCAAAGGTTGCGAAGGCAGTTACCGGTGAGGATATCTCTATTGATGATCTGGGTGGGGCAGTGGTACATTCATCAAGGTCAGGTGTGGCTCATTTTACTGTTGAGGATGAAGAAGACGGCCTTATATTAATCAGGAAGCTGTTAAGTTACATGCCTCAGAACAATCTTGAGGAGCCACCACAGACAGAGTGTGATGATCCTATTGACAGAGTGGATGATGAGTTGAATGAGCTGGTCCCTGACAGCGCCAATCAGCCGTATGATATGAAGGAGGTCATTTGTAGAGTGGTTGATTACGGAGAGTTTCTTGAAGTACATGCCTCCTACGCGAAGAATATTGTAGTCGGATTTGCGAAGTTTGACGGAATGCCAACAGGTATTATTGCAAATCAGCCTAACTTTCTGGCAGGTGTTCTTGATATTGAGGCTTCCAGGAAGGCTGCACGCTTTATCCGGTTCTGCGATGCTTTTAATATTCCATTGGTCACTCTTGTTGATGTCCCCGGGTTTCTTCCAGGTTCAACACAGGAATATGGAGGTATAATCATCCATGGAGCAAAGCTCATGTTTGCTTACGGTGAAGCAACCGTCCCAAAGGTAACGGTAACGCTCAGAAAGTCATATGGAGGGGCACACTGTGTTATGTCTTCAAAACAGCTCAGAGGTGATATCAACTATGCATGGCCAACAGCTGAGATAGCTGTAATGGGTCCGCAGGGTGCCATTGAGGTGCTGGAGGGCAAGAACATAAGTGAGATTGAAGATCCCAAAGCAAGAAAAGAGTATGTCTCCAAAAAGGAAGAGGAGTATCGCACAAAATTTGCCAATCCTTATGAGGCAGCCCGTTACGGTTACCTTGATGATGTTATTGAACCTCGTAATACCAGGTTCAGGATTATAAGAGCACTCCGGTCACTTGCAACCAAGAAAGATCCGGGGCCATTAAAGAAACACTCAAATATACCTCTGTGATATGATGTTAATGAGATTATTCACAATGGGAGCAATAAACCCCGATGCTGTTGACTCCTTTGCCGGAATAGTGGTGCTGGTAGGTATAAGCATTGTTTTTCTTTCCCTGCTGGTTATCTATCTGTTCTTCAGATATGGTTTAACCTTCATTCTGAATTTCAGGTTGCGACATCAGGCACGTAAGAAAGGGCTTGATCCGGTGGAGGTTGAGACTTCACAGACATCTCTTTCAGGTGAAGTTAATGCCGCAATAGCAATGGCTCTTTTTATGTATCAGAATGAACTGCATGATGAAGAGAGTGGGGTAATAACCATAAAACGTGTTTCAAAGACATATTCACCCTGGAGCTCCAAGCTTTATAATATGCAAAATCGCAGATAATTTAAAAAGATATGAAGAACTATAAATTCACCATAAACGGGAATCTGTATGAAGTTGAGATTCTTGATATTGATGGTAACATGGCAAAGATTGAGGTTAATGGTGCACCTTTTAGTGTAGAGATACACCGGGATGCGGTTGAGAAACCCAAAGCCAGGGTAGTGAGGCCTCCTGTAAATGCTCCGCAGAGCTCATCGCCTGTCACAGTTGCTGCCACACCTAAAGGCAGTGGCCCCCTTTCTCAGATCAAGGCTCCCCTGCCGGGAGTTATCATTCAGGTTCTTGTAAAGCCAGGTGATGCGATAAAAGCAGATCAGGTGGTATGCACTCTTGAGACAATGAAGATGGAGAATGCCATTAAGGCAGAGCGCGACGGTGTTATAGCTGCTGTAAAGATAACCCCGCAACAATCTGTTCTTCAGGATGAAGTGTTAATTGAAATGAATTAAGAATGAAGAACAGGAGACCATGGGTAATGCTGGGGCTGTTAGTGATCCTGTCACTGGCATGGACAGCATTTGTTAAACCTGAAAAGGAAAGAGAAAAAGCACTACGGGAAGCAGGTATTGAAACTGTTGTTGATCAGGCACAATACCAACCGGGAGATCAGGAGACAGAAGGTTTTGCATCAGGGTTAAAACAATTCTGGGCATTCACCGGATTCAGGAATGCTAAAACAGGCAATATTATAATGATGTTTATTGGCCTGTTTTTCATCTTCCTTGCTATAAAGTATGAATATGAACCTTTACTGCTTGTACCTATAGGGACAGGTATACTTATAGGTAACATCCCCTTCTTTCAGGATGGGGGTGTAAATCTGCAGATCGGAATATATCAGACCGGCAGCGTATTAAACTACCTCTATTTCGGAGTTCTGAAAGGTATATATCCCCCTCTTATCTTCCTTGGCATTGGTGCAATGACTGATTTCTCCTCACTTATTTCCAATCCACGTTTGATGCTTCTTGGAGCTGCTGCCCAGGTAGGGATATTTGCAACATTCATAGGGGCGCTGTTTCTGGGTTTCGCTCCTCCAGAGGCAGGTGCTATTGGTATTATCGGAGGTGCTGATGGACCGACAGCTATCTTTATCTCATCACGTCTGGCCAATGGAGTAAATCTATTGTCTGATGGCACTACTGTAAAGAATCTTATTGGGCCTATAGCCATCGCTGCATATTCATACATGGCTCTGGTACCTGTGATACAACCACCGGTAATGAGGCTTCTTACGAATAAAAAGGAGCGTTTGATCAGGATGAAGCCACCAAGAGCAGTGACAAAGACAGAAAAGATAGTCTTCCCTATCGTCGGTCTCATTCTTACCCTCTTTATTGCTCCTAGTGCTCTGCCACTGTTAGGGATGCTTTTCTTCGGAAACATTCTCAAAGAATCGGGTGTGACAAAGCGCCTTGCTGAAACAGCTCGCACAAGCATTATTGATATCGTAACAATTCTTATTGGATTAACTGTTGGGGCTTCGACACAGGCTGATGTATTCCTTACAAAAGAGTCTATAATGATCTTCGGACTTGGAGCACTTTCATTCATTATTGCAACAGCATGTGGCGTTCTCTTTGCTAAATTCATGAATCTGTTCCTCTCGGAAGGAGATAAGATTAATCCTCTGATAGGTAATGCAGGTGTATCTGCTGTTCCTGATAGCGCACGTGTTTCAGAGGTAGAGGGTCTGAAAGCAGATCCGACAAACCATCTGCTGATGCACGCTATGACTCCAAATGTATCTGGTGTCATTGGATCAGCGATTGCTGCCGGTATATTACTTGGTTTCCTTGGATAAACTGTAAAACATAAAAAAAAAGACCGCTGTTTTCAGCGGTCTTTTTTTTAACCTAAATACTAAATCAATCATGCGTCTGTCCAATGACGTTGTGGGATAATATTTTATACCATATTTTGACCTATCTAAAATCATGCCATAAGAACAAAAATAATTTCCATATTTCAGGTTGTCATTAATGTTTAACTTTATGACATATATAATGATTCCGGAGGAAAAAAAATTATTTCTTTAAGACATCGACCCGAATGAGACAAGGCACTACCGGGTAATACTTTATTGAAAGAATAGAAAACTGAGACTTAAAACAAAACACAATGACACAGGGTGTTGCAATAACCGGCAATTCTGGACCAAAGGTCAGATCAGACATTGAGGTTAAACTCGAGATTACTGATTCAGGTGGTGTATCTGTAGAGGTTAACTCGAAAGTAAAGAGCATGTATGGTAAAGCCATTGAGAGCCAATGCAGGTCAGTTCTTGATTTTTATGAGATCAGGAATGCGCGGTTGGTGATAGAAGACAGCGGGGCATTACCATTTGTTATATCGGCTCGTATGGAGGCTGCGGTAAGACAGTTAACAGGCACCCGGAGGGAGTTTTTGCCTGATATGCTACCGGAGAATGCTTATAGTTCGTCAGCACAGCGGTTTCGCTTTTCGCGGCTTTATCTCCCCGGAAATAGTCCGGGTATGTTCATAAATGCCGGTTTGCATAATCCTGACGGGATAATACTTGACCTTGAAGATTCTGTTGCACTGGCAAAAAAAGATGATGCTCGCATTCTTGTAAGAAATGCTCTCAGGAGTGTTGACTTTTATGGAGCTGAAAGGATGGTTCGCATAAATCAGGGAGAGAGGGGAATGGAAGATCTTGATTATCTGATTCCCCATAATGTTCATCTTGTCCTTATTCCAAAATGTGAGACAGCCATGTCTTTAAAGGCTGTTGATGCAAGGATAGAGATGATCAGGGACAGGTATGGACTGAAAGAACCGGTATTTCTGATGCCAATAATTGAGAGTGCTTTGGGAGTGGAGAATGCATTTGACATAGCCACAGCATCGGAGAATGTTGTAGCTATGGCTATAGGTCTTGAAGACTATACTGCAGACCTGGGAGTGCAGAGGACAAAAGAGGGAGCGGAATCACATTATGCTCGTAACCGCATTGTAGTGGCATCCAAGGCTGCAGGTATCCAACCCATAGACTCGGTTTTCTCAGATGTTGGAGATATGGATGGTCTGTTGGCAAATGTGCTCTCTTCGAAAGCCATGGGGTTTGAAGGTATGGGGTGTATTCATCCTCGTCAGGTACCTGTCATCAGGCAGGGCTTCGCACCTGCTGAAGAAGAGATAGAGAAAGCCAGAAAGATAGTGTTGGCTTTTCGTGATGCTACAGCAAAAGGTCTGGGAGTAGTATCTCTTGGGTCAAAAATGATAGACCCACCAGTTGTTGCCAGGGCTGAAAAGACAATCAATCTTTCGCTGCTGCTGGGATTGATACCCTCAAACTGGGATGAAGAAACAATATCAGAAAAGTAAAAGAGAGTAATATGAAAATGGTCACCAATGCGGCAGGCAGAGAAGTGCCGGCTGAGATCAACGGAAATAGTGCAGTACCTTTTAAAGGAGTAGGCAAACACCGGCCTGAGGGAAGTAAGTATGGGCCTCCTATACCTACATGCATTGATTATCCTGATGACAATAACAAGGTAATAGGTTCATTGCGTGAGGCACTGGAGAGATGTGGTCTGAGAGACGGGATGACTATTTCAACACATCACCATATGCGTGATGGAGACCTGATCAATAATCAGGTATTTGATATAGCTCATGAGATGGGAGTAAAGGATCTGGTGTGGTTACCTTCAGCCTCATTCCCATGTAATGATCCTGTAATAAAGTATCTTGAAGATGGCACTGTTAATCGTATTGAGGGGAGTATGAACGGACCTCTCGGGCGTTTTGTTTCCGGTGGAGGAATGAAAGGCATGGCTGTATTGCGCTCACATGGAGGCAGGGTTCAGGCTATTCAGGATGGTGAGGTGAAGATAGATATAGCTGTTCTTACTGCCCCATCTGCAGACTCTTTCGGTAATGCAAAAGGTACCGGAGGACCATCAGCAGGTGGTGTTCTTGGTTATGCCAAAGCAGATTATATGTTTGCCGACAGGGTCATTATTGTGACGGATAATCTTGTTGAGCTGCCATGTTTCCCGATGGAGATAGAAGGTAATTACGTTGATTTTGTGGTTGTGGTTGACAAGATAGGGATACCAGAGAAGATTGTATCCGGAACAACTCAAATCACAAAGAGCCCTGACAGGCTCCTGATAGCAGAACTGACAGCTACATTCCTGGAGAAATCAGGGCTGTTACATGACGGGGCTACCATGCAGGCAGGTGCTGGAGGCACAAGCCTGGCGATTGCTGTTTATGCTCATCAGATTTTGCGTAAGAAGGGATGGAAATTCCGACTGGGCTTTGGAGGCAGTACCAAATACATGGTACAGATGCTTGAAGAGGGTCAGATGGGATATATACTCGATGCTCAGGCTTTTGATCTTGACTCTGTACGTTCGGCTGAGGTTAATCCGAATCATATTCCATATCCGGTATACAATGCCTATAACTATCACTCAAAGGGAAATCTTACTGCAATGATGGACATAATGATCCTGGGGGCGACAGAGATAGATACCGGTTTTAACGGGAACGTGGTTACACATTCTGATGGTCTTCTCCTTCATGGTATTGGTGGCTGGCAGAACTGCCTCCATGCCCGCAATGTGATTATTCCATTGCCCTTGTTCCGTGACAGGATTCCTGTTATTGTTGACAGGGTAACAACATTATGCGGACCCGGAGAGCTGATAGATGTTATTGTGACTGAAAGGGGCATTGCAATTAATCCCCGGCGTCAGGACCTGATTGATGCTGTTAAAGGCAAAGGTCTGCCCCTGGTATCAATTGAGGAATTGAAATCCATTGCAGAGAGGATCTGTGGCAAACCTGAGAAGGTATCATTTGACGAGAGGGTGGTTGCTGCTATAAAATGGGTTGACGGTACTGTTATTGATGCCGTTCACCAGGTGCGAAAGTGATGAATAATGACTGAAAATAAGGCACTCATGGCAGAAAGTAATAACTGCCATGAGTGTTTATATCTTACTAAATATAATATTATGGGAATCTATAAATGTATTGTGTGTGGCTGGGTATATAATCCTGAAGAGGGTGACGAATCAGGAGGCATACCTCCGGGAACCGCCTTTGAGGATTTGCCTTCTGACTGGGTCTGCCCGGTATGTGGTGCCACCAGTGATGAATTTCAGGAGATAGACTAATTATCTGCCTTTATTGTATCAAGTAACAGGTCCCAAAACATTTGAACAGTGGAGATCTCAATCTTTTCTTCCGGAGTATGAGCTCCCCTGATTGTCGGGCCAAATGATATCATGTCTATCCCCTTGTATTTTTCAAGTATCAGGCCACACTCCAGACCTGCATGAATTGCTTTTATCTCTGGTTTTTTACCAAAGAGGTCTGAGTATGATTTCTTCATCTTATTAAGTATCTCGGAGTCCATATTTGGCTTCCAGCCCGGATAACCGTCAGAATGGGTTACATCAGCACCAACCAGATTAAAACATGATTCAACCATCGTTGATGCATATTCTTTTGAAAACTCTGAGGAACTGCGTTGTGTTGTTACAACCTCGATCTTGTTGTTAAAGGTTTTAACAACAGCCAGGTTTGTTGATGTCTCAACCAGGTCAGGTATCTCTTTTGACCATGCTATAACACCGTGAGGAATGACTGTTAATACATTTATCAGAGACCGGAATGTCTTCTTTGATAATGATGCTGTATGCTTTCCTGTTTTCCTGAAATTTATCTTAAGATCTGGCTCAAGGGCTCCGAAGTCTTCCTTGATGAGATTTGTGAATATTGTAATAGCATCAGAAATGCCAGTCTCATCTTTTTTATCATAAGCTATTGCTACGAAAGCTTCCCTGGGTATTGCGTTCCTCAGATTTCCTCCATCAAACGAACATAAAGTAATATCAAACTTAAGGTCGAGATGGTGGAGCAGACGGGTCATCACCTTTATAGAATTGCCATACCCTTTATGTATCTCATCACCGGAGTGTCCGCCATGGAGGCCTGTTACAGAGATCTCCATGAATTCGCTTCCGGAGGCAATGGTTTCAGGATCGTAGTTTATTGTTGCCTGTGTATCTATTCCACCGGCGCAGCCTATATAAAGAATACCCTCATCTTCTGAGTCGAGGTTCAGAAGTGTCTTCCCTGAGAAGAACCCTGGTTCGAGATTTACTGCCCCGGTCATGCCAGACTCCTCATCAACAGTAAAGAGGCATTCAATTCTGCCGCACACCAGTTCTTTATCAGTAAGAATGGCCATCTGAGCAGCAATGCCAATTCCATCATCAGCCCCCAGGGTGGTTCCTGATGCCATTACATAATTGCCATCAACTACCGGAATAATAGGATCATTAAGCCAGTCATGCGGATGATCAGCATTCTTTTCTCCAACCATATCCATGTGACTCTGTAATACTATGGGCTGAATATGTTCTTTACCCGGTGCCGCAGGTCTGATAATTATTATATTGCCAACTTTATCTTCTCTTGCCTCCAGATTATTTTCTTCAGCAAAGGCTAAAAGGTATTCTATTATCTTACCTTCATGCTTAGATATACGTGGTATTTTGCAAATCTCTTCAAAATAATTCCAGACTATGCCCGGTCTAAGGCCCTCAAAATGACTCATTTTATCTTCTCTTCAAATAATTACTTTCTAAAAGGACACAAATATAATTTTTTCAATTTATTAACCTCATGATTTTCTAACCATAATCAGTATTTATATGTTCTAAATAATATAAATTAGCCCCAGAACATAACCTCAAAAAAGAAAAACATGACAAAACGTACAATAGTTGCATTGCCGGGAGATGGCATAGGTGCTATAGTGCTTAAAGAGGCCATCCGGGTGCTGGATGCCGCAGGATTTGATGCAGATTATGTATATGGTGACATCGGGTGGGAATTCTGGTGCAGTGAGGGTAATCCGCTTCCAAAGCGGACTATTGACCTGATATCTGAACATAAGATTGCCTTATTCGGGGCCATTACCTCAAAACCAAAAGATGATGCTGCTGCCGAACTATCACCGGAACTGCAGGGTAAGGGTTTTGTATACAGCAGTCCTATAGTTACTCTCAGACAGCATTTTGGGCTTGACATATGTGTCAGGCCATGCAGAAGTTATAAAGGTAATCCATTGAACTTTGTCAGACGCGGTAAAAAAGGTGATATAGAAGAGCCTTTTGTTGATGTTGTCATCTTCAGACAGAACACTGAGGGTCTTTACGGCGGTGTTGAATGGACAAATCCTCCTGCTCAGGTTTATGATGCACTGATGACACACCCAAAGTTCCGCGATAACTTCGGGTGGTGCCCAAAAGAGGAACTGGCTGTCTCTACCCGTATATTTACCCATAAGTATACTGAGCGCATTGTAAGGGCTGCATTTGATCATGCAGTCAGGTATGGCTATAAGTCAGTGACAGTCTGTGAAAAACCCAACGTCATAAGGGAGACATCAGGTATGATGTGGAAGATTGCCAAAGAGATGCAGAAAGCAGATTACCCACAGATAAAACTGATGAATACAAATATTGATGCTCAGATGATGTGGCTAACAAAGAATCCTGAAGATTATGGCGTTATCGTTGCCGGTAACATGTTCGGTGATATCGTCTCTGACGCCTTTGCAGGTCTGATAGGAGGATTGGGCTTTGCCTGCAGCGCACAGTTTTCTGCTGATGGCATAGGTGTTTTTGAACCTACACATGGCTCTGCTCCTAAATATGCTGATTATGCTACCCCTATTGTAAATCCGGTGGCAATGATTGAATCAGCATGTATGATGCTCGATTATATCGATGAAAAAGAGTTGGCAACAAAGATCAGAAACGCTATCGCAGCCGTAGTTGAAGAGGGTGAGGTCAAATCATATGATATGATGAAGCTCTCAGGCTGTCAGGAAGTTATTGATAATGGAGCTGCTTCGACTGTTGAGATGACCAATGCCATAATAGCAAAACTCAGATAATGGATATGACAGAAGAAGTAAAGAAGCTTTGGCCTGAGCTGGAGTGGATTAAAGATACGATGCTGAGGGAGAAAACGGCAAATACATGGAAGATAGCTCTGGAGAGGAGTGTGTTGAAACCTGAGGACTTAAACATTATTCCTTTCACTCTTCTTTGCGGCCCTGACCTTAAGGTGAGCTTCATGGACCATAAGCGATGTGTAGTACATGTTGCCCGGGAGGCCGGAGAAAAGATGAATAGTTTCTTCCGGGATGAATTGCCTGTAAATATGGATGTCCTTATCTCTGGTGCTATTCTGGCTGATGTGGGGAAACTGCTTGAATACGAGCTTGATGCAAATGGCAAGTCAATTCAGGGGAAGTACGGTCAATACCTCAGGCACCCTTTCTCAGGCGTTAGTCTTGCTGAAGAGTGTGGTGTGCCTCCTGAAGTTTGCCATATCATTGCAGCACATGCACATGAAGGTGACCTGGTAAAGAGAACCACCGAAGCGTATATAGTGCATCATGCTGATTTTATGACATTCCTGCCTTTCAAGAGCCGGTTAATAGTCTGAAAAGTGATATGAAAAATGAGTGAGGCTGGTATAATCTGCCAGCCTTACTTTTTAGTTTCAGAATAAACCATCGATTGACAGATATCTTTCTCCCGTGTCATATGAAAAGGTGAGTATCCTTGATCCTTCTGCTATCTCAGGCAACATTCTTGCAACGGCAGCCAGACTGGCTCCGGAAGATATACCTGCCAGCAGCCCCTCTTCTTTCGCTGCCCGTTGAGCATATTTATATGCTTCTTCCTTTGAGACTGCAATTACTCCGTCAAGGATGTCTGTGTTAAGGTTTGCAGGTATAAAACCTGCCCCAATACCCTGCAAAGGATGAGGTGCAGCTGTTCCTCCTCCTATCACCGGTGAGAGTTCGGGCTCAACTGCAAAAATTCTTATTCCGGGGAAACGCTTTTTAAGTACCATTCCAACACCTGATATATGTCCTCCGGTACCTACTCCTGAGATAAAATAGTCAAATCCCTCGGGAAAATCTTTTATGATCTCCTCAGCTGTAGTCTTAATATGTATCTCAACATTTGCCGGGTTATCAAATTGTGATGCGATCCAACTGTCAGGTATTACTCTGGCCAGCTCCTCTGCCTTATCAATAGCACCTTTCATGCCCCTCTCTCTGGGGGTAAGTTCAAGCTCAGCCCCATAAAGAGTCATAAGACGTCTGCGCTCAACTGACATTGATTCAGGCATTACAAGTATTAAACGGTATCCTTTCACTGCAGCCACCATGGCCAACCCTATACCGGTGTTGCCAGATGTAGGCTCTATTATAACTGAGTTGTGGCTAAGAAGACCCTTTTGCTCTGCATCCTGAATCATATTTAGAGCTATGCGGTCTTTAATGCTTCCGCCTGGATTTCCTTTCTCAACCTTCGTCCATACTTCATAGTCTGAACCAAAAAGACGGTTAATTCTCAGGTGCGGTGTGCTGCCTATGGTATCAAGAATATTTAATACTTTCATTCTATTACGTGATTTTTCAGATAACAAAAGTCAATGGTTCCTCGTTACTCGCACTGTTTCTGCATATTGTCTGTGGAATATGATACACTATAGTGTTTGGATCAACTCCGGATGTAAGCCAGACGTTTCCCCCAATGACAGTGTCGTGTCCGATAACAGTATTG
>QKCK01000023.1 GCA_003245695.1 Bacteroidota bacterium | reverse complement strand
ACGCTTAAGATAGCCAAAAGAACCAGCATTAGCAACCCTTCTGCCCGGCAATTGCGTATGACCGCTTGTTATAGCCAGTGGTTATTCTGATTTGAAATCTATTAATTCGTAGTTAGAATTTCGTCCTTTTTCGTCTGTTTGTCGCAGAATACCTTTTTCTACCAAATCTTTTATATCTCGTAATGCTGTGTCGGTAGAAGTTTTGACAATTTTTGCCCATTTTGAGGTTTGTAGTTTTCCTTCAAAATCGTCAAAGAGTTTGTTAAGTACAAAGCGTTGGCGTTCGTTGATGGGGGTATGCTCATGTATTTTCCAAAACTCCGCTTTGCGCAATATTTTCTGTGTGGTATTTTCGGTGGCGAGCATTGCATTTTTAAGACAATGCAAGAACCAGTCCAGCCATTCGGTAATATCGCCTGAACTATGTTGCACTATTTGTAAAACTTCATAATAGCGTTTACGTTCGGTTAATATTTGGCTTGACATACTGTAAAAACGCTCTCCACTGCCTTCGGCACGGGCAAGCAACATATAGGCTATGGCTCTTCCAATTCTGCCGTTTCCGTCATCAAAGGGGTGAATGATGATAAACCAAAAGTGTGCTATGGCGGCTTTTAAAACAGGATCAAGTCGGGTTTCGTTGTTGAACCAATCCAGAAACTTGTCCATTTCCATTTTCACCAATTCAGGCTTTACAGCTTTGTAATGGACTTTTTCTTTACCCATTGCGCCCGAAACCACTTGCATTTCACCAGTACGGTATCGCCCCACTTCTATTAAGTAAGGACCACTGTACCCTGTAGGGAAAAGTGCTGCATGCCAACCAAATAAGCGTTTTTCACTTAAAGGCAAGGTGTATCGTTGAGTGGCATCCAGCATCATTTCTACCACTCCTTCGATGTGACGGCTACTCGGCACGAGACCTGCAGTGTTGATGCCCAAACGTCTTGCAATGGATGAACGTACTTGCTCATAATTGAGCAATTCTCCTTCTATTTCTGATGATTTTACTACGTCTAAGGTTAAGGCTGTGAGTGTGGCTTCTTCTTTAGTAGAAAAACCCAACGCGTTCATTTGCCCTATTATTTTTCCTTGCATAAGCCGTACCTCACCAAATACGACATTTATGGTTTTATCCTGCCACGAAAAATCTGTCCAATTTTTATGCTCGTAGATGTATCTAGCCATTACTTAATGTTATTCTGCGGCAAATATACTAATTATATACCGCAAATGTGCGGTGATTAATCTGCTTTTTCACCGCTTGCTTATATGTTTCCTCTTATGGTGTTTATGCAACAGTCTTCAGGTACATAAACACCCTTTTTGTTACGTATATATTATTATCCTCTCCGATTCTGCGACAGCAGGATGAAGATAGTGAAAGTTTTGAGATGTGAGACGTGAGGATGAGGCGTGAGGGGTGAGGCGTGTTGTGGCGTTGATGCGTTTATTCGTTTATTCGTTTATTCGTTTATTGGGCATCTGGTGATTACAGACCCGCTCCGCGGGACTTCGTCACTCCGTTCCTCATCTTTCAACTTTCAACTTTCGACTTTTGACTTTTGACTTTCGACTTTTGACTTTTGACTTTTGACTTTTGACTTTTGACTTTTGACTATATGATGTTTTTCATTAGATTTACAATTACTGTTGGGATGCAGGCTGATTACCTGGCCTGTGGCGGGAATGCTACCTGAATAATAATTAAAAAACCTGATTTTATACCTCATCTCTCATGAAAGCATCACGAATCATGTTAACCCTGATACTGGCACTGTGGGCCTGTATGCTGCAGGGGAAAGACTACAAGGCCTCTTATTTCGGCATCCAGTCTAATGGCACCACACTCAATACCACATCTATACAGAAAGCCATCGATTACATACATGAGAACGGCGGCGGCAGGCTGGTGTTCTATGTAGGCCGCTACCTGACAGGCACAATATATCTCAAATCCAACGTCACGATACAGCTTGAGGAGGGCGCCATACTTGTTGGCTCAGAGAATCCCTTCGACTACTGTCGCGAAGGCTCATGGATGGCTCTCATATTTGCCCTAGGCCAGGATAACATAGGCATAACAGGAAAGGGTGTCATTGATGGACAGGGATACAAGGTGGCAAACAACGTTCTTGATATGGTACACCGGGGCGTCATCAAAGACCCCAATGACCTGCTGTATGACCGTCCGCGTGAAGGGATACGCCCCCAGAACATCTATTTCAAGGGATGCAGGAACGTGACCATCAGAGGCATAATACTGAAAGACCCTGCCAGCTGGAATCAACAGTATGACCAGTGCCGTAATGTCGTCATCGACGGCATAACCGTCGACAGCAAGTCGTACTGGAACAACGATGGCGTCGATATTGTCGACTGCGACAGTGTGGTTGTAAGTAACTCGTTCTTTGATGCTGCCGATGATGGCATATGCCTTAAGTCACACAGCAAAGACTTCGTATGTCAGAATGTGTATGTCTATAATAATGTTGTACGTACCAGCGCCAACGGCATCAAATTCGGGACAGCCTCCAACGGCGGATTCAGGAACATACGCATCATCCGTAACACTGTATATGACACCTATCGTTCTGCCGTGACCTTTGCAGCTGTTGACGGTGGCTTTGTTGAAGATGTGGTTGTAGACAGTCTCTGGTCATACAACACCGGCAATGTGATATTCCTCAGGATAGGTGAGCGCAGGCCACCACGCAAGGGAAGACTCGAGAACATCGTTATCTCCAACCTGTATGCCGAGGTGCCGGCCACCAAAGCCGATGCCGGATATAACTATGAAGGCCCTGTTGAGGATCTGCCACGTAACATATCTCCATCGATAATAGTGGGGATGCCTGATGTGAAGATCAGAAATGTGGTTCTGAGGAACGTAGAGATTCATTACCCCGGTGGCGGTGACCCCATGTACGCCAGGGTAGGACTGGATGAGCTGGATAACATACCCGAGATGGCAGCCAGCTACCCTGAGTTCTCTATGTTTAAGGAGCTGCCGGCATGGGGCTTTTATATACGTCATGCCGAGGAGATCACCTTCGACAACGTGAGACTGGTATGTAGCAAAAAAGACTACCGTGTGGCGGTGGTACTAGATGATGTTCATAATGCCACCCTCAAAACACTGGTGGTAGATGATCCCATAAAAGACAGGGATCCGGTATTCGTATATAAGTCAACCGGCATTACTATAAAATAATCTCTTTCTGAACCTGAAATATCATTATGAGACGCAGGGATTTCATTCGTTGGAGTGTCACCGGTGGCAGTGGTTTGATACTGACTTATGCCATTCCTCTGAGAGCATCAGGGGTATTACCGGCTGCATTTAGCGGTGCAGAGACTTATCTGTATGACCTTTTTGCCACCCCTGCCCTCTCCTGTCATCCTTTCGTCAGATGGTGGTGGAACGGCGATAAGATTGAGGCGGCAGAGCTTGTCAGGGAGCTGCAGCTGCTTAAGTCAGTTGGCATCGGCGGTGTGGAGATCAACCCTATTGAGTTTCCCTCGCGCAGTGATGGCGATGACCTGGGAAAGACCTCGCTTGAATGGCTCAGTGCGGAGTGGACAGAGATGCTGAAGGCAGCCTTTGACGAGGCAGAGCGCCTGGGTATGACCTGCGACCTGCTGGTAGGGTCAGGATGGCCCTTCGGTGCTGAATACCTTGAGGGTGATGAACGTGCACAGATAGTATCTGTGGGTATAAGAGAGCTGACAGGCCCCATGGAGTACGAGGTATCAGAATACGACCTCCTCAGGGAGGCTGACCCCGGCATCAGCTCACCATATCCCGGGAGGACCATAGAGCTGATGTCACTGATTATGGTGCCTGACTCTATGACTGATGAGAGTCAGATAGCCGACCTGCTTGGATGCGAGGATAAGGGCCTCTTCCGGTTCAGTGTGCCCGGTGGCAGGCATGTACTTATTACCACGGTGAAGGTCAATGGCTTCATGAAGGTCATCGACGGGGCTCCCGGTGCCACAGGGCCGGTGCTTGATCATTATAACAGGTCTGCCGTTGAGAGGTATCTGAACCGCATGTCGGATAGCATACAACCAATAACAGGACCGTTAAGTACCCATATCAGGGCATTATTCACCGACAGCATGGAGCTGGAGGGATCAAACTGGACCGAGGGTATGCGCGGCGAGTTCATACGACGCCGTGGCTATGATATTGTGCCGTGGCTGCCATTCCTGCTATACCCTGTTGGAGGAATGGGTAACGCAAAGAGCTATAAGCCCGCATTCGCCACCACAGAAAGTTTCAGGGATAAGATTGACCGCATGCGCTATGACTTTGAGGTGACAAAGATGGAGATGCTGCATGACAGCTTCATAGTTCCCTATACTGAATGGTGTAGGTCTCTCGGCGTAAGATCGAGGGCACAGGCATACGGGCGTGGCTTCTTCCCTCTTGAGAGCAGCTTCATGTATGACATACCTGAGGGCGAGTCGTGGACCATGACATGGCTCCGCCACCGGCTGGGCGAAGAGATGCCTGACAGCGACTACCGCAGGGGACGTGCCTATACCATGATAAACAAATATGTCTCATCAGCAGCACATCTGAAAGATAAAAGGCTGGTCAGCTGTGAGGAGATGACAGACACCTACCGTGTCTTCAACACCTCACTTGAGACAATAAAGCTGGGCAGCGACCAGTCGATTGTCAGCGGCATAACCCATAGTATCTTTCACGGGTTCAACTACTCCCCTCCCGAAGTCCCCTTCCCGGGATGGATAAGATACGGAGCCTATTATAATGAAAACAGCACATGGTGGCCCTACCTCCATTATCTGACGGAATATAAAGCGCGCCTCTCAGCGGTGTTGCAGAACACCACAATGTTTGCTGACATAGCTCTGCTGACACCCCTGGCTGACATGTGGACCGACATGGGAGCACAGATGGAGCCCTTCCCGGCAGCTGTCAACGTGCCCTACACCTCGCTGGTGTGGGAGGCGATACATAAAAACGGCGGCGGATGCGACTATCTCTCCGACAGCGTCATCAACGACGCACATATTGACGATGGTCACCTGTGCTATGGCAGCAGACGATATCATACCCTGATACTGATAGCTGTTAAGAGTCTTGCCCCGTCGACAGCTAAAAAGATATATGAGTTCATCAGCGACGGCGGCAGGGTGTTCTGCCTGGGTGAGACACCATATAAGTCGCCGGGATGGAACAACCATGAGCAAAACGACAGTCTGGTGGCTGATTGGGTCAGGAAGATGCATGACTTCCCTGAGCGCTTTGTCTATCTGCCGGTACCGGAAGAAGAGGACTTTGTTGACTGGTATGCCGGAGTGAAGAAGAGACACGAGATCCACTCTTATGTAAAGATCACTAAGCCCGATCTCTACCTGATGCAGAACAGGTACGTGGCTGATGACGGCACTGAGCTCTTCTTCTTCATCAACTCACACCGCTATAATGGATATGAGGGAGAGGTCATGTTTGAAGAGTGTATAACCAGTGGCCGTTATGCTTCTGTATGGGATCCGGAGAGCGGCAGACGTTTCCGCATCAGGCCTTTGAAGGATGGCATTTACAGGCTGAGTATCGGTCCTGCCACCTCGCTGCTGATAGTGTTCGACGGCCACGAAGAAGGAGATGAGTGGCAGCCACTGCCGTGGCAGGGCGAGGTAATGAGAGAAATAAGAGGGCCATGGGAGCTGGAGTTTCGTCACTGTCGGGAGGCAACCGTGACATATGACACCATGGAAGAGCTTACTGACCTGAAGGATATACCAGACCACCAGGGGTTCTGCGGCACAGTGATTTATAGGAAGAATATCACTATTGATAGTCCCTTACCACAATATATCAGCCTGGGGCATGTCTATGGCATAGCCAGGCTGGTGGTGAATGGCACTGACTGCGGCCTGCGCTGGTATGGCAGCAGGGTCTTTGACCTCAGACAGGCATTGAGACAGGGACTGAACAGCATAGAGATACATGTCATCTCCGAGATGGGCAATTACATGCGTACGCTGGCAGATAACCCTGTAGCACAGTACTGGATGAACCGCAAAGGTAAGGAGCAGCCGCTGATGCCGATGGGTATGACAGGGCCGGTGGCTTTGTGGCAGAGAGGTGAGGGATGAGGCGTGAGGGATGAGGCGTGAGGCGTGAGGCGTGAGGGATGAGGCGTGAGGTGTGAGGCCTGTTGATGCGTTTAGCCGTTTAGTCGTTTAGCCGGCATCAGGTGATTACGGACGCCGTTCCGAGGGAGTTAGCTTCGCTGAGCTCATCCGCTGCTGCGCTCCGTTCCTCAGCTTTCGACCTGGATGCTTAGATCACAGTTTTCAGATACCTGCCTGTGAGAGACTGTTCGCAACATACAATATCCTCCGGCACACCCTGAAAAATCAGTTCTCCACCCTTCTTCCCTCCTTCCGGACCTAAGTCAATGATCCAGTCAGCATACCTTATAATATCGAGGTTGTGTTCTATAATGATAACGGTATTATCATTATTCACCAGGGCTTTGACAATGTTGTAGAAATTATCAATATCAGACATGTGGAGCCCGGTAGTTGGTTCATCCATAATGTAGATACTTCCCTCTTTTTTTAACTCAGTGGCAATCTTCAGTCGTTGTGTCTCACCACCTGACAAGGTGCTCAATGACTGCCCCAGTTTCAGGTACCCTAATCCAACTTCCTGGAGAAGATGTAGGTGTTTTTTTATTTTAGGAGTCTTAAAGAATTCTGATGCCTGATTGACAGTCATATCAAGCACCTCAGCAATATTCTTTCCCAGATGTTTTAACTCCAGCACATCAGAATGGTAACGTCTGCCTTCACATTCATCACATATCGTTTTCACCGAATCGAGAAAGTGCATTTCATATGTCAAAACGCCCTGTCCGTTGCACTTTGGGCAGGCTCCTTTTGAGTTGAAGCTGAAGAGAGAAGCTTCACTATTTGTCGCAGCAGCAAACTCCTTCCGTATCAGATCGAAAGCCCCGATAAATGTTACAGCATTTGCCCTTGATGACTTTCCTATCGGCGACTGATCAATGACCACAGCTTCAGGATGTTGTGTCGCGAAGCACTCATGAATCAGGCTGCTTTTGCCACTTCCGGCTACTCCTGTAACACAGGTTAACACACCTTTCGGAATCTTTACAGATATATTTTTAAGATTGTTTGCCGTTGCATTCCTGATTTCGAAAAATGACATTGCTGTTTTTCTTCTGAATACAGGCTTGTCTCTCTTCATAAGATATTCACCTGTAAGACTTTTAACCTCTGCCAGTCCTTCAGGCTCACCATTAAACACAACCTCTCCGCCATTTTTACCTGCCTCCGGCCCCATATCCACAATCCACTCTGCTGCCCTGATAATGTCAGGGTCATGTTCCACAACAAATACACTATTCCCTTTCTCTTTTAACCGGAACAAAATATTCATGAGGTTTTCTGTGTCGCGGGGATGCAATCCGATAGTAGGTTCATCAAGGACATAAAGCATGTCAACCAGATTACAATCCATCTGTTTACTCATCTTAACACGTTGCGACTCCCCTCCGGAGAGTGTGCTGACAGTACGATCGAGTGTCAGATAGCCTACCCCAATCTCAATAAGCTGTCTGAGCAGTAACTGTGCTTTTCGCAGAACTGGCTTGGATATATCATCATTTATTTCCTGTAAGAAAATATACAAGTCAGACAGCTCCAGGCTGCAAAGATCGGCAATAGTCATGCCGTTGATCTTAATGCTTCTGGCTCTCTCATTTATTCTGGTTCCATGGCACTGTTCACATGTCTGGTATTTAAAATATCTGGTATAGGCATTTTTATCCTCTTCGGCTGTCTCATCGTCAGCTCTCATAGTAACAGCTCTTTCAAGTTTGCGTGCAACACCTTCGAAGTTTCTGTTATATGCCAGTTTTTCCCTGGCCCCTTTAACAGCAAATGGTTCAGAGTATAGAAAAAGTGCCAGCTCTTCTTCAGTAAAACTTTTCAGAGGTTTATCCGCATCAATTACATTCAGACTGATAAGCTCCTTCCAGAGAAAACCGCCTCTTTTATAATGGGGATGTGTTATTGCTCCTTCCCTGACAGATTTTTCCTTATCCAGAAACAAATCGAGATCAATCCTTATCTGCTTACCCAATCCGTTACAATGAGGGCACATGCCGTCAGGATGATTGAAAGAGAAATAAAACG
>QKCK01000099.1 GCA_003245695.1 Bacteroidota bacterium | reverse complement strand
GGGATGGCTTCTGTCACTGAGTATATGACAGCCATCGTATCTGATTTTGCCAACAGGGATGAGCTAAAGGCCAACAATCATTTTTTAAAGAGGGCAACAGATCCGGTAATAATGGTAGGATTGAAACTGAATATTGGAATGACAAATCATTATTATAAGGATGCATGGTTCAAAAATAAGGCTGTTCTGGCCATTGAGACAGGTCTTGTTTCAAAGGTGAAACTGACAAAGACTTTTTCGTTACAGCCATCAATATCATACCAGACAACAGGAAGCAATACTGAGGGAGGTAAGATCAGAATGCATTCTGTCACCCCGGCTCTTGACCTGCTTCTCACTACACCCGCAAAGGACTTCTCAACAGTATTCTCTTTCATAGGTGTGGGAGGATTTTATAGCAGTAATTTTGCAGCCACACTTGATAAGAAGAGTCTTGACAGCTCTCTCTATCCTGCGGATGAAAAAGGTGTGCGTCTTAGTTTCGGAGTTCAGTATGCCAAAATACAGTTCAGCTATCTGTTTGAATATGGGCTTGATAAGGTTAACAGTACCGATACTTATGGGAATGGATACAAAAGAGGGTATTATTTCTCAATGATAAAATTCTTCTGATAAGGATTCCCTGCTTAGGAGATAATAATAGTGCATATGGGCTGACGGACTGTTCTGTTCAGCCCATATGTTTTTATTAGTGTATGACTTTTGTAATTCTTCTTTTACTGCCATTTAATTTTCATATATCAACATTGTGCTCTACCCGGTTTATGCATCCCTGATGAGGCTGGTCCTGCCCGTCGCGTCTCCAACCGGATGCCGGCAATAGAGTGAGTTGATTGTTAAAGTGCAGCATGTGTGACTTTTTCCCGTCTTTACTCCGGATCTAAAAACACCAGTATGATTAAAAACTTCTTCATCATCGCGGTCCGGAGCATAATGAAGCATAAAGGATTTGCTGCAATAAATGTTATCGGACTGGCAATCGGTATTACAGCTTCACTTCTTATTCTTCTGTGGGTACAGGATGAATTGGGCTATGACAGGTTTCATGCTAATGGAGAAGAAATATACAGAGTAGAAGAAGATCAGTTCTATTCTGGAGAGAGGTACCATGTGACAGTCACCCCTTTTCCCAGTGGCCCGGTGTGGAAGGAGAGTATACCTGAGATAAAAGAGCAGGTGCGGGTAAATATGCTTCCCAGGGTACTTCTGAAGAGAGATGACAAGAAGTTTTTCGAGACTACGGTTGTGGCTGCTGACTCATCACTGATGAAGGTTTTCACTATGCCTCTCTCATTGGGAGACCCACGCACAGCTCTTAATTCTCCACATTCAATAGTGTTGACTGAAAAGCTGGCCTCAAAGTACTTTGGTGATGAGAACCCATTAGGGAAGACAATAACAATAGAAAACAAGTATGAGTTTATGGTAACAGGGGTATTGAAAGACCTGCCCCATAATACATTGTTCAGATTTGAAGCTGTAGTACCATTCTCATTCCTTTATGAAATAGGAGCAACAAGTGAATCGTGGGGCAATAATTCAATTTTCACCTTCGTCATGCTTGAGAAAGGAGCTGTTGCTGAAGAGGTAAATAAAAAGCTTACTGCGGTTGTCCTGGAACACAATCCTGAAACAACAACTAAGTTTATGCTCTTCCCATTATATGATATACATCTGCGCACACAGTTTGGCTATGGACATAGTGATGGTGCTGTTATGGCAGTTTATATTTTTATCCTGATAGCAGTTTTCATTCTTCTTATTGCCTGCATAAATTTCATTAATCTCACCACGGCAAAGGCTGCATCACGGGCAAAGGAGATAGGTATAAAAAAGGTCTCCGGGGCAGAGCGATCATCTCTTATATTTCAGTTCATGCTCGAATCACTTTCGCTGGTTATTATTGCCCTGCTGGTGGCCCTGGTGCTTGTTGGGTTATCACTGGGTATTTTTAATGATATTTCAGGAAAAGGATTTGTTCTTAATGAGCTTCTGAATATTCGTTTCATTATAGGGTTTCTTTGTGTTGGATTGCTAACAGCCATTCTATCAGGTATATATCCTGCTTTTTACCTGTCGGCAATAAAGCCGGTAGCAATAATTAAGGGCGATACTTTTTCAGGGAAAAAGAACGGAAGACTGAGACAGGTACTTGTTGTATTACAGTTTACTCTCTCCATGATAATTGCCACAGCAGCTCTCTTCATGTTTCTTCAGTTGCGGTTCCTCCAGATGAAAGATCTGGGTTTTGAAAAGGAGAATCTCTTATGTATAAGTATGTCTGACAACATGAAGGATAAATACTATTCTTTGAAGAGGGAGCTGCTTAAGGAACCCGATATTCAGGGTGTTACGGCTGCCCGCAGTAACCCCGTCAGGATTGGCAGTAATTCAGGTGGAGCTGACTGGGAGGGAAAGGATCCGGATAAAACTGTGCTCATAGGACTTAATACAGTTGATTATGATTATTTGTCGACCATGAAAATGGAACTTGTCTCAGGGCGCGATTTTTCTGTTGATTTTCCCTCTGATATGGCAAAGGATACTCTCGGTAACTTCCTTATTAATGAGGAGGTGGCCAAAATAATGGGATCAGGTGATCCTGTAGGGAAAAGTTTTTCTTTCATCGGGTTGAATGGAAGGATTGTCGGCGTCTTGAAAAACTTCCATTTCAAGGGTGCTGATCAGCCTATTGAACCTATTGCCTTTGCCCTTACCGAGACAAGATTTCTGAGTTATATACTGATAAGAGTTGCACCAGGTGATATAAATAAATCTCTTAAGACGGTTGAGAGGGTATGGAACAATGTTATCCCCGATTACCCTCTCGAATACACATTTATTGACCAGGACTATGATAATCTTTTCAGAGAGCAGCTTCGTCTTACTGATTTGCTGAAGTATTTTACCCTGCTGGCAGTAATTATTGCATGTATGGGTTTATATGGTCTCTCAGCCTACTCGGCTGCCCGGAGAACAAACGAGGTGGGTATCAGAAAAGTCCTCGGTGCATCCTCTTTCATAATAGTAAAGGAATTATCCCGTGAATTCATTGTATTGATGCTGATATCTGTTGTTATCTCAGTGCCTGTTGGCTGGATAATGGTTGATAAACTGCTGAGTGAATTTGCACTCAGGATATCAGTTAATCCTATGATATTTGTTTTAATAGGAGGGAGTGCTCTTGCTATAGCAATGTTAACAGTAAGTGGTCAGGCTCTTAAAGCTGCCTCAGTAAATCCGTCAGAAGCTCTTAAAATTGAATAATACAATACACCGCCATGTTGAAGAATTTTATAAAACACAGTTTCAGGTCGTTTAAGCGACAGCGTTCATATATTATCATCAATATTCTCGGGCTTACTATTGGAATTGCCTGTAGTCTGTTGATCGCACTTTATGTTCTTTATGAAGCCAGTTATGACAGGTTTAATGTAAAGCGTGACAGGATATACCGTCTGGTGATAAATGGTAAGATAGGAGGTCAGGAGGTTATAGGGTCATATACTCCGTCAGTAATGGGACCCACAATGGCAAAAGATTACCCTGAGATAGAAGCCTGTCTCAGACTAAATAACTGGGGAGCAACTGTTGTTGAATACAACAATCAAAGTTTTACAGACGATAATGTTGTTGAGGCAGACTCATCGTTTTTTGACATTTTTTCTATTCCGTTGGTGAAGGGTGACATATCAAATCTTCTTAACGCTCCTCACAGGGCTGTTATTTCTGAATCTACAGCCAGGAAGATTTTTGGTAGTGATGATCCTATTGACAGATTAATAAAAGTTGGTACAGATTCGACCCGTTACGTGGTATCCGGAGTTATGTCGGATATTCCGGGTAATTGTCATTTTGAAGCAAGCATTTTACTCTCGTTTATGACCAATCCAAGGTCTCAGGACCCCACGTGGATGAACAACAGTTTCAGTACCTATCTGCTACTGAAACCAAAAACGGATTATAAGGCTGTTGAAGCTAAGATTCCGCAGTTGCTCGAGAAGCATGTGGGTCCTGAACTCGAGAAATATATGGGAGTTTCAATAGAAGATTTCATATCACAGGGTAACAGATATGGTTATTTTCTGCAGAACCTTACTGATATTCATCTTGACAATACCGTTCAGCAGGAGTTTAAGGAGGCAAGTGATCCAAAATACCTTTACATCTTTGGGAGTATTGCTATCCTGATAATCCTGATTGCTGCAATAAACTTTATGAACCTCTCTACCGCACAGGCTGCCAAGAGGGCAAAGGAGGTAGGGATAAAGAAAGTAAGTGGCTCCACCCGTGGTATGTTGATATCACAATTCTTGTCTGAGTCGTTTATTCTTGCCTTTATATCTCTGATTCTGGCGGTGATCATCATAAAGCTATCATTGCCTTACTTTAATAACCTTCTTCAGTCATCACTTACTCTGGGTCTGCTTGCAAAATGGTATACTATTCCGGTCTTGCTTCTATTCTCTGTTTTTGTGGGTGTACTTGCAGGCAGCTATCCGGCATTCTTCCTCTCATCATTCAATCCATACGAAGTACTTAAGGGAAGTGTCAGAAACAGTGTTAAAAACGGATACCTGAGAAGAATACTGGTGGTCTTTCAGTTTGCCATTTCAATAATGCTCATCGTAGGTACAATGATCATGTACCGACAGATAAACTATATGTTGAATAAGGATGTGGGCTTTGATAAGGAGCAGCTTATTGTAATAAACCGTATCAATGCATTGGGCGATGGTGTGAAATCATTCAAGGAAGCAGTAAAGGGTATCACCGGTGTGGCAAATATTTCAGCATCTACTGCTGTGCCGGGGAGAAACAACAATAACAACGGTTATAGGATCGAAGGGCGGAAAGACGAATCTTTTCTTGTGATGTCAAACTGGGTAGACTATGATTATATAGACACTTATGGTATGAAGATGGTTGAGGGAAGGGCATTCGATAAGTCTTACCTGACAGATAAGGATGCATGTATGATCAATGAGGCGGCAAAAAGTGAGTTTAACATCAAGGACCTTGAGACAACCCGATTCATGAGACCCGGAGATGAAGGGGAGTTTCTATATCTTAGTGTAGTGGGTGTGGTACAGAATTTTAACTTCGAATCACTTCGCAACCCTGTCGGACCATATATGATGCTTTTCAGAGATGATAATGTCAGGTGGGGATACATTACCGTGAGGCTCCTGCCCGGTGATTATCCCAGGACAATAAGAGAAATAGAAAAAGTCTGGAAAGATTATACAGCAAATGTTCCTATGCAGTATTATTTCATGGACGAAGATTTTGCCCATATGTATATTCAGGAGAAACAGAATGCAAAAATGGCAGTAATGTTTTCCATACTCGCAATACTTGTGGCAGCACTGGGGCTTTTCGGTCTTACATCCTTTACTGTTGAACAACGGACCAAGGAGATAGGGGTAAGAAAAGCCATGGGCTCTTCAGCGGCAGGCATTTATGTGGTAATATCACGTGAGATTGTTCTGCTTGTATTGATAGCTGCATTATTCGCCGGACCTGCCGTTTACTACTTTGCCGGTAACTGGCTTGAAAACTTCTATTACAGGATTCATCTGGGAGTATTCAGTTTTGCGGCTGGCTTGCTTATCGCTATGGGAACAGCGGTTCTGACTGTGAGTTACAGGATAATGCGTGCCGCACGAATTAATCCTGCACAATCGCTCAAGTATGAATAATATAAAAAGAGAGGCAGAATAGTTTCCTGCCTCTCTTTCAAAAAAAGAAATGTAGATTAATACATGCTGTTTATGAGCTGACCTATCTCATCGCGTCTCTTTAAAGGAAAGCAGTGATTCTTGCCATCTCTGGTAACAATGGTTATCCCTTTCACAGAGAAAAAACCCTTGCCAAAATATAATACCTCAAGAATATTGTCAAAAAGAATCTCATAGTTGAATCTCTCTGTCTCTTCATTCAGGGTTCTGAAATAAATCCTCTGGTTTGTGACAATCAACTTGCCGTTAATCAGATTGTTGTCGACCATCTGGTTGGTGTCACCAGCTTTAATCACAACTTCATTCGGGTTAAAAATGCCTGCCATTGATTTTCACTGTTAAATTGTTTTCAAAATCTCATTTTAGGTCTCTTATTAAAGACGTCAGCCACCTGTTTCTGCTGCATTAGTCGTGTAAACGATTTCAAGGTTAACATTTTTTAATCTTCTGTTTCAATAACTTGTTGTAATTTGTTTCTCATAACCCTGAACCCCTTTGAATATGATTGAAGCCTTTGGTCTCAGAATGGCATTAAGGAACCTGAAAAAAGACAAAGTATATGCCATTATTAATATTGCAGGCCTGGTGGCTGCTACTACTGCTTTTCTACTGATAATAGCCTATGTAAAGTATGAACGCAGTTACGATAGCTTTCATTCAAAAAGCGAGAAGATATATCGTCTGCGTTATGAGAGGGCAAGCGCTGAAGGTGAGTCTGTTAAGTTCGCATCATGCTGTCCGCCGGCAGCAATAAGAATCAGGGAGTTATACCCTGATGTTGAGGCTGTTGGCCGATTGTTCCGTTACAGAGCTACAGTAATATTTGGCGACAGAACATTCTATGAAGAGAAAATGTATTTTGCAGAGCCACAGATATTCAATGTCTTTGATGTTGAGATGGTAGCCGGAAATAAGTTAACAGGGATCAAGGATGCAAACTGTGCTTTCATTTCAACCTCATATGCCAGAAAGTATTTTGGTGATACCGATCCTCTTGGTAAAACAATTACTGTTGATAAGGAGATGTCTTTTGTTATCACCGGAATCTTTAAAGATCTCCCTGAAAACTCGCATATAGATATAGGTCTTATGCTTTCATGGCCTGATCTTGTTACTCATTACGGACCCGATATCGAAGAATCGTGGGGAGATACAGGGTTTTATACCTATCTGGTGTTAAAACCTTCTGCCAGCCCGGCTGAGTTTGAGGCGAAGCTTAAGGATCTTGTGGAGAGTGAGTTCGGTGATGTGTTGCGCCATTACAAGCTGACACTTGATCTCAAACTACAGCCTCTTAAGGAGATACATCTTAACTCACACTACATGCAGGAGATAAAAGCCAATGGAAACAAGGATACTGTTTTATTCCTCACTGTTATTGCATTTGTAATACTGGCTGTTGCCTGGGTGAACTACATCAATATAACCACTGCAAGGTCGCTGACAAGAGCAAAAGAGGTTGGTTTGTGTAAAGTAACGGGAGCCTCGAGATATCAGCTGATCATCAGGTTTCTTTCTGAGACATCACTGCTTAATCTGGCTGCCTTTGCAATATCCCTTATTATCATATTGATAGTTCTTCCGGCGTTTCTGACACTTACAGGTATCCCTGTTAATTATAACCCGTTTCTTCATTCCTGGTTCTGGGGAATAATCCTGATGCTTTTTTTTAGTTCAGTACTTTTCTCTGGGGCATATCCTGCAATTGTCCTTACATCATTCCGCGCTTCGGAGGCATTACGAGGCAGGTATATCCACTCAAAACGTGGTGCTTTCATCAGAAAGACACTTGTTACCTTTCAGCTGATTATGGCAATTAGTCTGATAACTTCAACATTTCTTGTATTTCAGCAGGTAAAGTTCCTCCATAGACAGGATAAAGGTATTAATGTATCAGATGTGATGGTAGTAAGAGCTCCAAGGGTAAGAGATGCAGCATTCGGTAGCAGACTCCTGACATTTAAACAGGAACTGTTGAAAAACAATACGATATCAAAATTCAGTCTTGGTACTGAGGTTCCGGGGAGACAAATACTATGGGATGCCGGCGGAATCTTCAGGGTAGGATCGGATCAAAGTAAAAATTACCAGATTATAGGAACCGATTATGACTACCTTGATTTGCTGGAGGCAAAGATGGTAGCTGGCAGGTATTTTAATCCATCATTTTCTGATTCGTCTTCGTTGGTGCTGAATGAGAAGGCAGTCAGGTGGATGGAGTTTGAGTCACCTGAGAAGGCAATTGACCAGAAGGTAAATTACTGGGGTCAGATATATACAATCGTTGGTGTTGTGAGTAACTACTGTCAGCAGTCGCCAAAGGAGGCTTCAGAGCCTCATATATATCGCTTTATGCCTCATGGCAGGGATGTACGGGGATTCTTTCTTTTAAGATACCTCCCCGGGAATGAGATGAATGTGATAGACAATACAAGGATATTATATCAGCAGTTTTTTCCTGACAATCCGTTTGATCATTTCTTTCTTGATGATTATTACGAGGAGCAGTACAGGAATGAGAAGCTGCTTGGTGTTGTTTTCGGTGCTTTTGCTCTCCTTGCTGTTATAATAACATGTCTTGGTATACTT
>QKCK01000206.1 GCA_003245695.1 Bacteroidota bacterium | reverse complement strand
ACATCAAACTCTCTTTTGATTACATGTTAAAAACAGGAATTTATGGTGCCATTGATGAGTTTCATATTGTGTATAAGCTACAGGAAGAAACGGAATGGCAGGACCTTATATCCCTTGGAAGTTCTTTTAAATGGAAGCATGAATCCATTGATTTACCTCCGGAAATATGTAAAAACGGAACACAGATAGGATTCTATTACGATGACATGTATCAGTGGGGCATGGGTGCCGGACTAGACAACATAAATATCTCAGGGGAGCAAACCAGATATGTCGATCTATCAATGGATTCAATGACCTCTCCAATATCATCCTGTTCACTGACGGAAAGTGAGAATATTATTGTTAATATCCGGAATAACGGAACTCATCCAGCCCTTCCTGGAGATATTATTACTATTCAGATGACTCTCTCCACAGGGGTAAGCACATCCGATGTTATTATCCTCAAAGACGAACTCAGTAGCGGAGGCACAATTACATATCAGATGAGTGCTCCTGCTGATCTTTCAGAGGCGGGAAATTATACATTTGATTTTACCATTATATCTGAATTTGATCATAATGATCTCAATGATCAACTCTCAGAAGACATTTCCGTTTACGGCAATCCTGAAGCCCTGATACTCAATTCTGAGAGTATCTTCTGTGCAGATGACCCACAGGTTCTTGTGCAGGTATCACCGTCAGGTGGCACCTTGTCAGGAACAGGAATAACCGGTCTCTTTTTCAATCCCGCTGTTGCAGGAGAGGGCAATCACATCATCACATATTCATTCACAGATGACAATGGCTGTAATGCTATGACCTCCACACTTTTTACTGTCAACGGGCTTCCTCAACCTGCGATCCTTAACCCAGATCTCTCTTTCTGCGAGGATGAGCCGCCGGCACAGATTATTGTCAGCCCAGCAGGCGGCAATCTATCAGGACAAGGAATAAATGAAGGTTATTTCTATCCTGATATAACAGGAGCCGGGACATTCTATATTACCTATGATTACACTGATGCTTCAGGATGCAGTGCCATTACGTCAGCAAATATTACTGTAAATGAAAATCCCACTGTTGATATTGGTAATGATACAACAATCGCGCTGGATAAAAGCTTCCGGATTGAACTTCCGGATAATGGTTTGTCATTCCTTTGGTTTGACGGATCAACAGGGAGCTACCTCTCTATTGAGGCTGATGATTATGGGATTGGCATTTATGATATCTGGGTCACTGCAACAAACAGCTATTTATGCAGTACCACAGACTCTTTAAAACTGACTATAGATATGACTGACAATACAGGTCAGGAGTATGAGTCTCAGGCCCTGATGGTATATCCAAATCCGACAAGCAGTGGTTTTTACCTGAGACTTAATGATCAGGAGCAGGTAATAAGTCTGGCATTGTATGGATATGATGGCATAGTCCGCTCATGCAGGATACCTGACACATTCCCATACATTGACATTTCAGGCTTACCGGCAGGATATTACATTCTAAAAGTCAGGACCAACAGAAACATTTATAGCCTGACTGTCATAAAAAGGTAGGGAAAATACCGGATCAATCTGAAAAGAGATGTCACCGCTACGCAGCTCAAAACTCTGATTGATTGAATCTTCTTGTTCCCAGTTTATCTGAATGCAATAAAAAAAAGAGGATGACTGTCATCCTCTTTTCTGAGCGGGAAACGAGACTCGAACTCGCGACCCCGACCTTGGCAAGGTCGTGCTCTACCAACTGAGCTATTCCCGCAATTGTGACTGCAAAAATAACACATTTTTTATAATTGCAAAAAGCTACAGAAAAAAATGCGTCTGGCTGGCGTTTTCTTTACTGCGAAAAACTTTACTTGTGTGACACTGCTCCCCATTCAACGAGAATATCGTTTTTGAAGAGAAGCCATTTTTTTGAGTATATCCACTCTTCTTCAACAATATTATCAACGTATGTCTTATTAATTGAAACAGGTCTTCCCCAGCTATCAAGAACATTTTCAGTAGAGAGACCCTTCCAGATTTTATTCTGATAGAACAGTTTTCCAATATGATCACCATATTTTATCATCAATCGGTCATATCTGCTGGCTGGTTTCTGGTACTGTGGTGTTGTATTGACAAAAGACTCTTCGCTTGAAATCTCGTCATCGCCAACCTGATCATACGAGATATTACCGTTAGGTATATATCCCTGAGACCCGTTGTAATCAACCAGTATATAGTCTGCATCTCCTTTCAGCACCTCAACAATACTACCGACTGGAATAATTGTTATAACTGAGGTGAGGTCATCTTTGTCCTGAAAGAGTCTGACTGCCGATGTTGTTTTAGCCTTCTGCTGCTCCTGGGCATGTAAAGAAAGGCTCATAAGCAGTGATAAGATGAAAATTAGTGATGTTCTCATAGTCTCTCATTTTTTTATAAGAGCTCAAAAACCATACCATTAGAACTACTTCTTTCGAATAATCATAATTCCATCACGAACCGGGAGGACTACTTTTTCAACCCGGGCATCAGATGACACCAGTTCATTAAAGTCAGCAACACCTTTGGTCTGAGGATCTTTTAACGCCTCGGC
Source organism: Bacteroidota bacterium (assembly GCA_003245695.1). Classification (GTDB taxonomy): domain Bacteria; phylum Bacteroidota; class Bacteroidia; order Bacteroidales; family VadinHA17; genus SR-FBR-E99. The sequence goes on along the minus strand of QKCK01000206.1, from coordinate 26,658 downwards.
ATCATTTACCTTCCCACCCCAAAGCACATTATCTGCAATAATAAATCCACCTTTGCGGACTTTACTAAAAACCATATTATAATACTCACAGTATTCCCTTTTGTCACCATCAATAAAGACAAGGTCAAATTCCAGTGACAGAGATTCCAATACCTCCTGAGCTCGTCCAATATGAAGAGAAATCTTGTCAGCAACGCCAGCCAGGGCAAAGTAATGGCTGCTCATCTCATACAGTTCATCATTCACCTCTATTGTGTGTAACTGCCCCTTCTGTTTCAAACCACGCGAGAGACAGATAGCCGAATAGCCGGTATATGTACCTATTTCAAGGATAGCTGAAGGGCTTATCATATAAGAGATCATCTCAAGGATTTTTCCCTGAATGTGACCTGAAACCATGTTAGGATTTACAACGTAAAGATTTGTCTTTCGGTATAGTTCTTCCAGAACCTTATCTTCTGGGGAGCTATGCTCCCTGATATATCTTTCAAGGTCTTTTTCCATACTACTTATATACTAAAGTTGAAAGGGATGATTGATTGAATACAATGCGGGAAATGTCAACCAGATCAGATGGCGAGACAGCATCAATTCTCCTGAAGATATCCTCTATCGTCTCTATTTTGTCAAATACAAGCAGGCTCTTGCCAAGGCTTAGCATTATATTCTCGTTATTTTCATAGGACCGCATAAGGTATCCCTTTATCTGATTTTTTGCCCTATGGAGCTGAACCTTACCCAATGGCTCATCACAGAGGCGTTTAAGCTCTTTATGAGCGAGGTCGATGCTTTTATTGAGATTCCTGCTGTCGGTTCCGAAATAAATAGTAAAAAGACCCGTATCGGTATATGGGTTATACATAGATTCAATATTGTAAGCATAACCGCGCTTCTCTCTCAGGGAAAGATTAAGTCGTGAGTTCAACCCTTGCCCTCCAAGGATGTTGTTAAGGACATAAAGCCCCATCCTTTTACTGCTATGGAGATCAAATGCTATATTACCAAGCATACAGTGATTCTGATAGGTGCCTTTTACCTTCTCACTGGTAACAGGAGTATATACATAATTGCCCGTAGCCCTCCTTTTGCAGATATTTTCAGGTACGTCTGAGAAATGACGTTCAATCATCCTTATCAACATTTTTGGATTTATACCACCTACTGAACAAAACACAATCTGATCAGTAGAGTAATTTCTGGAAATAAAGCTGCAAATCCTTTTACGTGTTATCTTTTTTATTGTCGACGGTTCTCCAAGGATGTTTCTTCCAATATTCTGATTGGCAAATACCATCTCCTCGAAATCATCAAATATGTACTCAGCAGGGTTATCAAGATATGAGTTTATCTCCTCGATTACTACCTCCTTCTCCTTTTCTATCTCATGGGATGGAAAGGAAGAGTTGAAAAGTATATCGCTTAACAATTCTATTGCCCTGGGATAGTGTTCTTTCATGAAAGAGGCATGCAATGTTGTTTCCTCCTTTGTTGTATATGCATTCAACTCCCCTCCCACATCCTCAAGCCGGCTTAGCACATGATAAGCTTTTCTTTTTGAAGTTCCCTTGAAAAACATATGCTCAATAAAGTGAGCTATACCATGGTCTTCCGGCAGTTCATCTCTTGAGCCGGCATTAACAATAATTCCACAATGAGCCACAGGGCTATTGACTGGGAGATGCACCATTCTGATGCCATTCTTTAGAGTATGATATATCAAATCCATCGGACAATTAAGTAGTTGCAAAGATAATGTCCCCGCAATATGAAACAATGTCAAAAAAAATTAAATCCCTCCTATTGCAGGTAAAAATATTAGCAGTATATTTGCTGCCCGAAACGGTACCATAGCTCAGTTGGTAGAGCAACGGACTGAAAATCCGTGTGTCCTTGGTTCGATTCCGAGTGGTACCACACCCAAAAATGACAAATCCCGCATGATCAATGATCTGCGGGATTTTGTTTTTCAAGACATTAGCTATAATAAATGTATCGCTTTCTGGGATCAATCCGGAAAACTGGTGGATAAACAACAATTCATGATGCAAATATTGGTTTAGTCGTTGATGCGTTTAGTTGTTATTTAAGATCAGTTAATCGAATAAATGAATCAACTGTGTTTTAGACTTGATCCTTTTTCTGCTCTTTTTAAACAGAGGGCAAAGTGAGTGTAAAGGTAGTTCCCTTGCCTTTTTCACTTTCCACAGAAATACCTCCCCCGTTTTTCTCAGAAAACTCCTTACAGATAATCAGTCCCAGGCCTGTACCTGACTCATGACCAGTACCAGCAGTAGTAAAACTGATATCTATTCTGAAGAGTTTATCAATAGACTCACTATCCATACCAATACCGGTATCCTTTACAGATAGCTCTATCATTGTTGCCGAGGATATTGCATTTACAATAACACTACCGCCCTGCTGAGTGTACTTTATTCCATTGGAAACCAGATTTCTGACAATTACTGACGTAGTCTCTCTGTCGGCTATTGCTACAATATTATCAGGAATAATATTTATAAGGTCGATCTTCTTCGCTTCAGCTTGTCCGGCAAGCGCTCTGAACACCTCCGATGTCAACTCCCTTAGATTAATCTGTACGGGCGCAAGAGTCAATCTGCCTGTCTGACTATTTGCCCACTGGAGAAGGTTTTCAATCAGAGCAAGCAATTTATGTGAAGACTCATTTATCATTGAGGCATACTCAGCTATCTCTTCCGGATCAGTACCTGATGCATTTTTAGAGAGTATCTCTGTCAACCCGCTGAGGGCCATGAAAGGATTCCGCAGATCATGGGCAATTATTGAGAACAATTTATCCTTTGTCTGCACCATATGTCTCATATCCTCTTCAGAGCTGGCCAGTTTTTCATTTGCCTCTAAAAGCATTTTATTTTGTAGCTCAATACTGTTACGCTGGACCAATATCTCCTGATTCTGTTTCTCAAGCAAAACAGCTCTGTCGCGTCTTTGCCTGACAAGACGCAGAAGGATGACTGAAAGAAAAACAAGGGAAGCAAGAATAGAGGTGAGTGCGATGCTTATTGCTTTAATTCGTTTAATCTTAAGTGCCTTTATCTCGTTATCTTTATTCAAAAGGCTGATCTCCGCCTCCTGTCTTTGTCTGACAAGCTGATACTCTATTGAAAAAATCTTCTCCGAAAGACTCTGATTAAACAGGGTATCATTATACATAATTATCTTTTCATAATACTCAGCGGCAGACTTGTAGTTGTGTGTTCTGAGTGATATCTCTGCCAGAACACGGAGAGCATCCCTGACTGCCATATTGGCACCAATCTCACTTGCAACACTGAGACTTTCCATAGCCATTGGGATTGCCTCCTCCAACCTGTTCTCCCTGACACTGACAGAAGCCTTCTGAATTAAGATATTTGCATACAGGTCTTTATCAGCCTGCACATTAACTTTCCTTAATGATATATTATAATTTGCGAGGGCAGAATCCAGAGCCCCCTTCTCAAAGTATATATCTCCAATGTATTTATAGCAGGTTGCCTCTTCTGGCTCTTGCCCAAGATCATGTCGTATCAACACTGATCTTCTGTAATAAAAAAGAGCCGAATCAAGGTTGGTATCAAGCTTGTAGGAGCGACCAAAAAAAAGGTAAACATATGCAAGCATCTGCTTATTCCCTATTTTGTTGGCAATTGCCTCAGCCATCCTGATATTTTCAAATGCCAGGGATGAATGCTCCTGATATATATAGAGATTTGCCAGATTGAGACGGGCATATCCGGCCTGTTCTGCTACATTGTTTTTCTCCGCGATCTCTAGGCCCTTATAATAGCAATCTAGTGATTCAGAATACTTGCCCATAACCCTGTAGGCCACTCCGACAAAACTATATGCTTTTGCAAGTTGCTCAAAATCATTGCCGGTTTCTGCCAGCTCAATTGCTTTCTTTCCGTATAATACTGCTTTTTCCGGCTCTGTATTACGGCAATCCCATGATGCTGACAACAACTCAGAAATTCTTACTGAATCGCTTACTATCTCTCCCGGAATGAGCAAAGTATCAGTTTGCGTACAGTTAAGAGCATATACTGAAAAATCAAAAAAACATAGCAAAAACGAAAACAGAAGAAATATAAACCTCATTTCCGCAAACCCTCAATTATTATTTGTAAAAATAACTATTCTTTTGGTATGTGATAACAAATTCTTCTACTTAAAAAAGAAAGCTGTCTGATTATTAAAAACTTAGTTTTCAGGCTAAGAGAAGACAAATCATCATTCATCATTATTGCCACAGAAAATGGAATTATGGTTAAATTTTGCTATTATTGTAATAGCAGGTGTCGTAATATGAAAACAAAAAAAACAAATATTCACTTGCACCCTGGCAAAGCGGGGGTCATGATTGTACCAGCATTACTGTTCCTGCTTTCTATGACCCTGTATGGGCAGATAAGGCGTCCGCTGGTTGAGACAATTGACATTGACAACGGATTATCACAGAACACAATAACTACAGTATATCAGGATAATGAGGGTTTCATATGGCTGGGAACGCAGATAGGTCTGAACCGATATGACGGGAGAAGCTTCAGATCATACTTCACTGATCCGTTTGATACTACAACAATAAGCAATCTGAGAATAGTATGCATTACCGGTGATCACAAAGGGAATCTTTACATTGGGACGCGGGAAGGATTAAACCTTTATGACAAAACAAAAGACATCTTTTACCGGCTAAGTGGCAATTCTTCAGCATATAAATATCTTGCCAGAAATGCAATATATTCTCTTTTATGTGACAATAGCGGGAGAATCTGGATTGGCACCGAGAAAGGTGTTTTTATTTATGATCCTGCCCTGAATGCTTTAGAAGAGACAAAAGGGACACTGCTTGACAAAAATGACATCGATAAAACTCCGGTTTGGGCTCTTTTTGAGGATTCAAAACGTAACATCTGGATAAGTTCATTCGACAAAGGGCTGTACAGATACCGAGATAATGAAATAGACCATTTGACTTTCGAGTCCAATAACAACAACTCTCTGTCAAATAATATTGTTGAATCTATTGCTGAAGACAATGAAGGGAATCTCTGGTTTGGAACCTATAATGGATTAACGAGGTATAATCCAGCTAATGGGAGTTTTACCAGATACTTTTGTAGTACTGAACAGACAAATCCCAGGAGTTATAACAGAGTAAAGAGTGTTTTAGTTACTTCAAGATCAGAGATCATAGTAAATGTATTAAATGATCATCTGTATATTTATAATGCCGGACATGATCTGTTTGAACCATTTCTCCTCAATGAAGAGAGAACGGAGGGAATGCCGGAGCCGACCTTCTCTTATTTGTTTGAAGGCAGCTCCGGAATACTTTGGTTTGGAACACTGGATAAGGGAATAAAAAAAATAAACTATAACGGCAAACAGTTTGTAAATTACACCCATATCAAGGGAGATAAAAACAGCATCATAGACAACAGTATTTTTTCCCTTTATGAAGATAATAAAGGAAAGATATGGGTAGGAACACTTCAGGGAATAAGTATATGGGACAGGCACAAAAACAGCTTTGAACATATTGTGAGTGACAGGAAGAGAGTAAATTCATTATGCGGTAATAGTGTCTGGGCTATCAATGGAGACTCAAAAGGCAACATATGGATTGGGACATCCGATGGTGTGAATTGTTATTCTCCTTCAACCGGGATATTCAAGCATTATTATGCAGACCCGATGTCACAGAATCATATTTCATACAATGAGGTGTTTGCCATTGCTGAAGACAATCTGGGACGGATATGGTTTGGAACAGCATGGGGATTAAGCAGGCTGAACCCGGCAACAGGAGTCTTTAAAAACTATTATCATGATGAGACTGACACTACCAGTATTGCCAGCAACAATATCTGGGCTATTACTGTAGACAGCAAAGGGAATCTATGGATTGGAACACAATATGGGTTATGCAGATACCTTCCTGAAAGGGACTGCTTTTACACATATCATACTGATCCATCAGATCCGGAGTCTATCAGCAGTGATGAGATACAGTCAATTAAAGAAGATTCATCAGGAGATTTATGGATTGGGACTACCCTTGGGCTAAATCACCTAAATCCTGAAACCGGAGTCTTCACCTCATACACCATGAAGTCAGGTTTACCAAACAACGTCATCAACGGCATTCTTTTCGACAATGATAATGTATGGTTTTCTACCAACAGGGGAATAGCATGTTTAAACAAGCATGATGGATCAATAAGAGCTTTTGATCATTCTGATGGTGTTCAGAGCAACGAATTCAATTTCCCGGCGATAAAAAGCGGAGATAGTCTGTTAATCTTCGGAGGGCCAAAAGGAATTACAATGTTTAATCCTGACAGCATCACCTCTTCAACCTTTTTCCCTCCGGTTGTGTTTACTGATTTCCTCATTAACTCTGTATCTGTAAAACCAGGCGAGGTTATAAATAAAATTATCCCATTGAATAAAACAATAAACTATACCGACACAATATATCTCTCCTATAAGACCAAGGTCTTTTCCCTCGAATTCGCCACCCTCAGTTATACCTCAACCAATAAGGTCATTTATAAATACCGGATTGATGAAATCACAGATTGGGTTAATATTGGAAATACAAACAGCATCTCATTTACAGGTCTCTCTCCAGGAAGATACCACCTTCATCTGACTGGAACCAACACAGATGGCCAATGGTCTCACAGTGAACGAAAACTAATTATAATAATACTCCCTCCCTGGTGGAAGACACAGCTGTTCTATGTAATCATTTCGGTTTTATTAATTGTATTGGTTATCCTGGCAATAAGCCAGAGAGACAAATCGCTCAAACGTGAGAAAGATCTGCTTGAAGAGACTGTCAGAAAGCGCACCAGTGAGATTGAGAACCAGAAAGAAGAGATACTCACCCAGAATGAAAGAATTGAGGAACAAAAAGCCCAGCTGGAGAAGAACAAGGAAGAACTTGAACTAACTGTTGAACAGAGGACTACAGAACTAAAAAAGGCAAAAGAGAAAGCTGAACAATCAGACAGACTGAAGTCAGCATTTCTTGCCAACATCTCGCATGAGATTAGAACACCAATGAACTCGATTATAGGCTTCAGTAATTTGCTGCAGTTAGAACCGGGAGAGACAGAACAGACGAATGAATATCTTGAATGCATTACTAAAGGAGCTAATGATCTCCTGAGCATTGTCACCAATATAGTTGAGATATCAAGAATATCAACAGATGACATACCAATCAACAGGCATGCATTCAACCTTTCTGGCTTCATAAGGGATATATACTCAGAGTTAAAGAATAAGGCTTCAGCCAAGAGTCTCGAGTCAGAGCTTGATTATGATGAAGAGACAAAGGAGTTAATGATCATAGCTGATGAAAGCAAGTTACTGTCGATTTTAAAACATCTCATTGACAATGCTGTAAAATTCACTCACCAGGGCAAAATAAGATTATGCCTGAATGTAAAGGATGATGCAATTCAGATATCTGTTCATGACACTGGAATTGGCATTTCACCTGATCTTAAATATGATATATTTGAGCCCTTCAAACAGGCTGAACTCTCATTATCCAGAGCATATGGAGGAACCGGGCTGGGCCTCTCAATAACAAAAGCATACATTGAGAAAATGGGTGGCAAGGTATGGTTCGAGTCACACAAGGGAGCCGGATCCAGTTTTTTCATCTCATTCCCCTTCATAGTAAGTAATACAACACACAAGGGTGAGGAGAATACAAAAGACCATGTAAAAACAGGAAAACTGTTGGTGGTTGAAGACGAGGAGGTCAATTTTCTCTATCTGAGCGCTATACTTAGAGACAAGTTCAGAGAGATATTACATGCCTCCGATGGATATGATGCAATTGAAATCTGCAGAAAAAACTCAGATATTGATATTGTGCTGATGGATATAAAAATAGGTGGCATAAATGGGCTTGAAGCAACCAGTGAAATAAAGAAAATAAGGCCTGACCTTCCAATTATTGCACAGACGGCCTATACCCTGGTGGGAGACAGAGAGAAAGCCATTTCAGCAGGATGTAGCGATTACCTCTCTAAACCCTTTACAAAAGAGGAGCTTTTGTCTGTAATTGGCAAGTTTATAATGCGCTGATCAGCGATAGCTGCCGTCATAAAACCGACTTTATCTTTCTATCTGTTGAACTCCACTGCAAGGTTACTCAGCTTCTCTTCAGCCTCCTTTACAGTCATGTCCAAAGAGAGAAATCGTAATGCATATTCCATTGTTGAGCAGATCTCAAGTCGGATATGCTCCTCGGGTAGTTTTCGCGAATAGAGTGTTGTATATGCAGTAGATTTCGCCTCTGACACAAGGTAAACTGATGTTAGACGTTTAATAAAGCCCTCAGCATAGAGGTTAACCCTTAGATCAGCTATCTCCCTCAGTGTATCTATTTCAAAGTCCATTTCGGCATTTCTGAAATCAATAAGGGCCTTTTCAAGAACATCTCTGTCAACATTACTATAGAGGAACTCCATAAATGAGATCATAAAAGACCTGTCAATCCTCCCCCGATATTTTATAAATACTACTGTGCCCTGGCAAAATGACTCCAGTCTTATCATCACCTTATGTCTAATTTTTTTAGAATTCCCCCTGACTTTTTTAACGACAATATCTTGAAGTCATTATTTAAAGTCCACGTACAAATGTATATTTTTTAAAAAACAAAATGAAAGAGATTCAGATTATAATAAAACATCTGTATGTAACAAACCGGCATCTGGCATTATCAGTGAGGGAGGTGTATACTATTTTAGCAGCTTCTTAATGTTATAGAGTTTGTTTAGTGCCTCCATTGGTGTAAGGTTATTTACGTCAAGGTCAAGTAACTCATCTCTTATCTGTTTAAGCACCGGATCATCGAGTTGGAAGAAGCTAAGCTGCAGTCCTTCCCTTGTGGGTGCTATATCTGCAACAGGCTTGGAAAGATTCTGACTGCCTTTATCTGACTCCAGCATTTTAAGTATCTCCTCCGCTCTTGACACCACACTCTTAGGCATTCCCGCCATACGAGCCACGTGAATACCAAAGCTATGCTCGCTGCCACCTTTTCTGAGCTTTCTAAGGAAAATTATTTTCTTGTCAAGTTCCATGATAGAAACATTATAGTTTCTAACCCTTCCAAAAGCATTCTCCATCTCATTCAGCTCGTGGTAGTGTGTTGCAAAGAGTGTCTTTGCCTTCTGTCTGTTCTCATGGATATATTCGACCATGGCCCAGGCAATTGATATGCCATCATAAGTGCTTGTTCCCCGGCCAATTTCATCAAGAAGGATCAGGCTGCGATCAGATATGTTGTTCAGGATGCTTGCTGCCTCATTCATTTCAACCATAAAGGTTGACTCTCCAAGGGATAGGTTATCTGAAGCGCCCACTCTTGTAAATATCTTATCAACAATCCCAATATGAGCCTCTCCGGCCGGAACAAAACAGCCAGCCTGGGCCAGGATCACAATCAGGGCCGTTTGGCGCAACAAAGCTGATTTTCCTGACATATTGGGGCCTGTAAGAATAATAACCTGCTGATCATTTATATCAAGATAAAGATCATTTGGCACATAACTATCGCCCGGAGGGAGCTGCTTCTCTATAACAGGATGCCGACCCTCCTTTATGTCAAGAACATATGTATCATCCAATATTGGTCGCACATATCCGTTATCGGTTGAGACAACTGCAAAGGAAAGCAGGCAGTCAAGCCGGCCAATTGCAAGAGCATCTGTCTGCATTGCCTGCATGAATGGATTCATGGAAACTACCAGATCATTAAATAACTGCGTTTCAAGCGAGAGTATCTTCTCCCCTGCCCCAAGAACCTTTGCCTCATATTCTTTTAGCTCCTCTGTGATATACCTCTCAGCACTGACAAGTGTCTGTTTACGAATCCATTCCGGAGGCACCTTATCCTTATGAGTGTTTCTCACCTCAATATAATAGCCAAAAACATTATTATAGCTTATTTTCAGGGAGCTGATGCCAGTACGAGCTATCTCCTGGTGCTGCAGGTTCTCAATGTAGTCTTTACCGCTATAAAGTATCTTTCGCAGTTCATCAAGTTCAACAGAGACACCTTCTGCTATCACATTCCCTTTGTTTAAAGCGACAGGTGGTTCAGATGCCAGTTCCCGTTCTATCCTATCAGACAACTCCTGGCAGGGATTCATCTCTGCAGCAATTGCCTCTAGGGGCGCACATCCTGAAGTAGCACATAGCTCTTTTATCTCTTTTACAGCAACAAGGGCTCGCCTTATCTGTCCAATCTCACGCGGATTCACTTTACCCACAGCAGCCTTACTAAGCAGGCGCTCAAGATCACCGATATCCTTAATACAACTCTGAACAGACTCCCTCAGCGAATCACTCTTCAGGAAAAACTCAACAGCATCCAGTCTGTTGTTAAGTGTCGCTATATCCTTTAGTGGCAGAGCGATCCATCTCTTCAGCATTCGCCCACCCATGGGAGAAACTGTCCGGTCAATAACATCAATAAGTGTTTTAGCTCCCTCATATGGTGAATGAAACAGCTCCAGATTTCTTACTGTAAAGCGGTCAAGCCACACATATTTCTCTTCCTCAATACGGGAAATATTGTTTATATGACCCAGATTCTCATGCTGTGTCATATCCAGATAAAAGAGTATAGCGCCGGCAGCTATCACACCCAATGAAAGATTCTGAATGCCAAATCCCTTCAATGAGGTTGTGCCAAACTGTTTCAGAAGCCTTTCAGTGGCGGCATCAGAGGTAAAGATCCAGTCGTCTAATTTATAGGTATAATATCGTGAGCCAAATGCCTCCCTGAAGAGATCACCCTTTCGCTTTTCATAAAGGACCTCTTTAGGCTGGAAATTATTTAACAACTGTTCAATATGATCAGTCGTTCCTTCTGTTAACAGGAACTCTCCTGTAGATACATCAAGCAAGGCCAGACCAGTTGCCTGATGATCGAGATGAATGGCGGCCAGAAAATTATTCTCCTTATGTGATAACACATTGTCAGAGAATGACACTCCCGGTGTTATAAGTTCCGTTATGCCTCTTTTAACAATCTTCTTGGTAAGCTTTGGGTCCTCAAGCTGCTCACATATAGCAACTCGTTGTCCCGCCCTGACCAGTTTAGGAAGGTAGGTTTCAAGAGCGTGATAGGGGAATCCTGCCAGTTCAACAAAGCTGGCAGAGCCGTTAGCCCTTCTGGTAAGAGTGATACCTAATATTTCAGATGCCCTGATAGCATCCTCCCCAAAAGTTTCATAGAAATCTCCCACCCTGAAAAGAAGGATGGCATCAGGGTGCTTTGCCTTGACAGCATAATACTGCTTCATCAAAGGCGTTTCAACATATCGGGAAGGGCTATTGTTGTCCATGAATTACTTCACTATGCGGGTATTGGCAAAGATACAATCCTGAAACCAAGGTTAAAAGTGTTTTTAATTTATTGTTAATATTTCTGGCAAGAGAGGTTATAAATGTAACTGGTAGAAATTTATGTCCCTCTTATTAAAATGAGAACTGCAGACAGGACAATTAAGAAACAATCACTGATTTGCTAATCTTTTTCAGTAAATGACCAGAAGATTTAAAACAAAAGCAGTATAGGAAATTGCCAGGTAATGTAAGAGCTGTTTGATTTCTGCAGCATAACAGGCCACATATATCATTTTGCCAATAATTATCATAATTCATACTCTCATAAAAGGCTAAATTTGACATTCAAATATAACAAAGATGAATAATAGAGTATTAATTCTGGGTGCGGGGCTGGTATCAAAGCCTATGATAGAATATTTACTGGCTAACGGGTTTAATATAACTGTTGCATCGCCAATGTTTGACAGGGCATCTGAAATGATAGCAGGGCATCCGTCAGGAAAGGCTGTAGACTGGTCGATGGCTGACGCTGAAGGTCTTGAAAGGATGGTGGCAGACAATCACCTCACAGTAAGCCTCCTTCCATACCGGTTTCATGCTGATGTTGCAAAAGTATGTCTGAAGCATCGCAAGCCACTTGTAACCACATCATATGTACAACCTGAGATGGTGGGTATGGATAACGATGCAAAAAATGCCGGCGTTATTCTTTTAAATGAAGTAGGCCTTGATCCCGGAATTGACCACATGTCTGCAATGCGCATCATTGACAGGATAAAGGGAGAGGGAGGCACCATTGAGGCTTTTTACTCTCTTTGTGGTGCATTACCAGCTCCTGAAGCTGTCAACAATCCTTTTGGATATAAGTTTTCATGGAGTCCTAAGGGAGTAGTACTGGCAAGCAGGAACGGCGCTCACTATCTTAAAAACGGTAAAGATGTAATAATTGATCCGGTCGACCTGTTTAAGGACCGTTTTACTCATTCATTTCCAGGTGTAGGTGATCTGGAAGTATATCCTAACCGCGACTCAAAAAGTTATATAGATATTTATGGACTTCAAGGTATAAAAACGATGTATCGGGGCACTTTCCGCTTTCCCGGATGGTGTGAGACACTCGATCTGATGAAAGCAATAAACCTGGTTGGCGATGAGGCAAAAGATTACACCGGAATGAGTTTTAAAGCATTCATGTGCGAAAAGGCGAATATAGAGGGTATAGACATTAGAAAAGAGTTGAAATCAATCCATGGTAACACTGCTAGTGACACCGCAATTGAGGCACTCGAATGGCTTGGCCTTTTCAGTGATGATCAGATGGGTTATGGTGATACAACACCATTTGAGATAACATCAGACCTGATGATAAAAAAAATGTGGCTTAATGATAATGAACGTGACATGGTGGTTATGGAACACCTCTTCATGGCCCTTCACAGTAACGGAAAGAAGGAGGTAATAAGCTCCAGAATGCTTGATTTCGGATCGCCTTCCACCAACACATCGATAGCAAGAACAGTAGCACTGCCATCAGCCATGGCTGTAAAACTCATTCTTGAAGGGAAGATAACTGACAAGGGCGTTCACAGGCCAGTATTGCCTGGAATATACAATCCTATCCTTGATGAGTTGGAAAAGAATGGCATAAAGATGCAGGAAGAATATAATCTGCCTCTCAGCAGGATGATAAGCTGACGGTTATCTCTCAAGGTAGAAATCGCTTGTAAGAGAGATATATTCATCAGAATATTCATGCCTCTCACCCTTTTCCACAACCAGGAAGTTTGTTTCGCGGTTTCTTAATCTGCGACTCAAAGAGATCAAGATTCGCTTTGGCGGCAGATATGGAGTTGGTTTTACCAGCATAGTTGCAGTGCAATACAATCCATATTCCCGGGCTTTTTCAATGAAAACCTCCCCGTCAACAGCAGGAAGCACCAGATGTAATTTACCTCTCTCTGAGAGGAGTCTGGATGAGGCGGAAGCCATCACATCCATTGGCAGCGAAAAGTTGTGACGTGCCATCGCTTTCCGATAGTCAGGATTAAGCAGACTCCCGGAGAAATATGGCGGATTTGAAATAATAACATCATATTTATTGTCTGTTCCGGAAACAAATTCCTGAAGCGAAGTATGTAAGACTGTTATCCTGTTGTGCCATTTTGAATCTGACACATTCGACAAGGCCTGTAAATAAGAGTCCGGATCTGGCTCAATGGCAATGATATCAGCATTGCATCTCTGAGCTGTCATAAGGGCCAGCAGTCCGGTTCCGGTGCCTATATCGAGTACAGTATTGGCATCAGTAAAGTCGGCCCATGCACCGAGTATGACGCTGTCAGTTGTCACCTTGAAAGCCGCCTTATCCTGAAGTATGGTAAACTGCTTGAATCTAAAGTATTTATTAGACATCACTTAGAAATTATACCGTTTACTCCGGCTCCAAAAAGCGCAAAGTCATATTTCACAGGGTCGCTCTTGTCAAAAGAACGCAACCGTTCGGTTAGTTCTGATGCAGCCTTCCAGTCGTTTTGCCGGCGCGTGAGGAGACCCAGGTGCCTGGCAGTATTACCTGCATGAATGTCGAGAGGAATAATGAGCATTGAAGGATCTATTGTCTTCCAGAGTCCAAAATCGACTCCTTTGTTATCATCTCTCACCATCCATCTCAAAAACATGTTTATCTTTTTTCCGGCAGACCCCTTTGAAACATCAGAAAAATGACGCTGGCTACGCCTTTCATGGGGGATTTCAAAGAAATGGTTTCGCAAAGACATTATTCCTCCCATGATTGTGCCCTCATTTTTTATTCCCTCATATACTAAAGGTTCCATTGAGGATTTATTGCTATATATATTCCGCAAAGCTTTTATAAAGGTAATAGCATCTACCCCGTTAAATGTGCGGTGAACAAAGCCCGAAAGATTATTCAGATCACTGTCAGAGGCATATTTAATGAAGTTATAAGGTTCGTTACCCATAAGTTCCATCAACCGGTTACCGGAACGAAGTATCAGATCGCGGCGCCCCCATGCAATAGTTGCGATAAGGAAAGCAGACACCTCTATATCTGATGGAGATGAGAAGAGATGAGGGATTGAGACAGGGTCATTCGTTATGAATGCCGGGGTGTTAAACTGCAGGGTCAATTCATCAAGGAGCTGTTTCATGCCTGACACACTGGTCATAGCCCTGTAGCTGTCACTGCTCATCTGTTATGAGTCCGTCTTTTATACGAACAATTCTGTCTGACATTGATGCCAGTTCAGGGTCATGAGTGACAATAATAAAGGTATGACCAAAAGTATCCCTGAGCTTAAAGAATAGCTTATGAAGCTCTTTTTTATTTTCAGTATCCAGGTTTCCTGAAGGCTCATCAGCCATTATCACTGACGGGGCATTGATGATAGCCCTTGCTACAGCAACACGCTGCTGTTCGCCCCCACTAAGCTGTGCCGGCTTATGATCAAGCCGTTCGCTTAATCCAAGGAAGTCAAGCAATTCCATGGCTTTCTTCTCAGCCTCACCTTTGTGTTTTCCGGCAATAAGTGCAGGAATGCAAACGTTCTCCAGAGCTGTGAATTCAGGCAACAACTGATGAAACTGAAAGACAAAACCAACATTAAGATTTCTGAATGAAGCAAGGGAGCGTTGATTTAAACGGTTAATGTTCTGCCCCTTATAAAAGACATCACCGCTGTCAGGTCTATCCAGAGTTCCCAGTATCTGTAGCAGCGTAGTTTTACCAGCCCCACTGGGACCTACTATTGACACAACCTCTTGCTCTTTTACTTCCAGGTCAATGCCCTTAAGAACCCTGAGGCTACCGTATGTTTTTACTATTCCCTTTGCTGTTAACATCAGTCATGTTTTGAAGTGAGCCGTTAACCTTTAAGATTATCCTCAACTGAACGGGCAGCATTCTCTGCCTCTTTCTTTACAGATCCGGCCACCTCATCAATATCATTCTTGATAGTGTTCTTCACCTCATTGATATCATTACGGACTTCTCGTGTGCTGTTTTCAAACTCACGTTTAATATCATCAGTTGCCTTCTTTATTTCACGCATTCCCTTACCCATCCCTTTTGCGATATCAGGCAGTTTATCTGCTCCAAAGAGAAGAAGTGCAACAAGAATGATCAGAAGTATCTCTCCGCCATTAATACCCATATGTTATCATTTCTTTGATGTCAAAGGTAAAAAGAATAACTGTATTCTGTAACCTTTATAAAACAATTGAGGCTGCATAAAAGCAGCCTCAACAGAAATATATTTTCAGTATATCACTTTTTCTTTACCACTTCGGCTGCTTCTGCATCCTTCTTAGCACGAATCTTACGTGTTGTTTCGTAGAGAATAGGTGTTGAAATAAACAGTGATGAGTATGTTCCGAAGATAATACCAAACAATAACGCAAAGATAAATCCTCGTATCACTTCACCGCCAAAGAAGAAAATCACAACAAGTACAAAGAGTGTTGTCATACTTGTATTAAGTGTTCTTGAGAGTGTACTGTTAAGAGCCAGATTGTAAACCTCATTTGTCGGCCTTTTTCTGTACAGTGGAAGATACTCCCTGATACGGTCATAGATTATCACGGTATCGTTTATAGAGTACCCTACCAGGGTTAATATTGCAGCAACAAATGACTGGTCAATATCCATTGAGAAAGGTAGTATCCCCTGGAATACAGAGTACAGACCAAGAACAATAATGACGTCATGGGCAAGAGTTACAACCGAACCCAGACCATACTGCCAGTTCCTGAATCTCAATACTATATATGAGAATATTACAATAAGTGAGAAGAAGATAGCCCAGACAGCTTTCTTTCTGAAGTCATCAGCAATTGTTGGTCCAACAGTCTCTGAACTCTTTATATTGTTTTCAACAAATGATTCAGCGCCAGGATTACCAGCCAGATCCTTCAGGTTCTCATAGAGTATATTATTGACATCATCCTGTGCTGCAGGATCATCAACTTTATATTTGGTGCTTATCTTCACCTGATTTGAGGCACCATATGTTACAACAAGCGGTTCTCCCCCAAAATCATCAGCAAGAAGTTTTGATATCTCCTGGGTACTTACAGGTTGAGGGAATTCAACAACATATGTACGGCCACCGGTAAAATCAATCCCTTTGCTCAGTCCCTTTGTGGAAAGCGACACAATAGCAATGATTGAGAGTGTTATTGAGAAGATATATCCATATTTCCTCAGTTTAATAAAATCAATATTTGTATTATGCAGGAAATTCTGGGTATAAGGGGCTGAGAATCTGAGACTCCAGTTTTTCTTAATGGCTCTTTCATAGACAAGACGGGTGACAAGAACTGCAGCGAAGAGAGAGGTAATGTTACCAATAACAAGAGTAGTAGCAAAGCCTTTAATAGGGCCTGATCCAAAGAAGAAGAGGATCACACCGGTAAGGATTGTTGTAACGTTTCCGTCAATAATTGCTGAGGATGCTCCTTTATAACCATCTGCCAGGGCAGCTTTAATATTCTTTCCTGCTCTCAGTTCTTCCTTGATACGCTCAAATATAAGCACATTAGCGTCGACAGACATACCCATTGCAAGGACGATACCAGCTATACCGGGTAAAGTGAGCACCGCTTTCAGGGATACTGTCACACCAATCAGGAAGAAGATGTTTGCGAGCATACCGAAGTCAGCTACAAGACCTGCTGATCTAGAGTAATAGAACATCATATACAGGAGGACAATTATGAATGCTACTATGAATGAGCTGAATCCGTCATGTATAGCTGCTTTACCAAGAGAAGGACCTACAACGGTATCCTGTACGATATGTGCAGGAGCCGGCATCTTACCTGACTTAAGAATGTTTGCAAGATCTTCTGCCTCTTCAAGGGTAAAGTTCCCTGATATTTCTGTGTTACCTCCTTTGATCTCATTTACTACCCTGGGGTCAGAGCGAACATAGTCATCAAGAACCACAGCAATGCAACGGCCAACATTATCACCTGTCATCCTTGCCCATATCTGAGCTCCTTCGGGATTCATGGTCATATCGACCTTTATCTCTGACCCTGTTACGCCAGTAGAGGGGCGTGCAGATACAACAGCGCTACCGTCAAGTGGTGCACGGCCATCACGTGTTGTGATCCTCAGCGCATGCAGAGAATACATTGTTTGTGTCTTGTCATACTCATATGGCATCTGACTCCAACGGAGTATAAGCTCCCGGGGAAGAATGGCTTTCACCTGTGGCATTCTCAGGAAAGCATTAACCTTTGCTGTGTCCATGAATGAACTGAATCCGACAACATCGCCCGGGTTTGGCTGCCCTGTTCTGTCTACATTGGCTGAAAGTACAGCAAACAACGGGTGGAGGCGTGCCATCTCAGCAGCTGAAGCCGATTCAGTTAATGTAGAATCCTTGGCCACCTTATCAAGAAGTGTCTCTTCACCTGATTTTACCTCTGAAACAGTAGTGTCAGCAGGCTGGGTAGTTTCCTTACTGGCAACTATAGTACTTAAATACTGGTCTATCTGTGAGAAATAACCTATCACCTCACCGCATTCATATGTCTCCCAGAATTCAAGGTTTGCTGTTCCCTGCAGAAGCTGACGTACACGTTTCTGATCTTTAACGCCTGGCAGCTCAACAAGGATTCTTCCTCTCTGCTGCATACGTGATATGTTTGGCTGTACTACACCAAAACGGTCAATTCTGTTACGCAGAATATTGAATGCATTTGAAATAGCAGCATCGACCTCTGATTCAAGCACCTTCTGTACTTCATCATTGGTTGAGTTAAAGTTTATCTTTTCCTTAAGATCGACTGTTCCAAAGACAGATGCAAGTTTTGCATTCGGATCAATCTCCTCAAAGGAGCGCACAAAAAGTCTTACAAAGTCTTCCTGACTTGATCTCTGTTTCTGTTTGGCGAGGGCAATTGCCTGATTAAAGGTTTTGTCATTGCTGTAGTTCGAAAGTGCCTTTAGTATATCCTCAACAGATATCTCAAGGGTAACGTTCATACCGCCTTTAAGGTCAAGACCCAGGTTTATCTCTTTTTCTTGTACTTCCTTATAGGTATAACCAAGGAAACTCCAGTCTTCTTTTGACAATGAGGCTACTGAATCAAGATATTCAGTCTCCCTCTCGAGGTTTCCTGCAGCTTCAATACGTGCCTTCTTCTTAACTGAGTAAGAAGCGCCTGTGAATGAAAGCTCGTAAAGGCATACCAGGGCTAATGCAATAGCCAGGAATGTGATTGCTCCTTTATTCTGCATTTGTCTGTGCTTTTATAATTATTCTATAGTGTTTGTTTATCTGCATAATATGAGGCGCAAATATATAATTTTATTTTCTGAAACCGAACTGATAATAAACAGAAAAACTGCCAGTAATAATACCGGCAGTTTTTTATTCTGAACTCTCACTTACTTTACCAATGTTTCGAAATCAGCCTCAAGTGGTTTCCGGGCAACAAAGTCATACATTGCAAGTGAACGCATATTATAAAAATATGTCCAGTAGTTACTCAGGGCCTGGATATAGGCACGCCTGTTGGTATCCTTCTTTGTGTCAGCATTATTCAACTCAAGCACATCAATCTTCCCGATAAGAAACCGCTGTTTGGTCACTTCGTACATCTTAGCTGCTACTGTATCAGCTTTTGCCGCAATCCTCACCTGGTCATCCTGTAGGTTAAAACGTTGTACATCAAGCATCAGCGTCTGTATAAAATCTATCTTTGATTGTTCTGCCTGAACCTGTGTCAGTTCAAGGCTTGATTTTGCCATTTTATACTTTCCCCTGCCCAGGCCCCAGTCAACAATAGGAAGTGTGAATGTCAGTGAGGCTATCTGTTCATTCATAGGGTTATTATAGGCATCAGGTATTTCATTGCCAATCTGATAAAGGCCATAAGATGCCCTTAGGTTGGCATTAAGACCTTTTTCTGCTTTTGCCTGTGCAACACTGCTCTGAGCCTCCAGCACATTCAGCTCCAGACTCAATAGTTCAGGATGGTTTTCCTCAGCCATTCTCAGTACCTCTCCTATTCCGATCTCTATTTCAGGCACCTCTGCAGGAATTATCAGCTCGATACGTACGTTTTCATTATAACCCAGAAACGAGCGCAGCTTAAGCTCAGCATCCCGGAGATTAATATCTGCCTCATTGATTGCTGTACCGGCATTCAGATATGAAAGCTCCATCTGCAAAAGCTCATCCTCGGCAATAGTCCCGAGATTATAACGTCCCTTTGCAATCTGGAATAGTGTATCCGCATTCTGAAGATTGGTGTTTGCTATCTGGGTATTTATCTGCGCCAGAGCCAGGTTGAAAAAGTATTTCACAGCAGTAATATGGACCTCCTCAATACTGTTGAGATAACTCTTTTTTGCCTCTTCATATTTCAATGGCTCTATCTTCTTCTGCCAGCGAAACTCATTATATCTTAAAAGGGGCTGAGATATCCCTATACGTAAAGGTGTTGAGGTGTATTTGGTAGCTCCTCCGTCCCAGCTTAATGGCTGACTAGCCAGGTCATCGAGGCGTGAGAGGTCACTCTCAAGATAGAGGTTTCCTCCTGTGAGTCCTATATTCTGCGACAACGCCAGTGAAAGGGACGATTCGAGAGAATTGAGCCTGGTGTAATGTACTCCGGCTGAATCGGTATACTTCTGGTAACGCTTGGAATAGTCTGGCAAGGTACCATCAAGAGTAAGTGAAGGCCGGTATTCAGCAAGGAATGTACGGTATTCCCAATAGCTTGATCTGAACCTGTGCTTGGCAATAAGCGCATTCGGCGACTGATTTTCTGAAAGGGTTATAACATCATCAAGGGAGAGCTGCTTAAGCTCCTGAGCTGATATATTAACTTCAAAAAATAAAAGCAAAAGAATTAAATGTAAGAATTTCACCTTTTTCATAGTGGCATATTATTCATAACGAAGTGATTCAATAGGGTCGCGTTCTGAGGCTCTCTTTGCCGGCGAATAGCCAAAAATGACCCCCACTGCAGCTGAAACACCAAATGCAACAACAACTGAAGCAATTGATATTATTGTCGTAATACCTGCTATCTGCTGTATCAGAAATGCCAGGATAATTCCAAGAAAGACACCTATGAAGCCTCCTGTGACACTTATCAGCACTGCCTCAGCCAGAAATTGCACAACAATATCCTTCTTCTTTGCTCCAATAGCCATCCTTGTTCCTATCTCCTTTATCCTCTCCATGACTGAAGCAAACATAATGTTCATTATCCCAATCCCCCCAACAACAAGCGAAATACTTGCTATTGCCAGAAGCACAAACCTGAAGATATCCTTGGTGCGCTGTTGTTGTTTAAGAAGCAGTTCAGGCACAGTTATCTCAAAGTCCTTTACTCCTGAATGTCTCCGGAGAATCATACGACTAAGCACCTCAGTGGTTGTTGTAAGCTGTTCGGTCTCAGAGACCTGTACCACAATCCTGTCAAGCTGATTATAGTTTGTTTCTGTATCTGTACTGGCATCAGAACTGCTTATAACTACACGTCCGTGACCATGACCAAACATCATTAAACTACTTGCCTTTGATGCCAGTTTTGTATTCACCAGTGCCCTGTTCTGATACCTGAGTAGCATTGTCCGGATAGGTATATAGATGTTGTCATTATAAACATTCACACCTTTATCTTCAAACCCTGTGAGCGATACTGTTGTTTTTTCAAGTACGCCGATAACTTTAAGCCAGACATTATCAAATTTTATGTATTGTCCTATCGGATCAACCTGGCTAAAAAATTTAGCCCTGATATTAGCTCCAATAATACAAACCTGAATACCATATTCCTCCTGGTAGTCATTAAAAACTGTTCCGGCAGAAAGAGGCAGGTTATAAAGGTCAAAGTAGTCATTTGCGACACCTACCAGTTTTGCATTATATCGCATCCCGTTCAACAGAACAGTCGAGTTAAACGATATCTCCGGACTGATCTTTTTAACAGAGGGTAAAGTAGCAGTGATAGCATCTACATCCTGAAGGCTTAAACCCCTTGAGAATTTATTAAGCTGCTTCTCTCCCTGATCAGAATCAGAACTTTTATCCTGGACAATAGGGCTAATTACGATATTATTCACACCCACCATTTCTATCTGGTCAAGAATCTCCTTCTGAGCCCCTTTACCAATGGCTAGCATGCTTATTACAGCAGCTACACCGAAGATGATTCCTAAAGCTGTCAGGATTGATTTGAGTTTATTCGAGAGAATTGACTCAACTGCTATCCTGATATCGTGAGAGTATCTTTTAAACATTTGCTTCCTCCCTCTCTTCTATTCCTTGCTTTCCACTGTCTGACTATCAGGCTTAGCTTCCCGTTTTTTTGAACCATCCTCACTTCCTTTCTGCTGTTGCACTTCCTTTCCTGAATCTGTGCGTGGTTTTACTGTCTCCTGCTGATTACCCTGGGACGGTTGTGAAGCGCTGTTCTGTGTCTGACCGCCTCCTTCACGCATCTTACGCATCTGGCTACGCTGCTCAGGTGTCAGGTTCTGCATAAACTGTCTGGCTCTCGGATCCATATCCTGCATAGCCTTTTCTCTCTCAGCCTTGATCCGTTCTGCCTCCTTTCTTATCCTATCTTCTTCAAGACGCTTCATCTGCTCCCGTTCCTTTATAACAGAAACAAGTTCTGTACCCACCTGCTTGAACCTATCACCTCCTTCAGGTATTGTAAGATAGAGCATCTCTCCTGCTTCCAGTCCCTGCTCCACTATCACATTGTTTTCATTTGATTCACCCAGAACAACAATCTGCCGTGTGCCATTTTTCTTATAAACAAACGGAACGCTATCGCTGGTTGCAAAGACACACTCAAGAGGCACATAAAGCACATCTGAAAATGTCTTTGTAACTATCTGGTTACCTGTTGTCATTGAAGGTCTGAGGATAGGATCTGATCCATCCACTTTAGTAATAACTTCAAACACCTTTGCATCAGTATTGGGTAGCTGCTCTCCTATATTTGCCACATCTGAGACAACACCTGTGTATGATCTGTCAGGAAATGCATCCACCGTCAATCTTACTTTCTGTCCTGGCTTCACCTTGCTGATGTCAATTTCATTCACATAAGTCTTTGATATCATTGCAGTAAGATCAGGCAGTGTGGCAACAACAGGATCCCATGCGTTTATCTCTGAGCCCACCTCTCTTTTTGACCCATCCCACTCTCTCTTGTATATTACCATCCCTGAAGCAGGAGCCCTGACAATGAACTGTGCAAGAAGACTCTCCAGCTCTTCCACTTTGCGCCTCTGCTTTGCCAGTGTAAGCTCAGCCTCCTTCATGTCTGCTGCGGCCTGTTTTACCTTCAGATCATAATTACTTAACGCCTGCTCATAAGCTCGCTTTGCTTTCTCAAGTGAGATCTGGGCCTGCCTTATAGTGGTCGGGGGCTCATATTTTGACTGTTCAAGAGTTATCTGAGCCTCCTCCATTGCAAATTTCAGATTTACAAGATCATCCCGGAGATCACCAAGAGTAATTGTGGTATCAAGTTCAATTTTAAGTAATGCCGTTTCATACTTTTCCTGATTATCAAGCTCCTCCTTATAGGTATTATCGGCTGATGATTTATCGAGTGTTGCAATATAATCACCCTCTCTTACCTCAGTACCCTCAGGTATAAGATCCTGTATCTTTATCCCTCCGAATCTGATATTACGACTCTGTAACCCGTCAGGACCTTTTATATCTGTTGAGTTCTCAGCCTGAAGCTCCCCTGTTGTTGTCACAACAATCTCAAAATCACCATGTTTTACTTCAGAGAACAACAAGCTAAGG
Organism: Bacteroidota bacterium; assembly: GCA_003245695.1. Taxonomy (GTDB): domain Bacteria; phylum Bacteroidota; class Bacteroidia; order Bacteroidales; family VadinHA17; genus SR-FBR-E99. The sequence goes on along the minus strand of QKCK01000206.1, from coordinate 3,424 downwards.
TCCGTCTTCCGAGTAAGCCTGCCTACAACAATCATAACTATCACAGCTGCTACAGCAACAAGTGAAATAACAATAATATTTTTTTTCATCTTCAGATTAGGTTTCCGTCATGTAAATTTTACTATGTGAAATTATTACAAAAATCTTCAGTCACCTGTATATTGCGCAAACATTAACTAAAATTAACCTAAAAAGAATTCAGATCAGATTGTTATTAATAAATATGTTCTAAACATTACATTTCGGCTTCAATGAGGCTAATGACAAAGTCTGCCAGTTCACCGGCTTCCTCTTTGGTCTTTTTCTCAGTATAGATACGCATGATTGGCTCAGTATTCGATTTTCTTACCTGGACCCAGCCGTCAGGCAGAGATACTTTTACACCATCACGCTTATCCAACGGAGCGCCAGGGAATTCTCTTGCAATAATCTCAATAACATTTTCAATGTCAATATCTTTTGTAAGCTCAAGTCTCTTTTTTGCCATAAAATAATCAGGGTATTTAGCTCTGAGATCAGAGCACTTCATCCCTGATTTTGCCAGATGAGTGAGGAACAGTGCTACTCCAACCAACGCATCACGGCCATAATGCAGCTCAGGGTAAATGATTCCGCCATTACCCTCTCCTCCTATTACAGCTTTCACCTGCTTCATCTCCTGAACAACATTTACTTCACCCACAGCTGAAGAAAAATAATGGGCTCCATGCTTCTCAGTGATATCACTCAGGGCCTTTGATGATGACATATTTGATACAGTGTTTCCAATGGTATCAGTAAGGACAAAATCAGCTACAGATACAAGTGTGTATTCCTCTCCAAACATTGAACCATTTTCACAAATAATAGCTAACCTGTCAACATCAGGATCGACAACAAAACCTATGTCAGCACCTTTTTCCTTTACTGTCCCTGATATTTGTCCGAGGTGTTCAGGCAATGGTTCAGGGTTATGCGAGAAGAGACCTGTTGGTACACAATTTAGTTCGACTACTTCTTTCACACCAAGGGCTTTAAGCAATGCAGGAATTGCTATACCCCCAACAGAATCAACAGCATCAACCACCACTTTTAATCCGGCCCGTCTAATGGCGTCTACATCAACCAGTTTCAATGATACTACTGCATTAATATGTTTCTCACACCAGGTATCATCATGTGTTATCTTCCCCAGCTTATCATAAGAGGCATAATCAAAGGCCTCTGATTCTGCAATTTTTAACACCTCTGAACCATCAGAGGAGCTGAGAAACTCTCCCTTTTCATTCAGTAGTTTCAAAGCGTTCCACTGTGCCGGATTATGGCTTGCAGTAATGATAATTCCACCGTCAGCCCCTGTCCCTGTTACAGCCACTTCCACTGTAGGTGTGGTGGCCAGCCCCAGATCAACCACATCAATGCCAAGGCTCATCAATGAATTATTAATAAGTGAAGCCACAAGGCTGCCAGATACTCTTGCATCTCTGCCAGTGACAACGGTGAGGTTGCCGTTCTTTCTATTCCGAAGCCACATACCATATGCAGTAGCAAACTTAACGATATCAATTGGTGTCAGTGCATTCCCCGGAGCACCACCAATAGTGCCCCTTATCCCTGAAATAGATTTTATCAGTGCCATATGCTTAATTATTGAATGATTTACAAAGTTGCAAAAAAAGTTCTAAAGGGTGAAATCGGTAAATAGTTGTAAATTTGCACGCTGAAATATCTATAATGGAAAAGAAACAAGGTAAAAGCCGTAAAGGAGAAGTAAAGCGATCATCTGACAGCCGTAAAAGAGAAGCAAAGCGATCATCTGACAGCCCTAAGGGGGATGTTGCCATAAGGCTTAACAGGTATATTGCCAACAGCGGTGTCTGCTCAAGAAGAGAAGCTGATGAACTGATAAAAAAGGGGCTCATAAGTGTCAACGGCAAGCAGGTGACAGATCTTGGAGTCAAGGTCAGTCTCAATGACAACGTCACATACATGGGTAAGAAGCTTCAACCAGGCAAGAAAGTCTATATTCTGCTTAACAAGCCAAAGGGATATGTAACAACTGTCAAAGATCCGCACGCTGAGCATACAGTTCTTGACCTGATCGAGGGAGCCACTGATGAAAGGGTGTATCCTGTCGGCCGGCTTGACAAGTCAACCACAGGTGTCCTTCTCCTCACAAATGATGGAGATCTGGCTGGCAGGTTGACCCACCCCCGTTATGGTATAAAAAAGGTATATCACGTCTTTCTTGATCATGAGGTGATCAAAAATGACCTTGAAAAAATAATAAGTGGCGTTGAACTTGATGATGGTCTTGTTTCTGCAGATGCTGCCTCATATCCTGATCCCGAAGACAAAACCCAGGTTGGTATTGAGATTCACTCCGGACAAAACCGGGTCGTAAGAAGAATATTTGAAAAACTGGGTTATGATGTAAGAAAGCTTGACAGGGTATTCTTTGCTGGTCTGACAAAGAAAAACCTTCCCAGAGGCACATGGAGGCACCTGTCACCCAGAGAGGTAAATATGTTAAAGCGGGGAATGGTAAACTAATTATTCAGTCATGCAACATAAATCAGGATTCGTAAATATTCTTGGTAACCCTAACGTTGGGAAGTCGACGCTGATGAACATGCTTATTGGAGAAAAACTCTCTGTGATGACAGCAAAAGCACAGACAACGCGTCACAGAATTATGGGTATTCTATCTGGCGATGACTATCAGATAGTATATTCAGACACGCCAGGCATTCTCAACCCCAAGTATAAGCTGCAATCAGCTATGATGAAATCTGTAGAATCAGCTCTTGACGATGCAGATCTTATACTTTACGTGACTGATGTTGTTGAAACCACTGAGAAAAATGAGAGTTTTCTAAAACGGATCATTGATACTGAAGTACCAAAAATTGTCGTTATAAACAAGATTGACCTGACAATTCAGAAGGAGCTGGAGATTTTAGTTGATAAGTGGCATGCCATAATGCCGGAAACGAGGATAATACCTGTATCAGCAATCAAGAAATTTAATCTGGACAATCTCCTTAACAGCATACTGGAGCTTTTACCTGAAGGCGAGCCCTACTTCCCTAAAGATCAGCTCTCTGACAGGTATGACCGGTTTTTTGTATCAGAGATAATCAGAGGCAAAATCCTTGAGACATATCAGAAAGAGATCCCCTATTCAGTTGAAGTAGAGATTGAAAGTTACAAGGAAGAGGATGATCTGGTTCGTATAGGGGCAGTTATATATGTTGCTCGTGATACTCAGAAAGGGATAATAATTGGTCGTAAGGGAGAGAAGTTAAAACGTGTAGGTACAGGTGCAAGAAAGGAGATGGAGTTATTTCTTGGCAAGAAAGTATTTCTTGAGATGTATGTTAAGGTAGCAAAAGACTGGCGCGACAGTTCAGGTATGCTAAAAAAATTCGGATATTTATAAACA
>QKCK01000259.1 GCA_003245695.1 Bacteroidota bacterium | reverse complement strand
TGAGATAGTCAATATGATTGATATCCATCTTCACTAACCGTCTGTTAAGCTTCCTGAACAGCCTCTGAGGGCTTGTGTCTATCAGGATATGCTTTTTGTTATGCGACAGAAGAAACACGTTGCTTCTGCCTCCGAGAAGCAACGTGATCTTTGTGCCGTTTTTTGTTTTCCATTCATTCATTGTCAGCGCTTCAGAGTGCCACAAATCGGGCAGCATAACCTCCGCCCGGGGCGAGTTTTATAGTCAGGGTAGTCTCTCTTGTCACCTCCTGGGTTGTGATGCTTATAGAAAGCGGGTTGTTTTGCCAGTCAGCATCGTCACCGTCAGCATATATCTCTGCAGTGTATTTTCTTCCTTCATCAAGGAATGATAGAGTGACGGTTAGTTCACGGGCATTCTCATCAGTGAGACTACCCAGATACCAGTTGTCACTGTTACGGTCTTTGCGTGCTATGGTTACATAATCACCTATCACAGCATTGATGCCTATTGTCTTATCCCAGTCGCATGGCACATCCTGGATGAATTTGAATGCCGGCTGGTTAAGATAATGCCAGGGGAGATCAGCTGCCATAACGATGGGGCTGTATATTACAACATAATATGAGAGTTGCTTGGCCAGGGTAGAGCTGATCTTCTTATTCGGGTTATCTATATAAAAGATACCCGGAGTAAAGTCCATACCACCTGAGAGTATCCTGGTGAAAGGTAATATGGCTTCATGTTCGGGAGGGTTTCCGTTGGTGATGCTTTCATACTCCTGTCCCCTGGCTCCTTCACGCGACATGAAGTTGGGCCATGTGCGCTGGATGCCTGTGCCTTTAACAGGCTCATGTGCGTCAATCATAATGTGATATTGTGCGGCTAGTTCAGCAACCTTCTGGTAATGACGTACACCATATTGACTATGATGAAGCTCTTTGCCGGCAAGAACACTGTTGACATAACCAGTCTTGACGTATTTTACTCCGAGTTTCTGGTAATATGCAAATGCACTGTCAATCTGGTTTTCGTAGTTCATTACTGCACCGCTGGTCTCATGATGGCCGATTATATTTACTCCTTTTGATGCTGCATAGCTGCATACCTTCTCTATGTCAAAATCAGGATAGGGTTTTGTGTATTCAAATTTATAACCTTCACCTACCCAGTCGCCGTCCCAGCCATAGTTCCATCCTTCAATGAGCAGGGCCGGGATACCAAACTGGGTACAGTAATCAATATATTTTATGGCGTTTTTTGTTGTGGCACCATGTTTAGGCCCCTGGGCCCATGTGTAATCACCAGTGAACATACCCCACCATATACCCATGAATTTTGTGGGTTTTATCCATGACATGTCCTTTATTTCAGATGGATCGTTCAGATTGAGTATCATACGAGACTCTACCAGTTTGGCTGCATCGTCAGTGACAATAACCATCCTCCATGGTGTCTTGAATGGCGCCTTCAGATATGCCTTCACACCAGTGGACCATGGAGTGATATCACACTTCAGGTTTGACGAGTCACTACGGCATATTGTCATACTGCCATAGTCATACAAGGCAGCCTCGTGAATTGATGCATATAATCCATCTTTGGTCTCTATGGTTAGAGGTGTGTGAACGGTATCCATTGCACTGAGAGGTGTGTGCCTGTACAGATATTCATAACGCTCGGGCCTGTATGCAGGTATCCACCATGCCATATTATCACGGGGCATATTAAACCCGGTCAGCTCATCCATGACCTCAAACTCCTTCAGGTTCTCCTGCTCAGGGAATTCATAACGAAACCCAAGGCCATCATCGAAGAGCCTGAAGATGATGTTCATCTTACGCTTCAGACCATCTTTCTCTTCAAGTGACACAGCCATCTGGTTATAGTTATTCCTGACATACCTGTCTTCACCCCACGGCTGCTCCCAGGTCTCATCTAATGATGCTTCACTTATATCTGTCACCCTGAATCTGTCATTGAACTGGTCATTATTACTAAGGATAAAACCCAGTTCTGATGGCGATATTACTACCTTGTCTCCTTTTGAAAGTTCATAGGTAGCCTTGCCTTCAGTAAGGGTGAAAGTGAGCTTCAGAGAGTTGTCAGGTGATGATAACTGCTTCTTTACTCCTGAACCGCATGATGTGACAAGGAGGATAAGAAATACTGACAGTAGTGTCTGAACTGAACGCGATGTCTTCATTGGCTTATGGTTTTTGTCAATTACAAATTTAAATACTTATGCCTTACTGACAATTAATTGTGAAATAGCAGTAGAGGGAGAGTTCTCTTTTTACTGGAGAAGACTATTCACGCCTTAGTTATCTGCCGGATCTTTCCATACAATCTCATTTATTACCCTGAAGCCGTCTTCTATATATCTTGAGACGAGTGTTCCGGCCCGGGTTTGAATGCAGATTAAAATCATTGATTCATCAGAGTTATTCCGGTATGTCCTCTCACCATCAGGGGCAATCCTCACCAGCGATCCTTCAGAAACATCAAATGTCTTCCTGTCAACCTGAAACTGCCCCCTGCCTTTAAGAACGATATATATCTCTTCATGTTCCCTGTGTTTATGCAGAAAACCTATTTCACTATGAGGAGGGAGTGTCTGAAATGAGATTTCAGCTCCTGTTGACTTAAGAATCTCTCCGGTAAAAAGTTTTCCACTGATATCTGTTTTTAGCTTTGGATGAAAATAGGAAAAGTCAGTTAACTGATCCAAACATCCAAGGTCTATTGCAGTGTGATTATTTCCTTCTGAGGTTATGCTGGCTCTCTTCATAAATAAGGGTTATGTTAGAAAACGTATTCTGATAGTTACAAATTTACCTGCAAATGTCTTAACCGGATCATCTTAACGAATCTTTCTTTTGTCTTTTCTGCAACAAGATATACCACAGGTACCAGAATCAGTGACAGAAAGAGAGAACTTGATAATCCTCCAATAAGTACCCATGCCAGGCCGTTTTTCCATACTGACCCCGGGCCGGCTGAGAGTGCAATAGGCAACATTGCAATTATCATTGACATTGTTGTCATAAGAATTGGTCTCAGACGAACTGATGTTGCCTGCAGCAGAGCTTCTCTTACATTATAACCCTCTTTTTTCAGGTGGTTGGTGAAGTCAACAACCAGAATAGCGTTCTTGGCAACAAGCCCCATAAGCATTATTAGTCCCATTATTGTAAATACACTCAGTGTCTCATCGGTGACGGCCAGTGCTACAAGAGCTCCTATAATTGCGAGTGGTATTGTACAGAGAACAACAAGGGGGTACATGTATGACTCATATAAGACTACCATCAGCAAATAAATGAAAATGATTGATGCAATAAAGGCTATTCCAAGGCTTCCAAAGGTATCTGATTGTGCCTTTAGTTCACCGCCATATGTTATTGAAACCCCTTCAGGAAGGCTTAACATGTCAATCTCCTTTTTTATGTCGGCACCTACATTACCGAGAGTTCTGCCAAAGAGCTGTGATTTGACTGTTGCACTCTTGATACGGTCACTTCTCTCTATTCTGGGTGCGGTCATTGTGTTTCTTATCTCAGCAAACTGATCAAGACGAATTGGTTGCCCTAAATTGTTTATGAATGTCAGTGATGCTACATCAGAAACATTTTGTCTGTCAAACTCCTTGTATCTGATATTGATATCATATTCATAATCACCATCTCTGAACCGTGTGTCATTATTGCCGCTGAGAGCTATCTGCATAACAGGTCCGACACCATCCATAGTGAGAAACAGATCAGCCATTTTCTGTCTGTCTATTATAACGCTTAGCTCCGGAGCCGGATCGCCTGTTGAGAGTTTTACATCTGAGGTCCCGTGTGTTTTCCTGACTATTGCAAGTACCTGACCGGTATATTTTGAGAGAGTATCAGGATCTGCGCATTTGACTGTTACCTGTACCGGGACGTCATCAGAACCTCCGACCGGACTCACAACACTTGTTGTGAATTTAACTCCGGGGATAATTGAGGTGAGTTCATTCTTCAGTATCTGTGCATATAGGGCAGCAGAATACTTTCTTTCATCCTTTGAAACAAGCTTAATGGATGCCTCCGCCCTGTTAGCCCCCGACGATATATCGGTGAAGTCGGATGTGCCACCTACCTGCATTGAAACCGACTCAACCTCCGGTTTCTGAAGTAGAAACTCTTCAACCGCATGAGCGGATTCATCTGTCTGTTCAAAGGTTGAATACCGTGGCAACTCCATCTGTATGATTATTTCACCCCGGTCACCCATATTGATGAATTCATTGCCTATGAAACCAGCAGGTATCAGAGCCAGGGAAGAAAAAAATAGTATCACTGAAGCGACAATGACAAGTCGTTTGTGATTCAGTGACCATGAAAGAATTACCTGAAGAGCCGCTGTAAACCTGTTTAATAACTCCTCGAAATGCGATCTGAATATTTCAGCCAATCTGCCGGGTTGTCCGGTATTTATCTTTGCTATGCGCGACGCCAGCAACGGTGTGAGTGTGAAAGAGACAAAAAGACTTACAAGTGTTGCTATCACTATTACCATCGAAAACTGACGTATTACACCTGATATCATGTTGGTTACAAGTGACATGGGCAGAAATACAGAGATGTCGACAAGAGTTATTGACAGCGCAGTGAAACCTATCTCGTTCCTTCCTGTAACAGAGGCTGATATTCTATCCTTCCCTTTTTCTATGTGCCTGTAGATGTTCTCAATAACTACAATGGAGTCGTCAACCAGGATACCAACTGAAAGCGACAGGGCCAGCAGCGACATCATGTTCAGCGAGAAGTCCATCAGGTAGATTGCTATGAAGGTGGATACAATAGATGCTGGTATAGCAACAATCACTATAAGGGAATTTCTCAGGCTGTGCAGAAAAACAAGCATTACCAGTGCAACCAGCATTATTGCAAGAAAAAGATCCTTCAGTACGGCATCAGCTGCCTCAAGGGTGAAAAGAGACTGATCACTAATTATTTCAAATTTCAAACCGCTACTGTTATATGTTTCCTCTAACGCAGAGAGCTTCTCCTTCACCAGATGACTTACCTCAACGGTGTTCGCATCACCCTGTTTCTTTATCTGCATGCAGATTACTTTTTCCCTGTTGTATCTGTTCAGACCAGAGACCTCTTTTCTAGTATCCGAAATATCAGCTACATCTTTAAGCCGTACCGGAGAGGCGCCGTATGTGGTTATGATAAGATTTTCAATGTCAGCTACAGTTTTGAATTTCCCCGACAGCCTTACCTGCATCTGCTGCTTGTCATTCTTTATTTTGCCGGTAGGAAACTCGGTGTTGGCTTTTATTATTTCCCTGGTAACCTGCAGCAGTGATAGATTGTGTTTCTCAAGCCTGTCAGCCTTAATATCAACCCTTATCTCACGCTCCTCTCCTCCTGTAACTATTATTTCCCCTACACCTTTAACCCCGCTCAGATCCTGTGTGATTCTGTGTTTAACAAGATCATTCAGTTCAGACGCCATCTTGTCAGAGCTGACAGTAATACTCATTATTGGAAAGTCATTCATTCCAAAGGTGGTGATAACCGGATCATCTACCTCCGACGGTAATTGTGATCTGACTGTATTTACCTTCCGCTGTACAGTTTCAATAAGGTCATCAACATTTGCAGAGGCGTTGAATTCAATAACTATATAGGAGATATTCTCCTGCGAGTATGATCTTATGTTATCTATCTCACCGACAGTAGAAACGGCATCTTCAATCTTCTTTGTAACCTCACTCTCAACCTCTGAGGCTGATGCCCCAGGGTAAACTGAGACTATTGTCAGTGCCGGCATTGTGAAGTCAGGAAGTAACTCATAATTAAGCTTCTGATAGCAGAAGATGCCAAGGAATGTAAGGGCAGTAAAAATAACTGCTATTACTGTCGGCCTTTTAATTGATAATTCTGTTATGTTCATGGTTTATAAGGTTTTCAATTGTAAAGAACTGTTACCTTCATGCTGTCCTGTATGTTTATCTGTCCTGATATGACAACATAGCTACCCTCAGACAGACCTTCTTTGATAATGACCTCATTATCTGTCATACCAGATATGGTTATCGGTCGAAGCCTGGCTATCTGATCATCGACCACAAATACAGAAGCGTCAGTTGTGTTGCCTGTTACGCATGTGCGCGGCAAAACAATGCTCTTCTCTTCAGAAACACTCTCAATAATGATGGAACCATCAATGCCGGAGGGTAGCATGTGACTGTTATCCACCTCGGCCTGTATCATGTAACGTCTTGATTGATCGGGTTTGACTCCAATAACTGTAATTCTGGCTTCAAACGTTATACCCGGGTAATAGTCTGTAACAAGTTTTACCATCTGCCCTTCTTTTATCTGCCTGAGATCTTCTGCCTTAACCCATGCAATAAAGTTCATCTTCCTTGTATCACATATATCTGCAACAGGACTGCCCGGAGCCAGGTAACAACCCTGTTCAACATACCTTTTGCTCACTGTCCCTGAAATTGGTGCCTTGATCCATGTATTCTCATATTGTCTTTTCAATGTAAGCCAGGCAGCCTTAGTATTTATTGTTGCGAGTTTCATCTCTTCAAGCTGCTGTTCTGAAACTGCCTCACCCGGTAGTAGATTCTCAAACCTGGTTAGATCAGAAACTGCTTTCTTGTATGAGGCTTCTGCCACCTCGAGCTGATATGAAATCATGTCATTATTTACCTTAACCATCGTCTCTCCTTTAGTTATATAATCTCCTGTCTCAATAAAGAAGTCATCTACCTTGCCCTGAGCCTCTGATACAATTGTTACCTCGCGGCTTGCTTCAAATGTTCCGTTATACTCAGTTATTTCTGTTACCTCAGAGCGCGTCGCTTTTATCACTCTAACAGGTATCCCCTTCATGGCTGACTCTACAATCATTCCTTCCTTTTCCTTCACCGTCCTGAGATGATTCAGTCTAAAGCCGAATGCTGCTACAGCGGCTATAGTGATGACTGCTATTCCTATTTTCTTTGATGTTTTCATTTCTTTGGGTATTTATTTTATAAGATCATTTATTGATCCTGTGACTTTCATTATTTCAAGTTCTGCCATCCTCTTCCTGAGCAGGGCATTAAGCCATGACAACTGAGAGCTGTTGTATTCTGTCCTTGCGTTCAATACATCGGTAAGGGTTTTAACTCCCTGGAAGTATTGCTCAGCTATAATGCGGAAAAGAGTTTCTGAGCGTTGCATGTTTTCCATCATAGCTGACTCAAGAAGATTATATGTCATAAATTGCGTTTTCGCATTGTTATATTGCATATCAATGCTGTTGATCAGATCCTGTTGAGCTATCCTTGCCTGTCCCGACTCTATCCTGCTCTGGTATACCTTGTGCCTTGTGGCACCACCGGCAAGTATTGGAACAGTCACTTTAATGCCTATAAATGACATATTATACCAGTTTTTTCCGTTACCAATGTCGTTTAGCTCTTCTGTGGGAGCCATATAACTATAGGCTGCATATGTTTCAACAGAGGGTACGAGGGCAGCTTTTGTCAGTCTCGTGCTTAGGTCAGACAACTCTGCCTTTTGCTTTATGATCTGAAGATCAGTATGGCTTTCAGGTGTTATTTCCTCCATGGGATCAGCATCAATTGGTTCTTCAATGTCATCATATAGTGATATGGTCTTACCGGCATCAATACATAACAGGTATTTCAGCATATTCAACTGCTTTTCACGCTCAAGAACCAATGACTCTCTTTCGTATAACAGACTGTTTCTTATCAGTATTACTCTTTCAAGGTCAGATCTTGTTATGATCCCGTTTGCGAAATTCTGTTCTGAATATCCCCTTATTGTTTCAACTGCAACAATGTTTGAATCAATCAGCGACAGCTGTCTTGATGATACCTGAATGAACAGGTATAATGAAGCAATATTATATGCCAGCTCCTCCCTGCCTTTTCTCAGTTTCAGATCGCTTATCTCACAGCTCTTCCTGAAAATTCTGATTGAGGCAAAGTATGAAGCACTATAGATAAGCTGTCCTGCAGATACCCCTGCTTCAGCGTAGTATTCTGATCCAAGCTTCACAGGCACTGTTGTCCCGGGTTGTCCCACCAGTTCTCCTGGTACCATGGTAACGGGTATTGCCGGGTAATAATCTAATGATACTCTCCCACCTATTCGCGGAAGACCTTCGCCGATTGCCTCCCTAAGCCTGTACCTTTCCTTTTTGGTTTCTAGTTCTGCCTGTTTAACAGACAGATTGTTGGCAAGGCCAATCCCAATGCAATCACTCAATGAGAGCCTTTCTGCATCGGCCACCTGCCCAAAGATTATGACCCCTTGTGACAGCAGCAGAGTCACGATATACATTCTGATAGCTTTTGTTTTCATAGTTGTTGTTTTTATAAGACCGGGAGGTCGGTCTGGATTATT
>QKCK01000249.1 GCA_003245695.1 Bacteroidota bacterium | reverse complement strand
CCAGCAGATTTAACCTGCAGTTTTTTGTAAAGAAATTCGACACCTCTGGTTATGCTGCAGGCAAAAAGATTTCTATACAAATGGCAGCACGGGAACTACGATATAATTGGTTTGAGGAGATAAGACAGAACTACGGTTTTGACTCTATTGCGGTTGCCCACAATCTTAATGATAATGTGGAGACATTTTTTATAAACTTAATAAGAGGAACTGGCATAAATGGTCTTACCGGGATGAGCCCTGTAAATGGAAAAATCATCAGACCATTGCTTTTCGCCACCAGGGAAGCGATCACTGAATATGCAGGCATCAATGGAATTATATTCAGGGAAGACAGCTCAAATGCCTCTGATAAATATTTGCGAAATAAGATCAGACACAAGGTAATTCCTTTACTTGAAGAGCTAAATAAAGAGATACTGCATAGTATTTCATTGACCATGGGGAATCTGCAGGGATCTGCAGAAATAAATTCCAGGGTCATGAATGAACTGCGGGATGAAATATTCATTACAAATGGAGATGATGTTCATGTTGATCTGGAAAAACTGGAAAGGCTTACACCGTTAAATTACTATCTCTTTGAGCTATTCAAGCCTTATGGTCTTACACCTGATCAGACAGGGGAGTTGTCAGAGCTTATTGCCGGTTCACCCGGGAGGATGCTCTATACATCCGGGAAAAGGATAGTAAAGGATCGGAATGAGTTGATAATAACAGCTCCGGAATTAATAAATGACCAGGCAATAACTTTCTCCACATTGAATGAGCTGAAAAACAGCAAATGTTTCAGGAAAGTACTGGCGGCAGAAGTCTCTGATATTAAGCCTGAATCTGATCCGGAGACTGCTTTTCTTGATGCTGACATGGTAACCTATCCGCTTACCTTCAGACGCTGGGAACCTGGAGACCGGTTCATGCCTCTGGGAATGAACGGAATGAAAAAAATAAGTGATTTTCTTATTGATAAAAAAATCCCTGTCACTGAGAAGGAGAGAGTAATGGTGTTGCTGTCAGGAGATGAGATAGCATGGGTAGCCGGTTATCGTATTGATAACAGGTATAGAATTACAGATAAGACCATAAGTGTGCTGGTTATCTCACTGTAACATGCTTCATCGCTGATCACGGGGACCATTAATACCTCTGTCAAGCATCAGAAGGTCAGCAAGAGCAATTGCTACTGCTGATTCAAGTATGACAGGAATTCTTTTTGCAATACATGCATCATGTCTTCCGGTTATCTGTAATTCTGTCATCTCCCCTTTTTCCTTGTCAAAGGTTGTCTGAGTAACTCCGGTGCTTGCGGCGGGTTTTACAGATACACGGATAATCATATCATTGCCGTTTGTTATGCCACCATTTATGCCCCCGGCGTTGTTAGTTGAGGTCTTACCCCTTGCATCAACAAACGGATCATTGTTTAATGATCCATAACTGCGTGACGATGCAAAACCGGCACCAAATTCGACCCCATTGACAGCTGGTATACCAAAAGCTATTTGTCCAATGGCAGACTCAACTGAGCCAAAGATAGGCTCCCCAATACCTTTAGGTGCATTCCTGACAATACATTCAACAACACCCCCTATAGTATCGTTTGTCTGCGTAGCCTTTTTTATTGCAGCATCAATATCTGTCTCTCCTCCTGCTTCAACAAGTCTTGCTGTTATTATTGCCGGTGAGAGAATCTTTTTTGCAAAGTAGCCGGCGGTCACCATCCCCCATGTAAGCCTGCCGGAGAAATGGCCGCCACCTCTCATGTCAGCATAACCTTTGTATTTGAATCCGGATGTAAAATCAGCATGACCCGGGCGGGGAACACTGGAGAACATCTCATAATCACCAGAACGCACATCCTTGTTCCGGGTTAGTAAAACTATCGGAAAACCGGTTGTGTAACCTTTATGTATGCCACTGAAGATCTCTGGCTCGTCGCTCTCCTTTCTCTTTGTCGTACCCGGCGAAAGACCCTTGCGCCTTGAAAGGTCTGCCATCAGCTCTTCTCGCCAGAATGAAAGACCAGCCGGACAGCCATCTATAACTACACCAACCGATGGCCCATGTGACTCACCAAAAATTGAGACTCTGAAAGCAGTTCCAAATGTATTCATCTCTTTCTGTTTTGAAATATTTATCCTTGTACCTGACCCCAACAGGATTGTTTTAATGGGGTAAATCTTTAATATGTGTCTTTATTCTATAGAAGAAACAAAAGCATCAATTTCATCAAATGAAACAATTTCACTCTTTGCCTTTCCTATACCTTCAAGAAAGACAAAGTTAACATTGGTGCCAGACTTTTTCTTATCTCCGCGAACAAGTTCAATCAATCCTCCCGGAAATATTGTCATTGGTGTTATTCCCATAGCTTCAATGAGACTCTTCAGCTCTCTGTAATCACTTTCTGACAGATATCCTCTCAACATGCTCCATCTTGATGCCAGCAACATCCCCTGCATTACTGCCATACCATGTGGCATATCACCCAACATCTCAATGGCATGACCAAATGTATGGCCAAAATTTAACAGGCGCCTTACACCTCTCTCTGTAAAGTCTTCTTCTACAACAGATGTCTTTATCCTAAGAGACTGATAAACCATCCTCTCCAGAATATCAGTGTCACGATTCATAATCCTGTCAATATTACCGGCTATCTCAAAAAAAAGATCACGATCAGCAATTGCTGCTGATTTGATCAGTTCCCCAAGACCTGAAACATATTCAGACTCTGGCAGAGTCTTTAACATGGAAATATCGCAAATGACAAATGAAGGCAATCTGAAGGTCCCGATTACATTCTTATAAAACCCCGAATTTACACCTGTCTTCCCTCCTACACTGGCATCTACCTGTGACAATAAGGTTGTCGACACAAAGCCATGTCCTATACCTCTCATAAACAGGGAAGCCACAAGGCCTGTTATATCACACACCACTCCACCGCCTATACCCAGAAGAAAAGAGTGCCTGTCTGCCCCTCTTTCTGAGAGCCTGTGACAAAGCTCATCAACAACCCCGAGAGTCTTTGAAGACTCGCCGGCATCTATCTCAAATACAGTCGCTTCAGGAAACTGACTGCCATACAGTCTGCTTACATTATTATCAGTTATGATAAAAGTATTCTCCCCTTTTAAATAGTTGACTGCTTCTGAAAGTGACTCACCAACTACTATCAATGACTCACCTGCTTCTATATGAAAATCAATCCTACGCATTTTCGATAAAAATAACACAAAAGAGTATTTAAAAACATGATTTATTTCAAATTCATGCTTTTTCACTTAATTCCAACCATCGCAGCTCCTTCTCATCTATTTCTGACATTACCATTCCAAGACGAGCCGATAACCTTGCAATCTCCTCATGGTTGGTAACCTGTCCGTTTAATTTTTCCTCAAGATCAGCCTTTTCATGCGAGAGAATGTCTATCTCTTTACTCAACATCTCAAACTCTCTTTTCTCGGAATATGTAAGTCCCCTTTTAGACTGAACAGTTGTCTGAGCCGATGATGATGGCTTTTTTAATTGCCGGATATCATTCCTGTTATCTGATGACTCAGCAATAACAGCCGCGTCTCTGACCTCCCTCATCCTTGAGTAATTGCCGGTAAAAACGGTTACAACACCATCCTTCACTTCGAAGATGTACTCTGATATCTTATCCAGAAAAAACCTGTCGTGCGATACAATTATCACACAGCCGTTAAATGTAGCAAGATAATCTTCAAGCACATTCAATGTTAATATATCCAGGTCGTTGGTTGGCTCATCAAGAAGAAGAAAATTAGGTTTGGTAATAAGCACTGTCAGGAGGTACAGACGTCTCTTCTCCCCTCCGGAGAGCTTTCTGATTAATGTATACTGGCGTGATGGAGGAAAAAGGAAATATGTCAGGAACTGACTTATGTTAAGTTCACGACCATCAGCGCTTGTCCCTGTCTCTGCAATCTTCCTGACGGCATCAATAACAGTAAGATCCTCATCAAAACTGATCCCTTCCTGCCGGTAATATCCAAAGACTACAGTCTCACCCTTATCAACAAATCCTGTATCAGGGGATATGGAACCTGTCAAAATATTCAAAAGCGTTGACTTTCCTGAACCGTTTGGTCCTACTATACCTATCCGCGCTCCCTTATTAAAGCTATAGGAGAATTCGGAAAGCACTCTCCTTTCGCCAAAGCTTTTTGATACCGAATCAAGTGTAAGAATTTTACTACCCAGACGGGTAGCTGATACATTTATATTTACGTTCTTCTGTTCCCTTGGCGCTGACGACCTGTTCTTCAGTTCATTGAATGCTTCAACACGATATTTAGCCTTATGACTTCTTGCCTTGGGCATACGTCTTATCCATTCCAGCTCAGTCCGCAAAAGGTTTCTTGCCTTCTCAGCTGAAGCTTTTTCATTGCTTTGTCTCTCCTCCCTTTTTTCCAGGAAATAACCATAGTTTCCTTCATAGCGGATAAGCGATTCTGCTGATAATTCATATATCACATTGCAGACATTATCGAGAAAGTAACGATCGTGCGTAACAAGAATAACCGCTTTCCCTGACTTTACAAGATAGTTCTCAAGCCATTCCGCCATCTCAACATCAAGGTGGTTTGTGGGCTCATCAAGAACAAGCAGATCAGGATCATCAATAAGAATTTTTGCCAGAGCAACTCTTTTCCGTTGTCCACCCGAAAGAGTTGATATAAGTGTATCATTGCCAGGCAAGCTTAGTTGTGAAATTATCTGCTTTATCCTTACTTCAAAATCCCATGCCTTCATATCATCCATTTCCTGGACCAGGGCAGTGAGTTCATTGCTTCCTGCAGAAGCGGCAGCCTCTTCATATCGTCTTATAAGATGAAGCACCGGTGAGTCAGAAGAGAAAATCTCGTCAAAAACAGTCAGGGAATCGTTAAGCTCAGGTGACTGCCTGAGATACCCGATATTAATACCTTTACGAATTATAACTGAACCCGTATCTGGTTGCTCCCTCATTGTTACAATATCCAGCAATGTGGACTTACCTGCCCCGTTTACGGCTACAATTCCTACTCTCTCTTCATTATTTACTGTAATTGAAAGTCCATTGAAGAGTAATAAATCTCCTATTCTTCTTGATAGGTTCTCTGCCTGTAAAAAATTTATCATACTGAAATTTGACAGGCAAAGATAAAAAGTGTTTTACAGAGTTGACCAACTAATTATCAGTGATACTAAAATAAGAATGATATTATCTTAAAAAGAGATTCAGATAATAAACAAAAGGGAGAATAATACAAGGGTATTTACCTAATATTCTATCACATGCCACTTATCAGAACCTCTCAGATACAAAATTGTCTGAAGGTTATTACCGGTAAAGTATATCCAGCAGGTATCATGTTCATGAAAATAGAAGAAGGAATATAGATCAAACCCTCTTTTATCAAATACATCTACTGAGTCAGGGATAGCATATTTATTAAGGAATTTATCCCGGGTCAGATTGCGCAATGATGAATATGAGGCTGTGTCTGAGAGTTGAAATGTTGGTCTGTGTCCTTCTCTGTAGTTATATAATGATGATGAGGGATCTATTTTCCTGGCCTGAGCAAAATCACTGTTTGACCCTGAATAATCGCCAGTTTTTCTTTTGGCCAGTCCACGTTCATAAAATGCGTCAGGATTACCTGAGTTAAGTTCAATTGATTTGTCAAAGTCGAGAACAGCACCCTTATAATCTCTCAGTTCTGTTTTTACTATTCCCCTGTAATAATATGCAAGGTAACTATTGGGGTCGCTCTTTATAGCCTGACCGAAAACCATCAATGCCCCACGATAATCACGCAGTTTGCATTTTAGTATACCATCCTGAATGTTTTTATCAAGTGACTGCCCAAAACTGTTTAATCCGGTCAGCAGAACAATAAGTAAAAAGATTTTTCTCATCTGTTGAACTCTTTTTAAAGAACATAAAATTGTATCAGTCAAAATCTGTACAAATGAATCATAATAAATGACAAAATAAGCAAAAAAAAGCAATTTCGCCACAAAGCGCTTTATTTAAAGCTTTTATATATAACAAAAAGAGCAATATTAAAGTTCTCAAAAAAAGCATACCTTCAGGAGCTTAAAATATACTGTATGAGATTAAAAGACAGATACAGATTCATTCTCGGCTATTTTCTGGAACACCGGCCTGATGCGGAGACTGAGTTACACTATCAGGATCCGTTTCAGCTTATTGTAGCTGTTATTTTATCTGCTCAGTGCACAGATAAGCGAGTAAATATGATAACTCCACGGCTCTTCTCAGTGATGCCTGATGCCCTGTCGATGGCATCTGCCAGAGAAGAGGAGATATTTGATATTATAAGAAGCTGTTCATATCCAAATAACAAGGCAAAGCATTTAAAAGGCATGTCATCAATGCTTATTGAAAAATTCAACGGTGTGGTTCCTTCTGATATTGAGTTGCTTCAAACATTACCGGGAGTGGGAAGAAAGACAGCAAACGTTATAGTTTCAGTGTTATGGAATAAACCTGTGATTGCTGTCGACACCCATGTGTTCAGGGTTGCACGCCGCATTGGGCTTGCCCCGGGAGCAAAAACACCGCTTGAGGTTGAATTAATGCTCACCGGGAACATACCTCCAGAACAAAGGCCACTGGCACACCACTGGCTGATACTGCACGGGAGATATGTCTGTAAAGCAAGAAATCCCAGATGTAATGAGTGTGGAATAAAAGAGTGGTGTAAATACTTTTCATGTGGAAAAAAAGAGTAGCACCAAAATTCATGTGAATATTTCATTTTACTGTTTGAATTGCTATTTTTATGTTTTTGAAAAAGCCCAATTGTCAAGTTTAAAATGAACAATCCCTATAGCCTTGAAGATCTTCAGGAAGAAAACAAGAGGCTGAAAGAAGAGCTGGAACGTATTAAGAAAGAACGGTCTTCGTTATTTCAGTTCACAGGCCAGTCTATTAATTCAGCTAACCAGTTGCTAGCACTGAGCAACCTTGAAACAGGTGTTTACGTTGATGTAAATCAGGCATTCCTGACCACATTGGGCTATAATAAAGAGGAGATAGTTGGGCGCACTTCTGACGATATTCAGCTTTATGTTGATATAATACAGAGCCAGAAATTCAAACGGCTGCTTTCAAAACTACACAAGGTAAAGGATTTTGAGGTGTCTCTCCGGACACAATCAGGAGAAGAGAGGTCCTTTCTCTTCAGTGCAGAGACCGTTTTTCTTCATGATCAGATCTTCCTTCTTGCCTTCTACTATGATGTTACAGCATTAAACAACACCTACGCCAAGGCCGAATCTGAAAAGGTAATCAGAGAGGTATTTGATTCAACCAGCAGCTATTTCGCTATCTTCAGGAATTCACAGGAGTCAGGTTTTGTTGTTCTTGATTTCAATTCACATGCCGAAGATGTTGAGCAGGTGGATCGGAATGAGGTCGTTGGCAAAGAGCTACATGATACTCCGTTTATCTCCAACGAACCCCTTCTTACTTTGCTGAATGAAGTGGCAAACAGTAATATGCCTCAGCGAATGCCGCTTTCAAAAACCAAAAGCAATGATGATGGCTTTTATATAGGATTGCCTATCTCAACCGGGGACATCATTGTAACGTGGGAGGCAGGCAGGATACAAAAGGAGAGGGAAAGTGAAATAATCAGACAAGGAATAGTCTTTGAGACATTTGCAGAAATGCTCCCGGAGATAATCCTTGAAACAGATATTGAGTGTAAAATTACTTTCATTAACACACAGGGGCTTCTGACACTGGGCTTCAATAATACAGATGTTGCAACCGGAATAAATCTGTCTGATATTCTTTCAGGGAAAGACTACGATAAACTGATTGAGGAGCTGAACGATCTTACCTCTCCCGCACAGATTACCTTTAGTGAATATAAGCTTATTAATAAAACCGGATCCTCTGTCACTGTTCTGCTTCATGCCGGGCCAATATTCACAAGGAAAAAAATCACCGGCTACAGGTGTGTTCTTACGGACATAAGCAAGCACAAAGACTATGAAGCCCAGCTTTCAAAGGAGAAAGCATTTCTGGAACATATTATTGATGCTGCTCCTGAAGCCATTGTGTTAACTGACTTTGACAATCATATCATAAAAACAAATAAAGGCTTCACCAGTCTTTTCGGCTACACCCATGATGAGGCTTATAACAAAATAGTAGATGATCTTCTTGTCCCTGAGGACCTTAAGGATGAGGCCCTTCTTGTTGATCAGGAGGCAATGTTAAAAGGCACTGAAGAATACCAGACAGTAAGGACAGACAAATGGGGTAACAGGATTTTCGTCTCCCTCATCATTTCAACTGTGAAGGTTAACAATGAGCCGCATGCCTTCATTGGAATATATCGCGATATCTCCAGGGAAAGGAAGGCAAG
>QKCK01000164.1 GCA_003245695.1 Bacteroidota bacterium | reverse complement strand
GCACAATGCCTTTGATGCCTGAACATACAGTCTTTTCTCTCAGGAGATCATGTTGCAGGCCACTGAGTTCATTCTTCAAAAAAGCTGCCGGAGTGACAAGTATCACAACCGGAGATGATTCAACTGCGACATTAATATCATCAACCGGACTGACAAGTTCAGGGTCAAATACTACTGAGCTTATATAATGAGGGTTGTTATGGTAACGACGAATATGTCTGAATATCTCAGGACGATCAATATACCAGGTTATCTTCCTGTTGTTTGATGTAAGAAGCATGGCTAGTGCTGTAGCCCAGCTTCCTGATCCCACCACTGATATATCTGACTCTAATAAATCATGCATCTGTAAAATTTTGTCAAAGGTATAAAAAGAGATGAGGAGTTACAAGGTAAACAGAATCACTGCATATATTAAAAGAGAAAGAGGCAACGAAAAAATCCGTCGCCTCTGTTTCTTTCAAAAGTCAGGTAGTAATGTATTATTTCACCAGTCCATGTTTCTTTACAAAGTCGTCAAGGACATCATAAAGGTTTGGATTGCCTATCTCCTGTAGATCATAATAAACCCTGGTGTTGGGTTTCTTTATGTTAATAATTCTGTTAAGGTCTATTGGTGTGCCTATCACAACTGCATCACAGTCAGTATTATTGATAGTCTTCTCAAGATCTTTCAACTGCTGTTCACCATAACCCATTGCCGGAAGCAATGTTCCAATATTAGGATATATAGCAAATGTCTCTGACAATTTCCCAACGGTAAACGGTCTGGGATCGACTAGCTCAGCAGCCCCGAATTTACGTGCGGCAACAATACCTGCACCTATCTTCATCTCACCGTGAGTAAGTGTTGGGCCATCTTCAACAACCAGGACTCTCTTGCCCTTGATAATCTCAGGATTATCAACCTTAATAGGTGACGCTCCGTCAATAACAACAGCCATAGGTGCTACTTTCTCGATGCTCTCTCTTACAATCTGAATATCTTCAGGAGAAGCGCTATCCATCTTGTTTATTACAACAGCATCAGCTATACGAAGGGTCACCTCACCCGGATAATACTTAAGTTCATGACCGGCCCTGTGTGGATCGGTGACAGTGATCATAAGATCAGGTCTATAGAACGGGAAGTCATTGTTACCACCATCCCACAGCACCACGTCACAACCATCAGGATCATTCTCTGCTGCCCTTAAAATAGCTTCATAATCAACGCCGGCATAAATAACATTACCGCGTACAACATGCGGTTCATACTCTTCCATCTCCTCAACAGTACACTTATGTTTCTTAAGGTCGTCAACAACAGCAAAACGCTGAACCTTCTGCTCCACAAGATTTCCATAAGGCATCGGGTGACGTACTGCCACAACCTTTAGCCCCTTCTCCATAAGAATCTCTATAACACGACGGGAGGTCTGGCTCTTTCCACAACCGGTACGTATCGCTCCAACAGCAATAACTGGTTTTGTGCTTTTTACCATTGTCTCATTCCATCCCAGCAGAATAAAGTTTGCCCCTGCAGCATTGACAATAGCGCTTACTGACATAACCCTCTGATACGGAACATCACTGTAAGCAAATACACAATCAGATACCTCCAATTCTTTTATCAGTTTTGGCAGCTCACTCTCAGCATAAATAGGAATGCCTGACGGATAAAGCCTGCCGGCTAACTCGGCCGGATATTTTCTGTCATCAATGTCAGGTATCTGCGCAGCTGTGAAAGCTACTACATTGTAAAGCTCATTATCACGGAAATAAGTGTTGAAATTATGAAAATCTCTTCCTGCGGCTCCAATAATAATGACGTTTCTTTTTGCCATAAATCCTCCTTGTTTGTATGTTACATTTTAATAAATTTATCCGGAAATAATTCTTTGTTCGCGACAAATTTATAATTTGTATTGTAATTAGAAGATGATATAATGCATAATTTTCCATTTTTATTCATTTGGGTTACGCGTTGAAGCAGTGATATTTAATAACTAAATTTTTTTTAACAAGTTTTTAAGGGTCCATTGCCATGTCCAGAATTGGCAGAATCTTTGTATAACCTTTTTACGGATGAACGTCCTTGCTCATATATATCTTTCAGGTGACTCCGAGGAGATGATCATCGGCAACTACATTGGTGACTTTGTGAAAGGGAGGGACTATCTGAAGTATCCTGAAGGAATACGCAAGGGAATCATACTACACAGGCATATAGATGCCTTCACAGACAGACATCCGGTTGTTGCCCGAAGCAAGATTCACTTTACCCAGAGATATCACAAGTATGCGGGTGTAATAACAGATATTTTATATGATCATTATCTGACAAAGGAGTGGGATCTCTTTTCAAGGAGACCATTGGAGAGTGTTACCTATAACTTTTACAGGGCTATGGTAAACAACTTCGAGATTCTCCCCGACAATGTCAGGGAGAGCATGCCCTTTTTTATCATTGACAACTGGCTTGAGACGTACCAGACACGTGTAGGGATAAAGAAAGTATTAAAGACATTAAGTATGCGTACCTCATTGCCAAAAGAGACAAGATGGGCCATGAGAGTGTTTAAGGCACAGTATTTCCCGCTCCAGGAAGACTTTATGGAGTTCTTTCCACAACTTATTGAATACGTTGAGACTGAGTTTGGTGTTGTAATATCCCCGGGGATAAGTATGCCGTTCTGATTATCCCAGATACTCTGATCTGCTGGCATCAAGCCTGAGGAAGATAAAAAGCAGGAGTGTAAACCCCCATAATGATGACCCTCCATAGCTAAAGAAGGGAAGGGGGATACCAATAACCGGAACAAGTCCTATTGTCATCCCTATATTGATAAAGAAATGGAGAAATATTATTGATGCTACTGCATAGCCATATGCCCTGACAAATAGTGTTCGTTGTCGTTCAGCCATAATAATGAGTCGGATCATCAGCCAGACAAATAATCCTATTACTACCAGGGAGCCCAGGAAGCCCCACTCCTCTCCCACTGTACAAAAGATAAAGTCGGTACTCTGTTCAGGCACGAATTTAAACTTTGTCTGAGTACCATTGAGGTACCCTTTTCCGAGAACGCCGCCTGAACCTATCGATATCTTGGACTGGTTCAGATTATATCCTTTACCATAAGGGTCCTTTTCAAGTCCTATAAGTATGTTTATACGTGTCTGCTGGTGTTCTTCCAGTACATTATGAAACACATAGTCAACAGTGAAGAGATAGAATATGCTTCCTGCAAGGAAGGCGTAAACCACCATCAGTGAGTTCATCTTCTTCCTGAAAAAGAAATATAGAAAAACAAGTCCGGAAAGGACAACTGTCATAATTATTATGGGTGTGGGGCCAAGGTTGAAGATATATCTGCCGACAACAAATGAGATAGCAGTTGATAACAGTATAACTGCTGCTGCGACGAAAGCCACAGAGCGGTTAAAGAGAATCCACAGGGCAATTATTGCCAACACTGCCAGTCCAGTTGCCACAGCAATATTCCCCACCAGCAGTGACAGCAGGAAGATCGCTATCATCAGCACTGCTGATAAAAAGACATACAGGCTCATCCCTTCGCGGAAGAGGACAAGGAAAAAAGCGCAGAAAGTAAGAGCAGATCCCATGTCTGGCTGCAGGGAAATAAGGCCGGCAGGTATCATGAATATAAGTACAGCCTTGATCATGTTTGTAAAGCTGTTCAGTTGCTGGTGCCTTGATGCAAGAAAGGATGCCAGTGCCAGACCCGTTGCAAATTTGGCGAACTCAGAGGGCTGAATGCTGAATGGACCTATATCAAACCATGAACGGGCACCATTGATATCTTTACCTATAACCAGCACCATCATAAGGAGAAAAAGGAAGACACCGTAAAAAAGCCAGGAGAAGAAATAGTATAGTTTATTGTCAGTGACGAGGATAAGCACGGCAAGGACAACAGCAAGGAGAATCCATGCCATCTGCTTGCCATATCGCTGTGAGAAGTCAATTATACTTGAGTGTTCCTCATTATATACGGCAGCATAAATGTTAAGCCATCCAAGTACCATCATTAGACCCCAGAGAAAAATGACAGTCCAGTCAAGTCGTCTTATTATGCTAATGTTTCTGTCCATCGGGTCTGATTTCAAGATTCATTATGTAAGACTCTCTGTCGGTCCTCTTCACCTTTCCGGTAAGATACTTTTCAATCATAAGGCTGGCCACCGGGGCAGCAATTGTTGCGCCGGCACCTGCATTCTCAACATAGACGGCTATTGCAATGCGGGGATTTTCTTTCGGAGCGAAGGCCACGAATACTGAGTGTGCTTTGCCATGAGGATTCTGTGCTGTGCCCGTCTTGCCACATATTGTTATACTGTCAAGCGCAGCTATATGAGCTGTTCCTCCTGCCCCGCCGTTCACTGCCATCTCCATACCTTTAATAACAGACTCAATATTCTCCTGCGAGATGCCGGTGTCATGTCTTACACGGAAAGGCTCTGCAGAGGTTCCTCCAGGGCCTATGGAACGTATAATGTGTGGAGTATAAAAGTATCCCCTGTTGGCAATAGCCGCAGTCATGTTTGCCATCTGAATGGGCGTTGCTCCCACCTCTCCCTGTCCAATAGCCATTGAGATGATCATCAGTGCCTTCCACCTGTCTTTGCCATAGTATCTGTCAAAATAGGCATGCGTTGGTATATTGCCATTCAGTTCTCCCGGCAGGTCAACACCAAGTCTGCTGCCAAAACCAAAGGCCGTGACATAACCACGCCAGTAGTCATAAGCCTCAGGAGCTCCGCTGTATTTGCTGCTTTCGAGGGTATACCTGAAGGTATTACAGAAATAGGAGTTACATGAATTAGAAATAGCGTTTGCCAGGTCGAGGGGTGAACTATGACTGTGACATCCTATGGTAAGTGACCCGGCATGATAACCCATACTACAGCTGAAGCGTGTTGAGGGATTTATTGCCCCCTCCTGTAAACCTACCATCCCTGTCATCATCTTAAAAGTGGAGCCTGGAGGGTATGAAGCCATGAGAGCCCTGTTAAACAACGGATTGAGAGTATCAGCCTGAAGTTTTGTGAAGTTATCTGACCTGATGCGACCAACAAGTAACGAAGGATCATAATTCGGTGCCGACACAAGCGCCAGTATCTCTCCTGTTGAAGGCTCAATAGCTACAATACTGCCGCTCTTATTGGCCATCAGAGCTTCACCATAGCGCTGCAGATCACCGTCAATGGTTGAATAGAGATCTTTCCCCGGGACAGCAACAGTATCATACTTTCCCTCAGCATAGGATCCCTTTATGCGATTATGTACATCAACAAGATATATTGTCACCCCCTTTTCACCACGCAGCTCAGTCTCATATGACTTCTCTATGCCACTAACACCAATGTAATCGCCTGACTTATAATATTGGTCGCTTTTGATTATCTTATCATCCACTTCACCTACATAACCAAGCACATGTGAGGCAATCGGCTCAACATATTTTCTCAGTGTTCGCGTCTGTACAAAGAAGCCGGGGTAACGGTACAGCTCCTCCTGCAGGAGAGCGTAATTCTCTGAAGAGAGCATCTTCAGAAATACTGATGGGGTGTATTTTGAAAATCCTCGTGCGACCTTCATTCGCTCCCTGAATGACTCCACAGTAATACCCAATAACGAGCTAAGATGTACTGTGTCAAACGATTCTGTCTGACCCGGAATAACCATCAGGTCATAGGCTGCCTGGTTATACACAAGTAGTTTTCCGTTACGGTCATAAATAAGTCCTCTGGCAGGGAACTGCGTCACATAACGGTGAGCATTATTCTCAGCTGATATCCTGTATGTCTCATCTATCACCTGAATGAAAAAGAGCTTTATCACAAGCACTGAGGCTGCGACAATTATCAGTCCGGTAATAAAATAACGACGGTTAACAAATCTGTCTTTCATAACTTACCCATCAACGGTGTGATCTGAAGAGATCAAACAGGACAATGAAGAATGTTGTGAAGAGAGTACTTAGCAGAACTCTCAACAGGGTACGGAAGAAACCTGTGAAACGGAATACCTCCACATAAAAGAGAGAGAGATGGTGTATGAAAACCATCATCAGTGTAAAGACCAGAAACCACCGGAAACCATTGTTCTTTATTGACGGTGCATATGCCGGATTATAAGCTTCGTGTGTTATATTCAGGGCCAGAAGCTGGGGTCTCAGAAAACCAGCCATAACACATGCAAAAGTATGTACCCCTAATGTGCCGCTGAAAGTATCAACAGTCAGCCCAGTGAAAAACGAGAGAAGCAGTACTGCCCATGTGGGAAGACCTATAGGCAATACGATGATAAACATCACATATACATATGGATTGATATAGCCACTGAACTGGATGTTGTTGAAGAGTATAATCTGCAACAACATCAGAAGGAAGAAAAGGATAATATATTTTACCGGTTTACTCATTTGTTAACTCTGCCTCCAGTCCGCGTCTCTCGCCTTTGTAAAAATTCTTTATCACATAAACATATGAGAGGTTTTTAAAGTCAGTGGCAAGCTTTACCTTCATTGTAAGGAAGTTACCTCCCATGACCGGTTCTCCGGCAACTGTTCCTACCATCACTCCTTCCGGGAATAGTGCTGAGAAGCCTGTTGTAACAATGGTGTCTCCTTCTGTAACTACCACATGATGAGGTATCTCTGACACCTCTATGAAACTGTGATTTGACCCGGTCCATGTCATTGAACCAAAGTACTCATTCTTCCGGAACTTTACACTCTGCCGGAAATCAAGGTTCAGAACCGACATTACCACTGAGAAGTTCTGTGAAGTACGTACAACAACGCCGGCAATACCTTCAGGGGATATAACAGCCATGCCGTTTGTTATTCCGCTGCTGAAACCACGATCGAGGGTGAAATAGTTTTTCTGTTTGTTTACTGAGTTGCTAACCACCCTGGCAGGAATATACGAATACAACTGTCTTGATATAGTATCCGTCACAGTTGAATCACGCATCACCAATATCTTCTGTGTCCCTTCGCTCTTCTGACGTAATACTGCATTTTCATATGACAGCTGTCTGTTTATCTGTCTGAGATGTGTGAACGACTTAACACCCTGAACTGAAGAATTAAGGTGTGTGGCTACTCCTCCAAAAATGTTAGTTGTAATACTGTTATGATAATCATGTGTTGAAGAGAGCATGATAATGGCTATTCCCTCCAGGAACAGGAACAGTATCAGGCTGCTATGCCTAATAAGGAAGTTAATCAGACTCCTCATTCGGCACTTACTGTTAACGCATCAGGAATGGAAACTTGTCTACATTCTTCAGGGCAACACCTGTACCCCTGGCTACTGCGTGGAGCGGATCTTCTGATACAATAAAAGGTATGTTTATCTTATCCGTCAGACGCTTGTCAAGTCCTCTCAGAAGAGCGCCGCCACCAGTCAGATAAACACCTTTTGTAACAATATCGGCATAGAGTTCCGGAGGAGTCTGTTCGAGTACCTGCAGAATGGCCGCCTCAACTTTTGTAAGTGATTTATCAAGACAGTAGGCTATCTCCTGGTAAGATATAGGAATCTCTATAGGCAGGGCTGTCATCAGGTTAGGGCCTCTGACAACAAAGTCAGCAGGAGGAGTTTCAATATCAGGCAGGGCAGCACCAACGGCTATCTTTATGTCTTCGGCTGTCTTCTCTCCTATCTTAACGTTATGCTGATGGCGCATATAAGCCTGTATATCAGACGTGAAACCATCACCAGCTACTCTTATTGACTTATTGCATACAATCCCTCCCAGAGCAATAACAGCTATCTCTGTTGTTCCTCCTCCGATATCAACAACCATACACCCTTCGGGTGCTTCAACATCCAGGCCGATACCGATAGCCGCAGCCATTGGCTCAAATATAAGATATACATCCCTTCCCCCTGCATGTTCGGATGAGTCTCTTACAGCCCTCACCTCTACCTCCGTGCTGCCTGATGGGATACAAACAACCATCCTCAGTGACGGAGAGAATAGCTTTGGTCCCTTATTGATCATCTTGATCATACCACGCATCATCAGCTCGGCAGCATTAAAGTCAGCAATGACACCGTCACGCAGAGGACGTATTACTCTTATGTTTTCATGTGTTTTACCATGCATCTGACGAGCCTGTTCCCCTATAGCTATCATTTTGCCTGAATTGCGGTCAAGGGCAACAATAGAGGGTTCATCAACAACTATCTTGTCATTGTTTATGATAATTGTGTTTGCCGTACCGAGATCCATAGCGATCTCTTGTGTTAAAAATGAAAATAAACCCATTGGTAAATTATATTTTACTTTTACGTTCTAGTGTTTAAAATGTCTTACTCCAGTGAATACCATTGCAATCTTATTATTGTTGCAGAAGTCAATGGAGTCTTTATCTCTTACTGATCCACCGGGTTGTACAACAGCTGTAATGCCTGCATTAAATGCTGTCTCCACTGAGTCAGCAAAGGGGAAGTAAGCGTCTGAAGCCATAACTGCACCATCAAGATTAAAACCGAAGGCACCGGCTTTCTCTATTGCCTGTTTCAGAGCATCGATACGCGATGTCTGACCTATGCCGCTTGCACAAAGCTGCCCGTCTTTTGCCAGTACAATGGCGTTTGACCTGCTGTGTTTTACAATACGATTTGCAAAAACCATATCATCAAACTGTTCCTTTGTAGGCACAACATCTGTCACAGGCTTCATATCAGCCTCAGCCTCATTTGCATTATCCCTCTCCTGCCATAAGACACCTCCCAGCATTGACCGGAACGTCTCGTGTGTCTGTACAACTTTCTTCCTTAATAATATTATCCTGTTTTTCTTGTGTTTAAGTATCTCAAGGGCATTACCGGTATAGCCGGGTGCTATCACTACCTCAAGGAAGATCTTATCCATCTCTGTTGCTGCCTCTTCATCGACCGGTCTGTTTAATACGGCCACGCCTCCGTAAGCCGAGACCGGGTCGCAGGCCAGAGCGGCATCCCATGCCTCCCTCACTGTTGCCCTTGAAGCAACACCGCAGGCATTGTTGTGTTTTAATATTGCAACGGTAATATCATCAAACTCGTCAATAAGACCAAGAGCAGAATCAATATCCAGGAGGTTGTTGTATGATATCTCCTTGCCATGAAGCTGATCAAATATTACACCCAGGTCGCCAAAGAATACACCCTGTTGGTGGGGATTCTCGCCATAACGCAGATGCTCTGCTGTTGTCAGACTGTGTTTGAAACATACCGAATGGCTGTCGCGGTTAAACCAGTTGAAAATAGCTGTGTCATAGTTTGAGGTAAGATTAAAAGCTTCCCCCGCAAAAAAGAGCCTCTCATTAAGTGTGGTCACGCCGTTGTTGTTCTCAAGCATTTCAAGAAGCTTCTCATATTGAGAACGTGAAGATATAATAAGAACATCTTTAAAGTTTTTTGCCCCGGCTCTGATGAGAGATACCCCTCCTATATCAATCTTCTCAATAATAGCCTGATCAGTTCCACCCGAGGCTACTGTCTCCTCAAAAGGATAAAGATCCACAATCACAAGGTCAAAAAGAGGAATATTATACTGTTCTACCTGGTTCAAGTCCTCAGGCACATCGCGCCTGGCAAGGATACCCCCAAAAATGCCGGGGTGAAGTGTCTTAACCCTTCCGCCAAGAATAGAGGGATAAGTTGTTATATCCTCCACCTTTGTAGCTTCAACTCCCAGTTCACAAATGAAATTGTATGTCCCACCTGTAGAAACTATTCTCACTCCCTGTGATGCCAGCTTAAGTATTATGACATCCAGTCCCTCCTTGTTAAAAACAGAAATAAATGCGCTTTTAATTTTTATGTCGCTCATTATATGTATGTTAAATTGCTAGTTCCCTCTTTTTTGCAATCGAATAAAAATATACATTTTTTTTGACAACCCAAGATTTCTTAAATAATTG
This sequence comes from Bacteroidota bacterium, assembly GCA_003245695.1. Classification (GTDB taxonomy): domain Bacteria; phylum Bacteroidota; class Bacteroidia; order Bacteroidales; family VadinHA17; genus SR-FBR-E99. Next base: position 19,534 of record QKCK01000164.1, on the reverse strand, counting down.
AAGCTATGAAGTAATGCGAATAATAAAAACAATCAAAATTGAGTATCTTTGAATAAACATAGTTGGACAGATATGTTATTGAAATTAACAGGGGAGTCGATGCGTTTCGCGCTTAACTCCGTAGCCGTAAATAAGTTAAGAACCTTCCTTTCACTATTCGGAATTACGATAGGGATATTCCTTATCATTTCGGTGTTTACAGTATTTAACTGGATGGAGAACAGTATCAGAGAGAGTATTGCTTCACTGGGCAATAATACTGTCTATGTTCAGAAACACCCCTGGAATTTTGATCCCAATATTGCATGGTGGGATATAATCCGCAGGCCGGCTATCACACCCGAAGATTATGAGAACTTAGTTGCTAAATCAAGTCTGGCAGATGTTATCTGCTATAATGCATATGCAAGCAGGACGATAAAATACAAAGACAACTCGCTGACTGACTCATATGTAACCGCTGTCACAGATGAGTTTGACCGTACCAGAAGTTTCGAAATTGACAATGGAAGGTATTTTTCTCCAACGGATTTCAATGAGGGAAATGCAGCCGTTGTGATAGGTGCCAGGGCAGCTGAGAATCTGTTTGGGGATCTCTCTCCCATAGGAAAGGAGATAAGTATCAATGGCTATAAAACCATGGTCATCGGAACATTCAGGAAAGAGGGTAAAGGAGGAATCATTGATGACGGTATGGATGATGTGATTCTTGTGCCAGCCAAATATTCAAAAAGGTTTATAAACTATAAAAGCAGATGGCTCCAGGCAAATATTCTTGTAAAGGGAAAGAAGGATGTCTCTGTGGAGGAATTGTCGGATGAGGTTACCATGATTTTAAGGAATACCCGCAGGCTAAAACCTGAGGAGGAGACTAATTTTGCTATCAACCAGGCAAGCATGCTTACGGAGGGGTTCAAACCCCTGTTCCGTGTTATTAATGTTGCAGGAGGAATAATTGGTGCCTTCTCTATACTCGTAGGTGGATTCGGCATAGCTAATATTATGTTTGTGTCAGTGAGAGAGAGAACCAGCATTATTGGTATCCAGATGGCTCTTGGTGCAAAACGACGCTTCATCCTCTCTCAGTTTCTTTTTGAGTCTGTGCTTCTCTCTTTACTGGGTGGTCTTCTGGGGCTTTTATTTGTCTTCATTGGCACCTTAATAGGTAATAGTGTGTTTGATGTTGATATAACCCTCACACTGTCAAATATAACCCTTGCACTGGTTATCTCCGCGGTTATAGGTATCATTGCAGGTTATGCTCCTGCATCATTAGCTGCCAAGATGAATCCTGTGGAGGCTATCAGCTATACCTTCTGATTTATCTGTTTGATGCCACCCAGTTTGTCAACTCAACAAACTGGTCTACTGAGAGTTGTTCGGGCCGCATTGTTAGCAGGTAATGCTCTCCGGCCTGCTGTTTCACCAACGCCTTTATCGGATTGCGGATCATTTTCCGTCGCTGGTTGAAGCAGCACTTCACTACCTTTATAAAAAGAGTCTCATCACAACCGAGGGCTGATACCGAATTACGCTTAAGACTAATTACTGCCGACTTCACTTTTGGCGGGGGAGAAAACACCTTCTCACTTACGGTAAAAAGATAGTCAATATCATACCATGCCTGGAGCAGCACACTCAGTATCCCGTAAACACGGCTCCCGGGAGGTGTACATATCCTCTCTGCCACTTCTCTCTGTACCATACAGGTGACCTCCCTGACAGAATCACGGTTCTCCAGTATACGGAAAAAGATCTGGCTCGAGATATTATACGGGAAATTGCCAATTATTGCAGTTGTGCCTTTCGACAGAGATGTCAGGTCCGTATCCAGAAAATCACCACTTATTATCTCATCTATTCCCTTTACATGTTGTTCAAGATATGCAACTGACTCACTATCAACCTCTATGACTCTGAAGTCAGGAAAATGCCTCTCCACAAGAAACTCAGTCAATACACCCATCCCCGGGCCTATCTCAAGAACGGTATCACAATCATCAGCACTCAATGCCTTAACAATGGATGAAGCAATGTTTCTGTCTTTCAGAAAATGCTGCCCTAAATGTTTTTTTGCCCTTACTTTTTCCATTCCCATGGTATTAACCTCTGTGCTCCAAAAAATGGTATATGGAAATTCTCAATCTGGTCAATAATCCGCTTCAATATGTTATAATAGAGTGTGATAAACATAACAGCCGACATAAGCCATATAGCGGCTATATTAAACCATATTGTCTTTATCATCGTTTTACCAATCATCTTATAAGGGGCATAAAACTGAGCCCGGCCATATGATGATTCAGGAAGCATATATACAGGATCAGATTTCTGTATTATCCTGTCGCTCTTTTCGTAGAACTTCTTCTGTACTGTTCTGTTGAGCAGAATATCGGCAAGACTCTCATTAAACTCTGTCTCACGTCGTTTTATCAGTTCTCCTTTACCAAACTGATTTACAATACTATCTGTTATATGGTCCTTCCGTCTTGATGATTCAATGAATCGGGCCCTGATGTTCTTCTGCATTGAATCAAGCAAAGAATATACTTTCAGAGCATCATCATGGGTGAATTCAGTATGTTTCAATATTGAGAGAACATCTGTATCATCAATACCGGTCTCAGAGCTGAGAACAGAGGTATAATATGCTGTTTTAATTATGTTTTCACTAAATGCTTCGTGATATTCGCTCTTACCTGATGCAAAAGCACACTCATTTACTTTTTTCTTTAGCTCTGGTATCAGGAAGGAGGTTTGCCAGTCATAATGGCTCATCTCCATCTCTGTCGCAAAATAGGGTTTCATATAACTGTTACAGCAGTACTGCTCTACAGCCAGGGCCTCATATGCCCATCGTGTTGCCATAATATCGCCAACCACAGGCACATACTCTTTTTTTGAGAGAGACTCATGCAAATCATCAAAACGTATCATAGCCCCTCCCAGCAGAAGCTGAGGAACAAGAATAAGAGGTATAAGAATATAAATGCTTATCACAGTCCTCATCCCGGCAGAGATATTTAGTCCAACCAGGTTGCCGAAGCAGGAGGTACTGAAGAGAATAATCCAGTGACGCCAGACCATACCCTGAACACCAAGGATAGAATGAGAGACCACCACATACATTATTGTCTGTATAGCTGAGAGGATAAAGAGAAACCACACCTTTGAAAGGAGATAGCTAAGGCGGCTTATATTGAGAAATTTCTCTCTCTCCAGTATTTTCCTGTCTTTGAATATCTCTTCAGCACTGACAGTCAACCCCATAAAGAGGGCCACAACCACACTCATGAAGAGAAACACAGGATAGTTCTTATTGTCGGCAAAGGTATAATCGCCGTTAGAAATATACTTTGAGAAATAACCAAGAATAAATGCCAACAGGGGCGGTTCAATGAGATTTATTATCAGGTATTGACGATCAGCAATCTTACGCATGAGGTTGCGTTTGAAAAAAGTACGTAGCTGCCTCCACTTTGCCGGCACCTTAAAATTGCTTTCAGGCAATTCCTGCTTGCCTGGAGATGGGTCTGGTGAAGCGCCCATCTTCTCACGATAGCGACAGTACCATTCCACTGGTTTTATCTGTCTATCCTTTCCGGCTCTGCCATCTGAATCAACAACCTTTGCCTCTACTATCTGAAGTATCTCATCCGTTTCAACATTGCCACATAACGGACACTCACTTTCAGCTGCATTAGCCTGCGATGTCTCTGTCTTAAAATATATAAGAGCTTCAACAGGGTCGCCATCATAGATGGTATATCCGCCTTTATCCAATATCCAGAGTCTGTCAAACATCTTAAGTATGTCAGAGGAGGGTTGGTGAATCACCACAAAGACCAGACGACCCGTAACAGCCTGATCCTTGAGTAGTTCCATCACCTTGTCAGAGTCATGTGATGAGAGCCCTGAAGTAGGTTCATCAGCAAACAGTATGGCAGGCTCACGCATAAGTTCCAGAGCAATATTCAGCCGTTTGCGTTGTCCTCCGCTGATCATTTTATTCAGCGGGTCACCCACAGTAAAGTCCCTGATATCATACAGATCAAGTTGATTGAGTTGTTCCTCAACCAGCCTGTTGAGCTTCTCGTCATTATAATCGCCAAAACACAACCGTGCATTATAATAAAGATTCTCATGAACAGTGAGCTCCTCTATCAGAAGGTCATCCTGAGGCACATAACCAATAATGCCGGTTAAATTATCAGGCTCTTTATGCAGATCATAACCATTGATAAGTACACTGCCTGCATCTGGTACCGTTTTACCGTTAAGGATGTTCAGCAGGGTGCTCTTCCCCACTCCACTACCGCCCATGATTCCAACAAGGTTTCCCGACTTTACCAGAAAACTCATTGGCTGCAATCGATTCACCGAACCTTTAAAGTGAAACTCTATATTGCGGCCTTCAAACTTAATCTGCTCAATAAAGTTATCCCTTATAAACTTCCTGAATATGGCAGTATAATATATAGTTGAGATATTCTGTCCTCTGATGTTGACCCCGGGGTCGAGGAGATACGGACGCAGGGGTACAATGTTACGGCCCTTGAAATGAAGCGATGATCTGCCATCATATGTAAAGACAATATGCTCAGTACTTGCTATATATATAGCATAAATTGTCCCTGTCAGTCCATTGATCCTCATATGGTGCCATTCATCATAGCTTGAATAGCGTGATGGGGCAGGGCCATCCTCTCCTTCGCCCTCAATAGCCAGCAAATTATCAGGGTTTATGTCATCAAGCTTCATCCCGTACAGAAATGAGGTAGCATTAAGATATTCATCCCTGGGGATATTAAAGGTACGGGCTACTATCTCAACAATAGAATTCTCCTGGTCAGACAGAGAGCCATCCTCATAAACAAACTCAAGGAGCTGAAGAAAAACTATCATCCTCTCCTCAAGAAAGAGACCCTTCTTTATCTGCCGGCAGATATTTGTTATCTGAAAAGTGACAAGAGAATCTTCATCTGACAAGTCGCCTTCATCAACAGTACGCAGTTCCTTCTGATAAAAACTCAGATTATTCTCAAAGAGCTTGAAATATTCCTCCTCCAGCTCCTGATTCAGATACCGGCGGAGATAACTGCGCAGTATCTTCTTCCCCCTGGCGGTAACACCCCCGGGGTTTACTGTAGAAATAATGGCAAATATATGTATTAACGCATGTAATACTGACTCTCTCATATATTTTAAAATAAAAGACAGTCACAAAAGCTCTTAATCCATTACATAGCTCATGCTATGTGGCACTTGCTTCTGAGACTGTCTTTTAATGTAATTTTTTTACTTTACAAGTGTTAGTCTCACCTGAGCGATAGCTTTTTTCAGATCCTCAATGTTTTGCATTGTAAGACTTGTGCCCAGAGTGACATAGACATCCTTGATAGGTTTAACATCTTTCATGAACTGAATCACAAGCTCATCTTCAGCATAAGGTTTAGCAAGCTCTTCAAAGATCTCAAACGACTTCTTCTGATCGAGCATGAGCGACTCAAAACCTGTAACGTGATTACCTGTCTCAGAGACACTCGCAGTGAGGTAAACACCCTCAACCCATGCTCCACCTACCATCAGTATTGCTATATTTTCCTGTCCGCCCTCTACCATGTAACTGTAAGTCTTTGTATAGGCATCTGTAAGTATCTGAACAAGAGTATCCCTGTTGTCAAACTGAGTCTTTATTGTTTCATATAATGACTCATCATATATCTTTGAGAGGTTAAGGTCATTTATGAGAGTCCTCATGGCTGACAGATTATCTATCACATCCTGCTGAACATTATACAAGGTTGCATAACTCAGGTCAGCACCGTAAATACCCATATTCACTGATCTGCTGTAAGAAGAAACATAGTTCTTGGCATTTGCAGGAGGATTTGAAAGCCCAATAATGTATCCGAGATCAAGATCGCTGAGTTTCTTGATTACCTCAGCTGAGGTAGGAAGAGGATAAACATTCTTCTCAATTCCTTCTTCGATGGTCTGCTGTTCCTGTGCTGGTATCTCATTCTGTTTCTTTCCTTCTCCCCTGTTCTTACAAGAGGTTGCGAATGCCATAGTTACAATCATCACGGCTGCAAGCATTTTAACGAGAGTCTGTTTCATAGTCTGATATTTGATGCTTTATATTTCAACACGTAAAAATAAAACAATTCCTGTACTGAGAATAATATTAATTCCATTTTTATTATATGACCTTACATTCATTTTGTCACAATGGCCTGCTTTATAGAATATAATCTCCGATTTTTGACTATTTTTGCATCCCGGATGAATACATATTTGTGATGTGGAATTTTGATGAGGTCATTGACCGCCAGGGCAGTGACAGTATAAAATACGACAAGAGAGATGAGGTATTTGGCCGTAAAGATGTGATTCCCATGTGGGTTGCAGACATGGACTTTAAATCGCCCCCCTTTGTCATTGAAGCAATATCAAGGAAGTTAAATCAGGAGATTCTTGGATATTCATTCAGACCTGACGGATATTTCACCTCAATAGTTAACTGGCTTAAGAAGCGTCACCAGTGGGATGTCAGGGCTGAGTGGATTGAGTTCAGCCCCGGGATAGTTCCGGCACTCAACATGTGTACTCTTGCCTATACCAATCCTGGCGATGAGATAATAATTCAGCCACCTGTTTATACACCCTTTTTCAGAGCAGCAAGAGATCATGGACGCAGACTGGTGTATAACTGTCTGAAAGAGACAGAGAGTGGATGGATTATGGATATTGATGACCTGGCATCAAAGATCACTCCCTCAACCAGAATGGTGATATTATCTAACCCTCATAATCCTGTGGGAAGGGCATGGCATCGTGAAGAGCTCGAAGCAGTTGTTGACCTTTGCAGAGGGAAGGAGATAGTCATCATCTCTGATGAGATACATAGCGACCTGATACTGCAGGGAAACAGGCATGTGCCCCTGGCAAGTCTCTCTGAAGAGGCTGCAGCCATGACAGTGACATGTATTGCGCCAAGCAAGACCTTCAATCTGGCAGGTCTCTCCACCTCCTCACTCATAATCTCTGATGAGTCTCTGCACAATAAGTTCTGGACCACAATTGAAAACCTTCACATGCATCTTGGCAATATCTTTGGTAATGTGGCATCAGAGGCGGCATACACTTACGGTGAGGAGTGGCTTGAAGAGCTTCTGTTATATATCAGAGGTAATGTTGACCTTGTTGTCAGCTTTTGTCAGGAATATATACCTTCTATTAAACCTGTTAAGCCAGAGGCAACATACATGATATGGCTTGACTGCCGGGCCCTGGGTTTAGATGGCCGCAATCTTCAGCGGTTTTTTGTTGAGAAAGCCGGTGTCGGACTTAATGAAGGCTCAGCCTTCGGCCCCGGCGGTGAAGGGTTTATGAGGATGAACCTTGCTTGCCCGAGAGCAACAGTATTAAAAGCATTGGAAAAAATTAAGAAAGCAATAGACTGAGTAATGGAAAAGAGAGAACCAGTAAAACTAACTCTTGAGGACGGAACAACGTACAGAGGATACTCCTTTGGAGCCCTTGTGCCTGCTGCCGGAGAGGTTGTATTTAACACTGCCATGACCGGATATCCGGAGAGTCTTACCGACCCATCATACCGCGGACAACTATTATGTCTTACCTATCCGCTGGTGGGCAATTATGGGGCCCCCGGAAAAGAGGAGCAGGATGACCTGTTTATGTTTTACGAGTCGTCAGGCGTCCACATATCCGCTCTGATAGTATCAGACTACTCTTTTGAATACAGCCACTGGAATGCAATACAGAGCCTTGATGAATGGCTTCGCAAAAGTAATGTGCCTGGCATCTATGGCATTGACACCAGAGCGCTGACCAAACGCATCAGAGAGAAGGGAGCCATGCTCGGTAAGATCGAACCAGAAGGCAGCTCTGTGGAGTTTTATGACCCTAATAAGGTAAACCTTGTGGCAGAGGTCAGTACCTCACAACGCAAGGTTTATGGCAATGGCAGATACCGTATCGTTCTTGTTGACTGTGGCGTTAAATACAATATCATACGAAACCTTCTCAAACGTGATACCACAATCATCAGGGTACCCTGGGATTACGATTACAGCCAGGAGGATTACGACGGTCTCTTCCTGTCAAACGGCCCCGGCGATCCAAAGATGTGCCGCGCCACAATCGAAAACATACGCCGCTCAATTGACGGTGACAAACCGGTCTTCGGCATTTGTCTCGGTAATCAGCTCATGGCACTGGCAGCCGGTGCTGACACTTATAAGCTGCGCTATGGCCACCGCAGCCATAATCAACCAGTGCTGATGGTTGGTAGTGACAGAGCATTTATTACCTCACAGAATCATGGTTTTGCAGTGAATAATAACACACTGCCAGCAGGATGGAACCCTCTGTTCATCAATGTCAATGACAACACCAATGAGGGAATGAAACACCAGAGTAAACCGTTTTTCTCAACGCAGTTTCATCCTGAGGCATCAGGAGGCCCTACTGACACTGACTTTCTGTTTGATCAGTTTATTGATAATATAAAAAGATACAGGAAAGAATAAAAAAACGGCAGCTGAGTTAGCTGCCGTTTCTTTTACAGGGGTGCCTTTCAGGAGTAAATTGCACGGAACAACTCATCAGGAGAGGGACAAGAAAAACTCTCCATAAGTGTTGCAGCCCGGGCAGCAACGAGGTCTGTACCTGTGTTACCAATACTCCCCGTATGCGAATAGTCATCAAGCGACGTAACCTCAAACAAAACTGATCCGACAATACCCGCAACGGTTTTATAAGCATCCCTGAATGGGATACCCTGTTTTACAAGTCTGTTAGCCTCTTCCACAGAGAAAACAGAGTTATACTTTTCATCATTCATTATCTCCTGCCTCGGCGAAAGACCGTCGAGAGCCAGGGAAATGACAGCAATAATCTCCCTGATATCATCAAAGGCAGGAAAAAGCACCTCTTTTAATATCTGAAAGTCACGGTTATATCCAAGAGGCAGCGTGGCTGTCATCATGGCTATCTCATTTGGCAGTGCCTGTAATCTGTTACAACGGGCACGAGCTATCTCAAAGAGGTCAGGGTTCTTCTTCTGCGGCATAATTGATGACCCCGTGGTGAGCTCGTCCTTCAACGAAAGGAATGAATATCCCGGTGACATAAACAGGATCACATCATTGGCAAAGCGTGAAAGAGTAAATGCAACTGAAGCAATAGCCTGTGCCACATTACGTTCAGTCTTGCCCCTTGAGAGCTGGGCATAGGCAGAGTTAACAATAAGCCGTTCAAATCCAAGGAGCTGAGCAGTCATCTCCCTGTCAAGCGGCAACGAGCTGCCATATCCTGCCGCAGTACCCAGAGGTGATGCCGATAGCATTGATGAGGTATTGCGTAGTAACTCCAGGTCATCACACAAACTCTCAGCATAAGCACCATACCAAAGGCCAAATGATGAAACCATAGCAGCCTGCATATGAGTGAAGCCAGGCATAAGCACATCGCGGCTTTCATTACTTAAAAGTGTGAGTTTGTTCAAAAGAGCAAAAACATCCTTTGATATACTGGTGGTTTCATGACGCAGATATAAATGAATGTCGGTTAACACCTGATCATTCCTTGACCTGCCGGTATGAAGACGGCGGGCAACAGGCCCCGATATCTTCTCCAGTTCAGCTTCAACAAGAGAGTGTATGTCTTCATACTCCTCCCCCACCGTCACTTCACCATCTACTGCCTTTCTGTAGAGCACAGCAAGTCCTTCAAGCAGCATCACTGACTCTTCTTTTGATACCAGGCCACAATGGCCAAGCATACGCGCATGGGCCATTGAGCCTATAATATCAAAAAGAGCCAGTCTGTTGTCCATCTCCCTGTCATTGCCACAAGTAAAGCCAATGACAGCCTCTTCTGTTGCTATACCTTTATCCCACAGTTTCATCTGAACAGCCTACTTCCCTTTGTTAACCTTTGTAATAGCATGATGAGCCATCAGACGAATAGCATTTATGCGGATAAATCCGAGACTGTCAGCCTGATTGAACCCACCCTCAATGTCCATGCTCGATAACTCCTTGTTGTATAATGATGAAGGAGACTCACGCCCTTCAATAAGCACATTCCCTTTATAGAGGCAAAGATGTACCACTCCGTCAATTAATTCCTGACTTTTGTCCATGGCAGCCATGAGAAAGTCCATCTCAGGACTGAACCAGAAGCCATTGTATATCAACTCGGCAAAAGTGGGAGCCAGCTGGTTACGCAGGCGCATTACCTCACGGTCCATAGCTATACCTTCAATATCACGATGCGCAGCATAAAGAATGGTAGCTCCAGGTGTCTCATATATACCTCTTGACTTGATGCCAACGAAACGATTCTCAACCATATCAAGCAAACCAATACCATTGTCACCACCAAGCTTATTGAGGTAAATGAACATCTCAAGAGGATCCTCATGAATAGATCCATCATCCTTGTTGACTACCTTAACAGGAAGACCATTCTTAAAGAAGACAGAGATATGCGTAGGTTTGTCAGGAGCATCCATAGGCATTACCATCTTTTCAAGTATCTCCTTGCCACCTACATATGCCGGATCTTCAAGTATACCTGCCTCATGGCTGATATGCATCAGGTTATCATCCTCACTGTAAGGTTTTGCAATAGAAGCCTTGACAGGAATACGATGACCTGCAGCATAACGGATCATGTCAGAACGACCCTGGAACTGAGAAAGAAACTCACCGTCTTTCCAGGGTGAAATAACCTTAATGTTTGGATTAAGGGCATAATAAGTAAGTTCAAACCGCACCTGATCATTCCCTTTACCAGTAGCACCATGAGCTACATAATCAGCTCCCTCACGTTCTGCTGCCTCAATCTGCTTCTTGGCTATAAGAGGGCGTGCAAGAGCTGTGCCCAGCAGATAACGGTCTTCATATATTGCATTAGCCTTTACCGCTGTAAATACATAATCAGTAACAAACTCCCTGCGGAGGTCTTCAATAATAACCTTTGAGGCTCCTATCTCCAGTGCTTTCTTCTCCACTGCCTCAAAATCGTCATTCTGACCTACGTTTGCAACGTAAGCCACTACATCATATCCTTTATTTATGAGCCATTTTAAAATAACTGATGTGTCGAGCCCACCACTGTAGGCCAGCATAACTTTTTTCATCTGTAACTAATCTTTAATGTGAATAATGAATTTCCCTTAACGCAATATCCTCTCCATCAAACCCGGAAAGATGGTCTCAAGACAGTCAGACACAGCAATAGTGCTGACGTCATCTCTGGGGATAAGCAAAATCGTATCGTCACCAGCCACTGTTCCAGCTACCTCAAATCTGCCTGAACGATCAATCCTTGATGCCACCGCTGCAGCATACCCTGGATGTGTCTTTATCATTAGAAGGCCACGAGCCCACAGCATGCTCAAAATGGCATCCTGCTCCCTGCCTGGCATAACAATGGCATCAGCATCTCTCTTACTTTGGGTAAGGTACCTCATATTACCTGCCCTGTCAAAGCCCCTGCTTATCCCCAGAAGCCTTAAATCGCGGGATAGTGTAGCCTGCGTACACTTCATCCCTGCACCCTCCATAAGTCGCAGAAGCTGCTCCTGTGATGCCACAACATTCTCAGTCACCAGCTTCTCTATCAATATCATACGTGATGAACGATTCATAATGAATTATTATACATTCGTGGTGCAAAATTATACATTTTTTAAATACAAAATCATTTTATCCGGAAATTTCTTATATTTTTGCAGTCCAAACGAGCATCATGAAGGAAGAGATAAAAAAAGTATTGCTCCTTGGTTCCGGGGCACTAAAGATAGGTGAAGCAGGCGAGTTTGATTATTCAGGGTCACAGGCTCTGAAAGCCCTTAGGGAAGAAGGGATATTCACCGTACTCATCAACCCAAATATTGCAACAGTACAGACATCTGAGAAGATAGCAGACAAGATTTACTTTCTGCCTGTCACTCCCAGCTTTGTTGAGCGCGTAATCGAAAGAGAGAAGCCTGACGGTGTATTGCTCTCTTTCGGAGGACAGACAGCATTGAACTGCGGAACCACACTATTCCGTAACGGTGTTTTTGAAAAGCACGGAGTAAAGGTACTGGGTACACCTGTAAGGGCAATAATGGATACCGAAGACAGGGAGCTGTTTGTAAAGAAGCTGGAGGAGATAGATGTTAAGACTCCCAGGAGTATAGCAGTGACAACAGTGGAAGATGCTGAAGCAGCAGCCACAACCCTTGGCTTCCCTATCATAATAAGGGCTGCATATACCCTTGGTGGTCAGGGCAGTGGTTTCTGCTCTGATATGACAGAGTTGAAAGCCCTGGCGACACGTGCCTTCTCATACTCTGATCAGATACTTATCGAGGAGTCACTTAAAGGGTGGAAAGAGGTAGAGTATGAGGTAGTTCGAGACAGGTACGACAACTGCATCACTGTCTGTAACATGGAGAACTTTGATCCTCTGGGTATACATACCGGTGAAAGTATTGTTGTTGCTCCATCGCAGACACTTACAAACAGTGAATACCATAAGCTCAGGGAGCTGGCAATAAAGATAGTCAGACATGTCGGAATTATTGGTGAGTGTAATGTTCAGTACGCTCTTGACCCTAACTCTGAAGACTACCGGGTCATAGAGGTTAATGCCAGGCTCTCGCGTTCCAGTGCACTGGCTTCTAAAGCCACAGGTTATCCGCTTGCCTTTGTTGCAGCAAAACTCGGGCTGGGATACGGGCTTCATCAGCTGAGGAACTCAGTCACCGGCACTACCACAGCCTGCTTTGAACCTGCACTTGACTATATTGTATGCAAGATCCCGCGCTGGGACCTGAATAAATTTCAGGGTGTGGCCCACGAGATAGGATCAAGCATGAAGAGCGTTGGTGAGATAATGGCAATAGGCAGGACCTTTGAAGAGGCAATACAGAAGGGTCTGCGTATGACAGGGCTGGGAATGCACGGCTTTGTCAGTAACCGTAACCTCAGTTTCAGCGATATAGAAAAAGAGCTCTCACAGCCTACTGATATGAGAATATTCTCTATTGCGGAGGCGTTTGAAAAAGGATTTAGCGTTGAGAAGGTGCATGACCTCACCAGGATTGACAAATGGTTTCTATATAAGCTTCAGAATATCACCCTCATAAAGGACCGGCTGGAGAGATACAGCAAAATAGAGGAGATGCCGGGAGAAGAGCTTCTTCATGCAAAGATCATGGGATTCAGCGACTTTCAGATTGCACGCCACCTGACCGGAGCTGAAAGCTCACATATAAATACCGAGATGCTCAATGTGCGCAAATATCGCAAATCAAAAGGCATTGTACCGTATGTGAAGCAGATTGACACCCTGGCAGCTGAATATCCGGCAAAGACAAACTATCTCTATCTTACCTACAGCGGAAGAGAACACGATATCTGGTATGAAAATGACAAGCGTTCTGTCGTCGTCCTGGGATCAGGAGCTTACAGGATAGGATCGAGTGTGGAGTTTGACTGGTGCTCGGTGAATGCGATAAACACAATCAGGAAAGAGGGATTAAGGGGCGTGATGATAAACTATAACCCTGAGACCGTAAGTACTGATTATGATATCTGTGACAGGCTCTATTTTGATGAACTATCATTTGAACGAGTAATGGATGTCATTGATCTTGAATCACCTCAGGGTGTGATTCTCTCAATGGGAGGCCAGATACCCAACAATCTTGCATTGCGGCTTCATAAAGAAGGGGTGCCGATACTTGGTACACCACCTGAGTCGATAGACAGGGCAGAAGACCGTCATAAGTTCTCTTCAATGTGTGATATGCTTGGCATAGATCAGCCACGATGGAAAGAGCTATCAACAATAGAGGAGGTTGATCATTTCACAGACACAATTGGTTTTCCTGTACTTGTCAGACCATCATATGTTCTCTCCGGGGCAGCGATGAATGTTGTGTCCAACAAGAGCGAACTGGTTCATTTTCTTGAGCTGGCTGCCAGTGTTTCAAAAGAGCATCCTGTGGTTATTTCTGAGTTTATTGAGCAGGCTAAGGAGATAGAGATAGATGCTGTAGCATCGTCAGGCGAGATAGTTGCCTATGCTATAAGTGAACATGTAGAGTTTGCCGGTGTTCATTCAGGTGATGCCACCATAGTGTTTCCTCCACAGAAACTATATTTTGAAACGGTAAGGAGGATAAAACGCATAACACGTCTGATAGCCTCAGAGTTAAATATCTCAGGTCCGTTTAATATACAGTTCCTTGCCAGGAATAATGAGATAAAGGTCATTGAATGTAACCTTAGAGCCAGTCGCAGCATGCCGTTTGTCTCCAAGGTACTCAAGACAAATCTTATTGAGCTGGCCACAAAGGTGATGCTGGGAACTGAATATGAACGACCCCATAAGTCAGTTTTTGACCTTGACTATGTAGGTGTCAAAGCACCACAGTTCAGCTTCTCACGACTGGCAAAAGCAGATCCTATTCTCGGTGTAGACATGTCATCAACAGGTGAAGTGGGATGCCTTGGTGAAGGATTTTATGAAGCCATATTAAAAGCAATGATATCAGTGGGATACAGGGTGCCCCAAAAAGCTATCCTGGTCTCCTCAGGTCCGGCAAAGTCAAAGACTGACCTGCTTGAGGCAACACGTCTGCTGAGGGACAGAGGATATAAGATATACGCAACAAGGGGCACACAGCTCTTCCTTTCAAATAATGGTGTGGAATCTGAGGTAGCCTACTGGCCCGATGAAAACATGTCTCCAAATACAGTGGAACTGATTCGTAAGAAAGAGGTAGACCTTGTAATAAATATCCCTAAAGATCTATCTGCCACTGAATTATATAATGACTACCAGATAAGAAGAAGCGCTGTTGACTTTAATATTCCCCTTATAACAAATGCACGTTTAGCATCAGCATTCATAATGGCTTTCTGTACATTGCCTGAAGACAAGGTAGAGATAAAGGCATGGGATGAATATTAGAGTCACGTTTGTTGTTAACTGAAAAAGAATGATAACAGTAAGAAAAGCCACAGAGACTGATTCCGAAGCAATTATCTCTTTTCAGATGGCCATGGCAATGGAGACAGAGAATCTGTCTCTTGACCGGAATACTCTGACACAGGGAGTAATTGCTGTCTTCAGTGATGAAACCCATGGAAGATATTATGTTGCTGAAGACAACGGAATTGTTGTAGCATCACTGATGATAACATATGAATGGAGCGACTGGCGGAATGGGGTTATCTGGTGGTTTCAGTCTGTGTATGTCATTCCTGATTACCGCCGCAAAGGAGTGTTCAGGCTGATGTATGATTACATCAGGGAGATAGGGTTGAATGAGGGAATATGTGGTCTTAGGCTTTATGTGGAGTCTGAAAATCACAGGGCACAGAAGACATACGAGGCCATGGGAATGAACGGATCTCATTACAAGACATATGAATGGCTCAGAGAGTGAAATAGTCCTTTTACTGATTGCCTCTGCCACACCATACCTCTATTTAATGTTACAAGTGTTCGCAGGCCTGCGGAAGCTTGAGAGATACATCCCGGAGAGCAAGCCAACCATTAAGATATCTGTGGTAATTGCCACCAACCGCAGTGCAGCGGATATCTCCCCCATAATAAACGACCTGTTATTACAGAATTATGATCATCAGCTTATGGAAGTGATCCTTGCCGATGATTCAGGAGGCAGGCTACAACATAATGATCTGCCTGTTGCTGCGCAACAGTTATGCAGGGTGATACCCAATAAGGGAAAAGGAAAAAAGAAAGCCATCAGGAGTGGCATTGAGGCTTCCTCGGCAGAGCTTATAATAACCACTGACGATGATTGCCACCTGCCTGAGAGCTGGGTAAAAGAGATTGCATCATTTTACAGTGACAAAGGAGCTGACATGATACTATGTCCGGTGACAGTTTATGATAATGGCACTCTCTTTGGCAAGGCACAACAGTTTGAGTTTCTGAGTCTGCAGGGGGTAACAGCAGGGAGTGCAGAAATGAATGATGCAGTGATGTGCAATGGTGCCGGCATGGCTTTCCGCAGGGATCTCTATCCGCAAAAAGATACCGACATAAGTGGCAAGACACTCTCAGGAGACGACGTATTCCTACTGCACTATCTTAAAAGAGAGGGGAAAAGAGTGGCATGGCTTGAGTCTGAGAATGCTACAGTAACAACAGACCCCTCACCGGATCCGGCTTCCTTCTTAAGACAGAGGTCGAGATGGGCCTCCAAAGCCCAATCGTACAGTGATAAGAAAACAATTCTAACCGGAGCCTCTGTTTTGCTGATATCGTGTGCAATTATTACTGCAGCCATTTTCGCCCTGTTTAATCCCGCTTTTTTTTATGTTGCCTTGCTACTTTTTATAATGAAATCAATACCCGACATGCTCATCATAAATAACAGGGCAATATTTCACGGCAAGAGAGAACTGTTTTACATGTTCCCCCTGCTTCAGTTAATATATCCCTTCTATGTGATTGTCACGGTAACAGCTGGTCTTTTCAGAACCAACAGATGGTGATGGTATTAAAACAGGTGATAGTTGTCAGTTGCCGTCAGAGAGTACCTTTATCCTCATCAGTCGTATTTCCTCTTCCTCAAACTCTCCTCCCAGCTCATTTATGGCTTCTTCAAGCGATCCTGTCTGTGCCTCTTCCATGAAGAAAGAGTAGATGTCATTCTGACGATCCTCGTCAATAGCCATATTAACGTAGTAGTCAATATTCAATTTGGTTCCTGAGCTTACAATTGCCTCTATTTCCGATAATAATTCTTCAGGTTCAAGTCCTTTTGCCTCGGCAATATCATCAAGAGGCATCTTACGGTCAATGCTCTGAATAATATATACTTTAAGCCCGGATTTGTTGACCACTGATTTCACCACCATATCCTGAGGACGCAGAATCTCTTTGTCAGCCACATAGTTTTTTATTATCTCTACCACCTCATTGCCATAACGCTGGGCTTTCCCTGCCCCTACGCCGGTTATGTTCTGCAGCTCTTCAATGGTAACTGGGTACTGTATTGCCATCTCCTCGAGCGATGGATCCTGGAAGATAGTATATGGTGGCTGTCCGGAGTGCTTTGCCAGCTTCTTACGCAGATCCTTCAGAATGCTAAGCAGCTCCTCATCAGTGGCAGCAGTGCGCGCCCCAAAGTTCGCTTCCTCATCCTCTGACTCAGTGTAATCATGGTCCTCATTAAGCATAAATGAGTAGGGCTTTTCAATATAATCCCTTCCTTTTTGTGTCAGACCTATCAACCCGTAGTTTTCAATGTCTTTCGTAAGCAACTTGCCAATAAGTGCCTGCCTGATAACCATATTCCAGAATTTCTCATCTTTCTCCTCATCAATGCCAAAGGTATCAAGCTTATGGTGCTTGTAAGATTTTATTGCAGAGTTAACAACGCCTGCCAGTACTTTTGCAATATGGTCTGCTTTATGTTTTTCCTTTACAGCAAGTACAGTCTCAAGAACATTTACAACATATTCACTCCCTTCAAACTGAGTCTTTGGATGCAGGCAGTTATCACATGCCTCGCAGTTATCCTGTGTATATTCTTCACCAAAATAATGAAGCAGTATTTTGCGCCTGCAGGTTGATGACTCAGCATAGGAGACGGTTTCAAGCAACAGTTGTTTCCCTATCTCCTGTTCTGCGATAGGTTTGCCCTGCATGAATTTTTCAAGTTTAACGATGTCATCATAGCTGTAATACGCTATACATCTTCCTTCGCCACCATCACGACCAGCTCTGCCGGTCTCCTGATAATAACCTTCCAGACTCTTTGGCATATCGTAATGAATCACGTATCTGACGTCAGGTTTATCGATACCCATACCAAAAGCAATGGTAGCTACTATCACATCAACCTCTTCCATCAGGAACTTATCCTGGTTTGCTGATCGTGTTGCAGAATCCATACCTGCATGATATGCAAGAGCTTTTATATCATTAACCTTAAGTGTCTCAGCCAGCTCTTCAACCTTTTTACGGCTGAGACAGTATATGATACCTGACTTACCCAGGTTATTCTTTATGTACTTTATTATCTCACGCGCGGCGTCCTGTTTGGCTTTCACCTCATAATAAAGATTGGCGCGGTTAAAAGATGACTTGAAGATATCCGCATCGAGAATATTCAGGTTCTTCTGTATATCATGCTGCACCTTTGGTGTTGCAGTGGCGGTAAGGGCTATTATCGGTGAGCGGCCAATATTGTCTATTATAGGACGTATACGCCTGTACTCAGGTCTGAAGTCGTGTCCCCATTCAGATATACAGTGAGCCTCATCAACCGCATAGAATGATATATTAACACTCTTCAGAAATTCAATGTTCTCCTCTTTTGTAAGTGATTCCGGAGCAACATAAAGCAGTTTTGTCTTTCCACCAAGCACATCCTGCCTTACCTTTGTTATTGCACTCTTTGTAAGAGACGAATTGAGGAAATGAGCCACATCATCAGTGGTATTGAAGTTACGCATTGCATCCACCTGATTTTTCATCAGTGCAATGAGAGGTGAGATCACAATGGCTGTGCCATCCATAATAACAGCAGGCAGCTGATAACAGAGTGACTTACCTCCTCCGGTAGGCATTAACACAAAAGTGTCACGACCACCGAGAATATTTTTAATAATATCTTCCTGTGTGCCTTTGAATGTATCAAAGCCAAAATATCGTTTTAAATAATCGTGTATTGAAGAATCTTTATACATTATAAAACCCCCTTCCCGTTATGCATTAAAAGCAGACAGAGATGGCTAAACTTTTATCGCTTTTTCTACCCTTATATCAAAAATAACCAAAAAATGATTATTGAGCAAATCTTTTGCTGTCAATTTTCATACCATAAAGAGAGAGCAGGGACTATTGTTTGAAAAAATAAGAATCACCATCTTTACAGACTCAAAAACATATAGTTTTAATGTTTTGGACAAAGCATAAAGAAAACAGCGGGGAGCAGGAGATGACTTTTCTTCAGCACCTTGAAGAATTAAGGTGGCACATAATAAGGTCATTTGTAGCTGTGGTTGCCGGCGCTATTATAGCCTTTCTGTTTAAGGATATTATCTTCGATAAGATCATACTGGCGCCTAACCAGCCCTGGTTCATTACCAACATACTTTTATGCAGGCTTGCAGACATGGTCAATGCACCGGTGCTATGTATAAATCAGAATCCCGTTCAGCTGATAAGCATAAAGATGACAGGCCAGTTTACGACCCACATCAGTATCTCCCTTGTTGCAGGGTTGATCGTGGCTGCTCCTTATGTTCTGTATGAATTCTGGAGTTTCTTTAAACCGGCACTGTATGAGAAAGAGCGTAAACATGCACGCGGAGCTGTTGTTTCAGCATCACTGCTATTCTTTATGGGAGTGGCATTTGGATATTTTGTCATAGTGCCATTATCACTTAACTTTCTGGGTTCATACAGGGTAAGTGACCTGGTTGAGAACCAGATAAACATCAAGTCATTTATAGGAACA